>JALYTT010000014.1 GCA_030854145.1 Chloroflexota bacterium | reverse complement strand
CGCCGTCCCTGTCACCACCAGGACGGCGAGGCAAGCCACGCGCTACAGACTCACCGATCGTTTCCTGCCGGTAATGGACTTAACTGACGCCTATTGCCTGGGCTTCGTGACGGCCCTAACCCTGAGGGGCGTGCTCCTGCTGGTTCGCTTGTAAAAACTCCTGCACTACCTCGATGTATTCCTGGCGTTTGGTCAGCGGGGGACTATGGCCGGCCTCGTGGAAGATGTGGATGCTGGCTCTGGGATAATAGCGCGCCAGGGAGCCGGGCGCGATTCTTTGCACGATCTCGTCGTTATCGGCGGCCAGGATGAGTACTGGTCTCGTCCATTGCGCCAGGTCTTCAGGAGTAAAGTGGTAGTGTTCGCAATAGTCTACCAGGAGCTTATATTGGCTGATCAGCCAGGACTTCGTGGCGTACAGCATTACCTGCTCTGTGAGAAAAGCCTGCCAGAATGCCTGCTCATCCGCCGGCATACCGATCAGCAGGCTGAGTACACGCTTGACTGAGAGCGAACGCAGCACGCCTGCCGGCATGAGACGCACCAGCAGTTTCAGCCGCTTCATGCGCGGCACCTGGGTCGCTACCGGCGCTGCTGTGCTGGCCAGGATCATGCTCGCTACGCGATCAGGATAGCGACGCACAAGAGACTGTGCCACCATTCCGCCCAGCGATTCACCGAGTATGTGCGCACGACCAAAACATGCCCTAAAAGGAATATTCCTTGACAAGTATATTCCTTTTAGGGTATACTTAGCTTATGAAAACACTATGGACTGCTCTGACGGAGCCAAACCGCTTCCACATTGTCGAATTGTTGCGCGGTGGTCCTCTGACAGTAGGAGAAATCACCGAGCGGCTGGGATTACAACAGCCACAGGTGTCGAAGCATCTCAAGGTCCTGAGCAAGGCAGAGATTGTAGAGATTCAGCCGCAGGCCAATCGGAGGATTTATAAGCTGAGGCGTGAGCCGTTCCAGGAGTTGGATTTCTGGCTCCAATCTTTTCGCCACCTCTGGGAGGAACGCTTCGATCGGCTGGACGACTATCTCCTGGAATTGCAGGCCACCGAGCAGCATACTAGCAAGCGAAGTGAGGATAGCAATGTTTGATTCCCACTCTCTGAGCCCCCATCCTGGGGAACAGGAATTTGTCGTGGAGCGACAATTCACTGCGCCCCGTACATTGATGTTTCAGGTGTTCACCCAGCCGGAGCATCTCAAGCGCTGGTGGGCGCCACAGCCATATACCGTTCCCACCTGCACTATCGACCTGCGACCCGGTGGCATCTGGCACTACTGTATGCGCTCGCCGGAAGGTCAAGAGCATTGGGCGCGCAGCGTGTACCGCGAAATCGTGCCGCCGGAGAAGCTGGTCTATAGCTCAACCTTCGCCGATGAGCATGCCAACCCCATCGAGGGTATTCCTGAGCATCTGACCACCATGCTTTTTACAGAAGAGGCTGATACAACGAGAGTCACTGCTCGTATCCAGTTCACCAGTGCCGCAGACCTGAAAGTCGCCGTCGCCATGGGGATGGTGCAAGGGATGAACATGACCTGGGATCATCTGATTGGATATGTACAAGAGTTGCAAGCAAAGTAAAGGAAAAAGACAATGGCCACAGCAATCGCGCAGAAGAACACCATTACCTCCAAAGATGGTACCGTTATCGCATACTCTCAGGTCGGCCAGGGACCGGCTCTCATTCTGGTGGATGGGGCGCTCTGTTATCGACAATTCGGGCCTTCCCAGGATCTGGCTGCCAAGCTTTCTCCGCATTTTACCATCATCACCTATGACCGCCGGGGGCGCGGCGAAAGCGGAGATACCCAACCATATGCGGTTGAGCGCGAGGTTGAAGACCTGGCAGCCCTCGTTGAAGTAGCCGGGGGTACAGCCTATGTGGCCGGTCAATCCTCAGGCGCCGGCCTGGCCATCGAAGCGGCGAATCGGCTGCCAGGGGTCACGAAACTGGCCCTGTACGAAGCGCCATTCGTTGTCGATGATACCGGCAAACCGATAACACCGGCATTGCTGGCCAGCCTCAAAGAGGCGCTAGCGCACAATCAGCGTTCGAAAGCAGTCAAGATGTTCATGAAACAGGTTGGCACGCCCGCTTTTATGGTCGCCATTATGCCGTTCTTCCCCATGTGGTCGAAGCTTACCGCTGTGGCGCACACCCTGCCGTACGACCTTAGTACTATAGTCGCGTACGGGGCAGGCAAACCATTACCAACCACACTGGGCTCCTCCATCACAGCTCCTACGCTGGTCATGGATGGAGGAAAAAGTCCGACCTGGATGCGTCATGCGATGAAAGCGCTGGCACAGACACTGCCCAATGCAAGCTACCGTACTCTGGCAGGGCAGACTCACATGGTCAAAGCGGAAGCCCTTGTTCCCGTTCTGGTTGAGTTCTTCACCGCCTGATACATCTACAGGAGAAGGTGACGCATACAGTTTCTTCCAGGGGATGATAGGACGGTAGCTTGCCCTTCACAAAGTGGCGCCTATCCGGTATACTATGTGAAGGAAAGAAACGCACATTGAGCATCTGCATAAGAGCATCATATCGCTGCTAGGGGGGCCATCCGGCTGAGAGAGCGACTGCGAGCGTAACGCGGTTGCTGACCCTATGAACCTGATCTGGCTAGTACCAGCGTAGGGAAGCGGCAAGCGCGTCTCAGGGATAACCTTTATCACGCTCCACAGACGCGCCGGGTCGGTATACCAGGCCGCAATCCTCCAGAATATCAGGGTTGCGGCCTTTTGCATGCCCTGAATGCCAGGTGTCGTTACAGGAGAGCAGAGCATGAATTCTCCCCAGGTAGAGAAATCAGGGCAGGAAGAAAATCTGGCGAAGCTGGAGGTGCGCGGGGTCAGCAAGGTGTATCGCGATGGGCGCAGGAGCCTGGAGGCGCTGGCGACCGTTGACCTTAGCGTGGCCGCCGGCGAGTTTGTGACGCTCATCGGGCCAAGCGGCTGCGGCAAGAGCACGCTGTTCAATATCATCGCAGGCGTGGAGGAGCCGAGCGCCGGGCTGGTGGCTATCGATGGTGAGCCCGATACCAGCCGCGCTGGCAAGACAGGGTATATGCTCCAGCAGCCGCTGCTGCTGCCCTGGAGGACGGTCGAGGAGAACGTAATGCTGGGCCTGGATGTGCGCCGCGTGCCACGCCGGCAGGCGCGGCAGGAGGCTCAAGAACTGCTTAAGCGCTTCGGGTTGGGAGAGTTTAGCGGGCATTTTCCCGCCACGCTCTCAGGTGGTATGCGCCAGCGGGTTGCGCTCCTGCGTACCGTGTTGTTCAATCGCTCCTTCCTGTTGCTCGATGAACCGTTCGGGGCACTCGACGCTCTGACACGTCTCTCGCTCCAGATGTGGCTCCTCGATCTCTGGCAGACGCTGCACGCCAGCGTGCTCTTTATCACTCACGATGTGCGTGAAGCCATCTTCATGTCCGACCGCATCTATGTGATGAGTGCGCGCCCCGGACATATTCTGCGCGCCTTGGAGGTCGATCTCCCGCGCCCGCGCCGGCCGGAACACCTGGCGCAAGAGCCAGCGGCGCGCTTAGAGCAGGAGCTGCTGGCGCTCCTGCTGAAGGAGCAACCGTTATGATACTCCAGAGATCCGCGAGCGACGGCCCTGCCTTGACGACGCGACGACTACGCAGGGTGGCTAACTATGGACCGGCCTTTGTGCTGCTGGCGGCCCTGGTGCTCTTCTGGGAACTCTCTGTACGCGTGGGTCAGGTGAGTCCGCTGATCCTGGTCGCGCCGACAGCGATCTTGCAGGCTCTGGTGGCGAACTGGGATATCCTCTACGTGCATACGCTGCAAACTTTGCTGGAGACGCTGATCGGTATGGCGGCGGCGACGTTGCTGGGGCTGCTGCTGGCCATCCTGCTCGATATCTCGCCCTGGGTGCGCAACGCCATCTACCCGCTGCTGATCGCCTCGCAGACGGTGCCCATGGTGGCCCTGGCACCCCTGTTGCTGATCTGGTTTGGCTACGAACTGGGTGAGAAGGTGATTGTAGTGACGCTGTACTGTTTCTTTCCTATAGCCGTAGCGTGCGCCGATGGCCTGCTGGGGACCGAGCCAGAACTGCTGCGGTTGATGCGCAGCATGCACGCTTCGCGCTGGCAGATGCTCTGGCTTGTGCGCCTGCCGGGCGCCATGCCCGCGTTCTTCTCTGGCCTGCGCATTGCTGTGACCTACAGCATGACGGGGGCGATCGTCGCGGAGTACGTGGGCGCGTACCAGGGACTGGGCATCTTCATCCTGACCTCGACGAACTCGCGCGCCGTGGCCCTGGTCTTTGCCGCGATTTTGATTGTCGTCGTGCTCAGTCTCCTGCTCTTTGGTCTTGTATCGCTCATCGAACGTCTGGCATTGCCATGGTATTACAGCAGTGTCCGCTCTACCACATGAAAGGAATCCATCGGATGAATTCACGCACTCGTCTCTTTTTAAGCGTTGGTATTCCGTTATTGCTCATCATCGTTGTCTTGGGCGCGTTCCTCTGGCAGCAGCGCGCCGCTGGAACAGGTCTGACCACCACTGGCTCACATAGGCCGCAGCACCTCACGACGGTGAAGCTGGCCCTGGACTGGACGCCTAATACGAACCATACCGGTATCTATGTGGCGCAGGCCAAAGGCTGGTATGCCGACGAAGGGATCAATCTGGTGCTCCTGCCGTATTCAGCGAACGTCTCGCCCGACGTGTTAGTGAATACAGGTCAGGCTGATGTCGGGATCAGCGCCACCGAGGGCATTGTCACTGACGCGGCCATCGGGCAACCCGTCATCTCGATTGCCGCCATCCTCCAGCACAACACATCGGCGCTGGTGACGCTGACCTCGTCCGGCCTGACGCGCCCGCGCGACCTCGATAACAAGGTCTACGCCGGCTTCGGCGCGCCCTACGAAGATGCCGTGGTCGGACAGATCATCCGCGACGATGGAGGTCGGGGCGTGTTCAAAGATGTGACGCTCACCATCGACGCGATGCAGGCCTTGCAGACGAAGCGCGCCGATTTCGCCTGGGTCTTCGAGGGCTGGGAGGTCATCCAGGCGCAGCGCGAGGGTA
Source organism: Chloroflexota bacterium (assembly GCA_030854145.1). Next base: position 24,933 of record JALYTT010000014.1, on the reverse strand, counting down.
TGAAGCTGAATGTCTTCCCCATCACCAACTACGGGGTTGCCGACTACTATACGCCGAATATCATCACGGGTTCCAAACAGATCAAGCAAGAGCCGGACATGCTGCGCAGGTTCATGGCGGCGACGACGCGCGGCTACGAGTACGCTCGCGCGCACGGACACGAGTCGGCGCAGCTCTTACTCAGCGGCGCCCCGCGCGGCACCTTCCCAGATACTGGTCTTGTCTTCGCGAGCCAGGACTTCCTGAGTCCTCGCTACGCCGACCCCGGTCGCATATGGGGCATGCAGGACGCCGCCGCCTGGCATGGCTACCCGCAGTTCATCCTGAACACCGGGCAGATCAAAGATAACGCCGGCAAAGTCGTGCGCTCCATAAATCTCGATGCGCTGTATACAAACCAGTTTCTGCGGTAGCATAACGCGCTGGGTAAATCATCCGTAGGGCGGTTATCCATAGGGCGTGAGCTTAAGCTAAAAAGGAGGCCAATTCGGCGTGTCCGTAGGGCGTGGCTGGCCTCATAATGCTCCGTCAGGCTTCACTTGACGAATGAAATGGCGGCTGGGACACAGCATAATGGCAAGCCTCATTAAGGAAGGTGTGGCAGGAATGGTCTGGTGATGGTGCATGTCCTATAGCTCCTATAGACATATACGCTCTTATAGTACTTCATACCCATAGGGATGAAAGATGTGCCCTGAGACGGTATGTTTCGTTATTATCTACAAGCAATATGTAGTAGTATACTAATTTCCCATAGAAACATACCTTTGAACTGAGCCGGTTCTGATGGGTACAAAACCACAACTCATAGTACTATTCCTGTGGGGAAGTAGTATTCGTTGAACTTGGAAGAAGGCAGCATGTGAAAAACCTGGACAGTTCTCCTACAATTTTTATGGGAAATCAGTATAAGGCTCTGTGTCAGAAGATATATGATACCACCCAATCTGCATCTGATGCACTGGAGGTAAGCAAAACAAAAAATCATATTTTTGTGCTGGATGGAGTGCGAGGGGTGGCATGCCTGGCTGTGCTCTGGTTCCATATGAATTTTTTAGCACGCGTTTATGGAATGTGGCTACCCCTCCATGGGATAAACAATATTCTTGGGACACTGGCTTATTTTGGTGATTCCGGTGTGATCCTTTTCTTTCTCCTCTCCGGCTTTTTGCTGTTCTTGCCATACGTCAAAGCACTCGTATTCGATGGAAACTGGCCAGGGTGGCGCCGCTTTTATCTCCGCCGCATCTTTCGTATTATTCCAGGCTATTATGTGGCTTTATTCCTGATTATTCTCTTCTTCCATCCAGAGTTCCTCCATAGTGACCATCGACAACAACTTTGGCAATTTTTGACTTTTCGCATGGATGGAGGGCTTTCGGGGACCCTGAATGGTCCTTTCTGGACCCTGGCAATCGAATTCCAATTTTATATGCTTCTGCCCATTATCGCCTGGGTGTTCAGTTTGATCATCCGCCGGGGAGACCTGCACAGCCGGGTGATCAAACTCTCGGTATGCTTGTGCGCCATGTTCACATGGGGCCTGCTGACACGTTTCTGGGGCCTCTCGCTCGCCGATACACCAACGCTGGATTTCTTGCTTCCACATACCATCTGGACCGGTCTGAAACCCTATATCTATGGTGATGGCGGCAAATTTTTTGAAGTATTTGCCGTTGGCATGCTTATCTCTGTGCTCTATGTCTATACACAGAATGCCGCCCAGGGTGTGCGCTGGCAGATACGGCTTCGACGCTGGAGTCCCTCAATGTTTCTTATTGGCCTGGTAATACTCGCTATCCTGTCGCTCTGGCATTTCTATCTCTTAAACATTGCTGTACATACGAATATAAATTTATATCAGATATTCACCTTCCTGGACCCCTATATGGTGCCATTGCGACGCATCTGGCCCATGTGGCAGGCATCTGGCTATGCACTCTGTTATGGCCTCTGTATCATGGCTTTGTTGTTCGGCTCCGCCAGACTCAAAAAGCCATTTGAGTGGCCATTGTTACGCTGGGTTGGCTTGATTTCTTTTAGCCTCTATATGTGGCACTTGCCGTTTATCTTCCTTTATGTCAATGTTATCCAGTACCATTTCCAGGGCTGGAACAACAACCATAGCATCGCCTATGCCGCGCTCTATTGCTGGGTATTGTTCCTGATCATTCCCGTCTCTCTAACGCTCTATCGCTGGATCGAGATGCCCGGTATGCACATAGGCGAGATGCTGATACGCAAAATTGAGAAGCTGCAACAAAAGCCACAGCCGCCCACGATACCGTGCGAGACAAAAGAGCAAGAACGTGATCAGCAGAGTTGGATTATCGGCACAGTTTCTGGCAAGGTACCCGAAGCAACTGAGCCGATAACCTCCGCCTGAAGTGGAAAACTGCACCGATAAACGCAGTTATTTGATTTACTTCCGCCTGATCATATTCAAGAATGAGTGGCAGGAACGGTCTGGTAACGGTGCATATTCTATACTCTCTTCAAGATGAATAACAACGTTTTTATCCTTTAAGAGCGTTGAAGATGTTCTGAGACATATAGCTATTCTTAAGAAGAGGCATCAGCATGTGTATAGAAGCAACGCACCCCCCTGCGCTTTCTCGTCAACCACGCTCCATCCCTGGCTGGCTCACTACGAACCGCCTGAAGCGGGGCGCCCTGCTCTATTGGGCGGCTCTCTTCACCGGAAGTGCCGCCGTCATCCACTGTATTGGCCTGTTGGCGCAGCCCCCTCAGTCTGGCCTCCTGGTGGGCCTTATCGTTGTTCAGGCCGTCATTGCACTAGCGGTTGTAGCGGCTCCGGTACGCCGTCTCCTGATCGCCGCCGGTGTGGTCGAAGGCGTGGCACTGGTGTTCTGGATCGTGGCCCACACTGGCGGCGATCTCTGAGTCTGAAGCAGAAATAGCGAGGTGTTCTGGATAGGAGCAAGCAAACATGACCCTTACGCAAAACGAGACGGCTTCCCGGCATCTGAGCAGACCGGTTCCCACCCCACTTCTGTTGTGGCTCTCGTGCGGCACGATAGCATCAGTGCTTTTCACAATCACCTATCTGATTGAGGGCGTCACCCGCCTCGACTATAGCGCCTGGCAGCAGGCCATCAGCGCACTCAGTCTGGGTCCCGGCGGGTGGGTGCAGCAGGTCAATTTCGCGATCTTCGGGGTGATCGTCATCTGGACGGCGTTCGGCTGGCGCAGGTTCCTCAAAGGCGGTGTAGGCGCAACCTGGTATCCGATCTTCCGCGTCTTTGAAGGTCTGGGCCTGATCGTTGACGGCTTCTTCTCACAGGACCCGGCTTTTGGCTACCCGAAAGGCGTGATCCTCACGCCCCCCACTCTTCATGGAACGATCCATGTAATCTTTGCCTTTATGTCCATCACCGCCATAGCATGCGGCTTCTTCGTCCTCGCCCGGCGCTTCGCCAGAGAACCTCATTGGCGCGGTTGGGCGACGTACTCGGTGATCAACGGGATCTTGACCATCGCCTTAATAGCCACTTTCGGCGCCCTGAACGGACAACATAGCGAGGTAGCCGGACTCTTTGAGCGCCTGTCTACCAGCGTTGGCACAATCTGGGGCCTCATATTCTTCACCCGCTTGTGGCTTGGAACAGGATTTGGCTCATTCCAGCGCCAGATCGCTTCCTCCACGGGCTTGTAAACGGCGCCCCTACGGGATGGGTGGCCCAGGCGGACCGGTGCAGGCGCAGAGCCGGGTTCCGGCGGCGCCAGACTCCGTTGTGTTGATGGAGGCGAAGACCGTGTGCTCTACCGCGCCGGCGAGGGCTATGATGTCTTCCGTCGCCAGGTTGCTTAAGACAATGATGGTCACTTTCTCGCTGGGATAGCGTCCGATATAGGCTCTGAAGCCATCGATGCTCCCATAATGCCAGAAGACTGGATCGTGGGTGGATGTCGCTTTGGTGATAAACCAGCCATAGCCGTAGTCGGAAGATGGAAACTCTGATGCTACATATGGTGTATAGATCTCATCCAGCGTCTTCTGTGAGACCAGCATATCGGCATAGAAGGACTGATCCCAGCGGTACAGGTCTTCCACGGTGGTATACAGCAGACCGGATGCATCAAGGAACGACATGCTCGGCCCAACATCCCAGCCAAGAGAGTCGGCTGCGACTTGCCAGCTCGCATACCCCACGGCGTGGTCCGGCAGTGAAAGATAATGCACATCGAAGCCGCTATTGTGCATGTGCAAAGGATCAAGGATAGCCTGCTGCACAAAGGTGCTGTAGGGCAGACCTGATGCTTGCTGGACCACAATGCCTAAGATCTGGAAGCAGATACTACAGTAGTTGTACTGGCTCCCAGGCGCGAAGGAGAGCGGAAAGCCATCATAGCTGGCAAGAAAGGCCTGCACCGACGCGAGAGATACATGTAGATCGTCCAACTGGGGAATACCGGATGTATGCGTCAGCAGGTGATGGATGGTCAGCGGCCGCCAGGCGGCGGGACAATGCGGAAGATAGCGGCAAAGGGCATCATGCACATGCAATTGGCCGCGTTCCTGCAAGATCATCAGCGCCATAGCGGTAAATTGTTTTGTCAGAGAGCCAACATGAAACTTGGTGTGTGGCGTATTGGATATGTGATGGGTCCAATCGGCCATGCCATACCCCTTCTTGAAAAGCACCTGGCCGTTTTGAGCGATCAGCACCGAGCCACTAAATTGGTCCTGCTTCACCTGTTTGGTGAAGAGTGTATTCACCTGCGAGACCAGCGCCGAATTTTGCTCAACAGGGGCAGGGATAGGCGCTGTCTGGGAGGTCGAAAGAGTCAGTGGATGGTGTGCCTGGACAGCTATGTTCCGCTGGGAGGCAAACCCTGAAAGGTGTCCGCCCATGAGTAGTGCCGCCATGCTTCCAATAACAAGCACGAATGCCAGTACCAGGAGACCGTAGCCGAAGACGAAGTGCCGGTTATCTCCCTTCGCTTGAAGATTTGAGAATTGTCCGGACACGGGTGTCGAGCGCAGCGATTGATCGTTTTTCATTAATCCCCCTTCTACACCGCTTTCTTGTTTTAAGTATAGAGGGAATTTAAAACACAACAGTAAAAGACGATCTCCCTTTCATGACGGGCGTTCCTGTGGCACGTAGGGCCTGCGCCCCGGCCCTACGCGGACGTATGGATAATGAGCAGCCGCCCGCTCTCCAGGGACACCTCAGCCTGCTCCTGCGTGAGCACGTTGCTCAGGCCGCGTGGGATGCCCAGGCGCAGCGTCTCGCCGTGTAAGGGATAGTAGAGGCCGGCAGTGCGTATACCGCTGGCTTCGCTACTCAATGGCAGCACCGAGAGCAGGTCGCCGGCATGCCCATGAATCACGCTGCGTCCCGGTCCACCCAGCAACCAGCCGACCGCCGGACCGTCGACGATATACAGTGGCACGCTTTGATAGCCGGCCAGCAGCAGCACGTTTGCTACCATGTGATCGAAGCGCGCTCCGCCCAGTCCGCCGAGCAGCGTAATCTTGCTCGCACCCTGGGTGATGGCGAACTGCACTGCCAGTTCAGTATCCGTCTCGTCCTTTTCAACCGGGGCCTGTACAAGTTGGCAGCCCTGCGCGCTGAGCTCTTGCGCGACCTGGCTAGCGAGCGAGTCCATGTCGCCCACAACCGCCGCCGGCGTGCAGCCGCATCGTAGCGCTGTGGCCGCCCCGCTATCCGCCGCGATATACATGTCTGCCTGCTTGATCGCCGCTTCCACCGCCGTTCCCATCTGGAGTGTGCCACCCGCGAAAATGACAATATGCATGACCAATTACTCCCTTTCAGCCAGTTTCCGTAGCTATATCTTGTCACAAAACGTTATGGGTAATGTATGTGTTTTTATAGATCAACCTGAGGTTTTATATATGCGTTCTTCTACCAGTAAAGTGCCACAGTCCTGGGGGCGTTTCCCGCTGGTCAGGCCAGAACAAGTCATTCCTATACACTGGCGCAGTGAACTGCCCGATCTGGCCGCGCTTGAGCCATCGATGCTGCCCTTCGCGTATGGCCGGAGCTATGGCGATAGCTGTCTCAACGAGGATGGCGTGACGCTCGATGTCAGCCGTTTGAATCACTTCATCTCCTTTGATGAGGATGAGGGCCTGTTGCGCTGCGAAGCTGGCGTCTCCCTGGCCGATATCCTCGCCGTGATCGTGCCGCGCGGCTGGTTCCTGCCGGTGACGCCTGGCACGAAATTCGTCTCGGTTGGCGGCGCCATCGCCAACGATGTTCACGGCAAGAATCATCATAAGGCGGGCACGTTCGGCTGCCACGTGACGCAATTTGAGCTGCTTCGCTCCGACGGTCGGCGCTTATTGTGCTCTCCCTCTCAGAACGAAGCCCTGTTTCGCGCCACCATCGGCGGCCTGGGGCTGACCGGTGTTATTTTGTGGGCCGAGTTTCGCCTGAAACCCATCAGCAATGCTTTTATCGATGTCGAGCACATTCGTTATTCCTCGCTCGCCGAGTTCAGGGAGATCGCCGCCGAGTCGGACCTCAATTACGAATATACTGTGACCTGGGTGGACTGCCTGGCCGGCGAGAAAGAACTTGGCAAGGGCATCTTCATGCGCGGCAACCATAATCGAGCCAGGCGTGCGCAGAAGGCCCCCAGGGATCTGCCGCTTGGCGTCCCATTCGATTTCCCCTCCTTTGTTTTAAATAAGCTGACGATTAAAGCCTTCAATACCGCCGTGTATCACGCCCAGTTGAGCAAGCGGATACGGAAAGTCCAGCACTATGATCCCTTCTTCTACCCGCTTGATGTTGTTCATCACTGGAACCGTGTGTATGGCAAGCGGGGCTTCTTCCAGTACCAGTGCGTTGTGCCCTTTGAGGGCGGCTACGAGGCCATGAAAGAGATCTTGCTGCGCATCAGGCGCTCCAATGAAGCCTCGTTCGTGACGGTATTCAAGAAATTCGGCGCTATGCCTTCGCCCGGCATGCTCTCCTTCCCACGACCGGGCCTGACCCTGGCGCTGGATTTTGCCAACAATGGCGAGCGCACCCTGCGCCTGTTCAACGAACTCGATAGGATTGTACGTGACAACGGGGGCGCGGTCTATCCCGCTAAAGATGCCCGCATGAGCGCGGAGGACTTCCAGGCCTATTTCCCACAGTGGCAGGAGTTCACACAATACATGGACCCGAAGTTCTCGTCCAGCTTCTGGCGCCGTGTCACCATACCCGTATCATCCACACTAGCCGCAACAGGATAACGCCAATCCGTAGCCGCCCGCTTGCGCGGCGGGCGGCTTACCATATACCCTTGAATGGAATTTGAACTGTATGAAAGCACTCATAATAGGAGCAACGTCGGCGATTGCCTATGAAACGGCTAAATGCTTTGCCGGCGAGAACGCGGAACTCTTTCTGGTGGCCCGCGATAACGAGAAGCTGACGACGCTAGCCAATGATCTCCAGGTGCGCGGAGCCAGGCGCGTGGAGACCTTCTTGCTGGATGTCACAGAGATCGATCGGCACCAGGAGATGTTCGATGCCGCCCTGACCTCACTCAATGATCTCGATATGTTGCTGATCGCACACGGCACACTTGGTGACCAGCGCAAATGCGAGTTGAGTGTCACCGAGACCCTGCAGGAGCTGACCACCAACTGCACCAGTGTGATCGCGCTGCTGACCCTCGCCGCCAACATATTCGAGCAGCAGAAACGTGGCTGCATCGCCGTCATCTCTTCTGTCGCCGGCGACCGTGGGCGCAAGAGCAACTATGTCTATGGGACGGCGAAGGGAGCTTTGAACATCTTCCTGCAAGGTCTGCGCAACCGCCTGTATAGTTCAGGAGTAGCGGTAGTGACGGTGAAGCCCGGCTTTGTCGATACCCCCATGACGGCCTCCTTCAAGAAAGGACTCCTGTTCGCGCAGCCGGGTGTGGTTGGCAAAGCCATCTACCAGGCCATGAAACAGGGCCGCGATATCGTGTATGTGCCCTGGTTCTGGCGCTACATCATGCTGATCATCAAGAGCATCCCTGAGCGCGTCTACAAGCGGCTCTCAATTGGGGGATAAGGCGCGCGTCTCGGCCTTATCTTGCTCTTGATGTTCCCGCGCCTTTACCGCGCCCAGCATCAACAGGGCGAATATGCCAGCGAGCACGTGTATGCCGCCCTGGATGTTCAGCAAGAGCACCGGCCCCAGACGATCTCCCAGGACTCCCGCCAGAATCATGCCGATGAGGACCATCAGCCCGTAGACCGCGAAGCTCGTGCCGAAGACGCGTCCGCGTAGCCTGTCATCCACGCTGATCTGGAGCAGCGCGTTGAGGCTCACCATCATGCCTGTGGCCGGTAGTCCGACGATCACGAAGAGGACCAATACGATCAGGAGGCCGGGAATAAAGGCTGGCACATTGACGATCAGGAGGTCGATGAACCCGAAGGCGACCAGGCACATGCCGAACAGGCGGGCGGGCGCGATGCGGCTGCCAACCTGCGCGATGACCAGCCCTCCAACCAGGCTGCCTATGGCCTGCACCGAGAGCAGCAGACCATATTCTATCGCCCCACCTCCCAGCACCTTCTTGACGAATACGATCAGTAGCACGCCGAACACTCCCTCGCCCAGGCCCATGGCCGCGAAGATAATCAGGATCACGCTAAGCATGCGCGAGCGGGCTATCAGGTGTATCCCTTCCAACCATTCGCGCCCAAGATGCCCAGCGCTGGCCTGGGCAGCATCGGGAGTGACCGCCTCGCTCGCCGGTTCCGGCACGGCCGGCATTCTAATCAGCCAGATCATCGCGCTCACAAACAGGAAAGAGATCGCGTCGAGCAGCGTCACCCCTGCCAGCCCCACAACTCCCACCAGCAGGCCGCCGAGCGCCGCTCCTGCCAGGCGCGCCGTATTTGTGCTAACAGATGTGAGCGCGTTGGCAGAGACAAGCTGCTCCTCGCTGACCAGGTTTGGCAGTAGCGCGCTCTCGGCAGGCTGCACAAATTGCGCGATACACGACTCGACGAATTGCACGACGAACACGATCCACAGCGACTCCCTGGAATGCACCGCCAGCAGTGGCAGCAGACCGAGGGCCAGAAGCTGGTTCAGCAGCGGCGCTGAGACGGCGGGGAAGCCGGATGTGGTTCTTGGCTCGCTCGTGGTCCAGCAGTTGTTCGCCCAGTCGGGCGGCGATCCGCTGGGACAGACGCTGCGGATCAATGGCCAGCTTTTTCACGTGGTGGGAACGTTGCAGGCCAAGGGGACGGGAAGCGATAATGCCATGTTTATCCCGTTCTCGACGCTTCAGCAGCGCCTACGCAACTCGCCCTCCCTGAGCCAGATCAATATCCAGATAGATAACGTCAACAATGTGACCCTGGCGCAGCAGGACATCACGACGCTGCTGGAGAAGATCCACCATATTCAGCAGGGGGCAGCCGACGATTTTCGGGCTTACGCGTCGAACCAGCTCATTCAAAATGCGCAGGCCAATACTGCCATCCTGACGGGCCTGCTGAACGGGCTGGCAGCCATCTCGCTGACGGTAGGCGGCATTGGGATCATGAATATTATGCTGGTCTCGGTGACGGAGCGCACGCGCGAGATCGGCATTCGTATGGCGGTGGGCGCTCGTGGCAGCGACATTCGCAACCAGTTCTTGCTAGAGGCTCTGTTGCTCAGCGTCATTGGCGGCATCATCGGCATTCTGGTTGGTCTGCTAGGCGGCTATGAGCTTGTGCATACCATTCAGGAGATCCAGATCCCCTTTGTGGTCACGCCCGTCTCAATCTTCTTGCCGGTGGGCGTAGCGGTGGTTATAGGGATCTTTTTCGGCTTCTATCCCGCCGTGCTGGCCTCCCGGCTTGATCCGATCACCGCCCTGCGCGCGGAATGAGGGCTTTCGATACAGCAGGCACTGCAAGGGACATGCTACATCATATCCGATCTTCGTAGCCACGCGCGATCAATCACGCGGCTACGAAGATCGGACGGCAGAGAGAAACCTGACACTTTTTGGTAAGGTGGTACCGGCCCTTGACAACATATCCCTACTAGCATATAGTATCCGTTATAGATATATCCATAACAGATATTGTTTGGCGCCCACTTGAAGAATGGAAGGATGTACGAATTGACGCATCTCTATCTCATACGCCATGGGGACTATATTGAAGATCTGGAGAATGGCTCATACCAGGATCTGGGCCTCTCGCCAGAGGGCATCAGACAGATTGAACGCTTGCGAGATCGCCTGGCGGGGACGGGAGAAATCAAGGCCGATGTACTTATTGCCAGCCCTATGCGACGGGCGAAAGCGTCGGCAGAGATCCTGGCATCCGCTCTGGGTACGCCAATCGTCTTCGATAAAGACTTTGAAGAGTGGGTCTGTGATGATGGCACTTTACCCCCAGAGGAATTCTTAGCGCGCTGGAACCAGGTGCCTGAAGCGCAAAAACCCTTCTTCCGCTTCATGGCTGGCTACGAAACCGGACTAGAATTCACAGGACGCGTACAATCGGCGCTCAATCGCATCCTTCAGGAGTATGATGGAAAAACGCTAGTCCTGGTGAGCCATGGGGGCGTTATCGCAGCCTCGTTTAGCTATTTCTTTGGCCTGAGCGGAGCCACACCGGCGCGCGTTTCTTTCGGTACAAAGAACGTATCTCTTACCCATTGGTTCAAACCAGAGAAGACGCAACAGTGGATTTTAGAGCGCTATAACGACTACCATCATTTGTAACTGATAACGCGGCTAGACTTGATGTGCTTATAGCATGCTCGGACGAGCGGGACCATAAGGAGAGCACTATGACCCAGCCTTCCTACGATGATATCGCTGAGTGGTACGACCGTTACCTACAAGCGCGACCTGTGTACGATGAGGTGATCCTGCCGAATCTGTTGGAGTTGGTAGGCGCCTGCCAGGGAGAGGACGTATGTGATCTGGCGTGCGGACAGGGCTGGGTTGCACGTACACTGGCGCGACGGGGCGCGCGGGTGACAGGCCTTGACCTGGCGCCCAACTTGCTGGCGCTGGCGCGGCGCTCCGAAGAGCAGGAACCGTTGGGGATTGTGTATCATGAGGGCGACGCCCAGCGCGCTGATCCTCTGAGCGACAGTAGTTTCACCGGCTGCGTCTGTGTGATGGCGCTGACGAATATCCCGGATCTCACAGCGGTATTTCAGACTGTGCGCCGCATCCTCAAGCCAGGCGGCTGGTTTGTCTTTGCCATTCCTCATCCCTGTTTCGAGACGCCTCACGCGCAGTGGGTCCCCCTTCCTGATCCTGAGCATGCCCTAGCCCGCCTCGTCAGCGGCTATTTCGACGAACGGCACTGGTTCTCCTCTAACCCGGACGGGGCACGTGGCCGTGTCGGCGAACATCACCGCATGCTCAGCACGTATCTCAATACGCTCAGCGCCGCCGGATTCATCCTCGAACGTGTGATAGAACCAGGGCCATCCGCCAGGCAGGCTGAAATGGTGCCAGGTAATCGCGAAATCCCTACGTTGCTGCTGATCCGTGCGCACGCTAGCTTATGAATGCCATTCTAAGTTCGTTGGTGTTATAATAAGAGGGCGAAGGGCAATGTTACAGAAGAGTGAAACCAAAGATGTCTCCGGTTCCTGCTGTACCGCAGTTGTTGAAAAACCGTGTCCTATCTCAGGGACGAGATTGGTCGCGCTCCGAGAAGGATAGAAAGCGCAGGTGCCATCATAGCCTTACCAGAGTATCCATCTATCGACGTGAAAGACTATCTTGCGCTTGATGAAAAAGCAAGCACTGTGAGATATGAGTACTTTGATGGGCATCTGCGCATGCTTGCGGGAGGCAGTCCCGATCATTCGATCATTGCAACCAATATAGCAAGTATCTTCCACAATGCACTCAGAAGAACACCGTGTACCGTGTATAACTCCGATATTCGTTTCAAGCTTTCAGAATCTCGCTATCTTCATCCAGATGTCACTGTAGGATGCGATGAAAGGGACAAGGGCAGGAAGGATAACATTGCCTATCCTCGTGTTATTGTCGAAGTGCTCTCACCAGGGACGGAGAACGTAGACAAGGGGGAAAAGCTTGATATGTATCTTGATTACCCTTCAATTGAAGAGTATATACTGGTTGGCTCACAGAAGAAACTGGTCGAAGTGTACTACCGTGACGGGGATACATGGGTGTCCCGCAGATATAAGCTAAGCAGTATCATCCAGCTAAAAAGCATTGACGTGTCAATCTCTTTTGAAGATATCTATGAGAAGACGAGCCTCTAGTTTTTATCCCCCATTCAGCGCAACATAGCGCACCGAGCCATCGGGCGCGACATCGATACGATAGAGCGTGCGGCCCGGAAACGCCTGGCGTAGCTCCACATATTGGGCCTGGTTGCTGGCTGAGGCGTAGATCACATCGCTGTGAAGCTGGGGATCGTTGAGCGGGAAGAGCACAAATGCATACAGCCAGTAGTTGTCTGTGACGACGATGGTGTGATGCATGGGAGGATGATAGACTGCGGCCAGGTCCACGTGCATGCCCAGGGGTAGCCCGGTATAGTTTTGGTAGACCGCAGTCTGGCGTGGCGTGAAGTACAACAGATTGCATGCCAGCAGGCAGGCGACGAGCGCGATTGTCACTACACTTATGGCGGGGGAACGCGCTAGCTGGAGTGGACCGGTCGCACGTCTCATGTTCAGCCGGTTGCCCACTGCTTGTCGTACCTCCAGCGCGCTCGCCCCCAGCGCCAGTATGCCGCGCGCCGTGAGGACGAGCAGGAAGGGCAGCGTCTCGAAGAGGTAGCGCGGGCCGAGATAGATGCCGTGATAGAAATAGCCGATGTACGCGCCCGTCATGATCAGCGTCCACAACAGCAGCAGCCAGTCCGTGCCGTTGGCTTTGCGTGTCAGAAACAGGATGGCGATGAAGGCCAGCGTCAGGTAAAAGGGCCAGCCGAAGAGGTCGATTGCCAGGATGGTCAGCAGTTCATCGAGGTTGACCAGTCCGGCCGCAATGGTATGCTGTCCATAGAAGCCCACGCCCATGCCGAAGCCCCAGTGGTCGCCCGCGAAGAACAATTGGCGTGGGCTTAGCCAGGGACTGCCTGTCAAGGCCGCGTTGAAGGCCAGGGAGAGGCCCACGAAGAGCAGCGCGACGGCGACGAAGGCCAGGGCCGGCAAGATCCAGCGCCGCCACTCCGAGTACACCTGCCGCCACGAGAGCAGCAGCACTCCAGCCAGGATGATCGTCACGAAGAGCACTGCCACCTGGTCACGCGTCAGCCCAGCCATACCAAAGAATACAGCCGCCAGGGGCATATGCCACCAGGCCGCGCCCTGCGCGAACCGCAGCAGCGCCCACAGGCCCCACACCAGGTAGAAGAGCGCAATCGCATGACTCAGGTAGCTTGCCGCGAGGTAGCTATAAAAGGGTGAGAGCGTGCCCAGGATCACCGCCAGGCTGGCCACGCGCCGGTCGTAGAGCCGCGCCGCAATCAGGCCTGTGCCGAGCAGCGCGAGCGTGCCCAGGATAGGTTCGACAAGGTGCGGCACGCCCAGCAACACGCCCGGTGCCAGTGTCAGAGCCGTGCCCGGCGCGTATTGTGCGAACCAGCGCCCATGAAACTGTATCATAAACGGTCCGGGAAATAGTTCCGCCGCTGGTGGCATCGGAACAGAGAGATGCCCGGTTGCGTACATTTTCGCCGCGAAGAGATACGCGCTGGCATCGAAGATATGTGGCTCGCCGTTGTACTGCACCACCGCGATCCATATCACATAGAGCAAGGATAGGCCCAGCATGACAAGCGCTACTGGATGCAGCGCCCCCGTCAACGCGTGCCACCCCCGACCCCATAACCCGCCGCCGGCCCGGCCGTTTTCGTGTACGGGCGCCGCTGGCCCGCGCCCTGTAGACTCATCATATTCTACATCACCTATCCAGAACCTCTTCCTCACAACAGCTACCAACGCCTCGCCCATCATCACCAGCAGCAGCACCAGCACCGCCGCAAGCAGCGTGCGAGCAATAGTATCGATGACCTCTGCCGCGAAGGGAGCGGCATCCGCAGGGAAAAACGTGCTCGCCACTGGAAGATTATCGCCTACTCCTGGCTCGAAGCGCGTCACCGCGATGTGGCGATCGTTGCGGTCAATCGTGATGTGCAGGATGCTGCCATTCGCCGCGACAAGGTTCAGCGTGCGAGGCGTTTCAGGGCGCTGGAGTAGTACGCTTATGTGTAGCGTGCTGGCAGGCGGCAGTGAGATACTGGCGCCGTTCGCGGGCCAGTCGCTTTGCGTGCGCAGGCGACCATCGGCCCATATCTGCGCAGCGCGCCAGCGGCTCGTGCCATCCAGGTCGCGCATCCAGGACTGGAAAAGATAATAGGGCGACGTGGCCTCCTGGCTTAGATAACCTGTATCGAGCGAGTAGTTGTTGGTGCTATCGCTGCCATCGAGTTGATACTCGTGGATGGTTGGATCGTACCAGACGAACTGCAATGTAGTGAGGGCCGTGGTTGCGCCAAGAGAGGTAGTCGTGCCATCAGCAGAGAGTGTTGCCGTACCGTTGCGCACATCAACGTCCAGCGGGAACGTGGCCTGATAGCACAGAGCATCAACTGCCAGCAAGATCCCTGCCAGCGCTACCAGGATGATGAACCTGCGAAGCAGGCCAGAGTGCAGCCACTTCACGCTTTTCTTTGCCTCAACGCCTCGTACAGTACAATACTGCCGGCCACGGCGGCATTTAACGAATTGATGTTACCATGCATGGGGAGGCGAACAAGCAGGTCACAGTGCTCACGGACCAGGCGACTGATGCCTTTGCCCTCGTTGCCCACCACCAGGGCCAGGCCGCCGGTGAGATCGGCCTGATAGTAGAGCTGTTTGGCCTCCCCGGCCAGCCCGATGACCCAGATATTCTGCTTCTTCAGGGAGTCGATGCTGCGCGTGATGTTGGTTTCCTGGGCGATCAGCAGGTACTCGGTGGCGCCGGCGGAGGTCTTGACGACGGCCGCGGTGATCTCGGCGGCGCGGTGCTCTGGGATGATCACGCCGTGGATGCCCGCGGCCTCCGCGCTGCGCAGCAGCGAACCCAGGTTATTGATGTCCTGGATAGCGTCCAGGATGAGCAGGAAGGGGGCTTCATTTTTACGCGCGGCGTAGGCCAGCATCTCAGCAATCGTGGCGTATCTTCGCGCGTCGACGATGGCCAGGCAGCCCTGGTGGACGGCTCCGTGGCTCAACTGGTCGAGCCGCGAACGTGGCACGGTCTCAATGGGGATGTGTTGCTGTCCCGCCTCCTGCAGAATCGTGGCCACTGCTGCTGCCGGCGCCTCACGCTGCCCCTCCGCCAGTAAAATACGTCTGACCGGGCGCGCCGAGCGCAGCGTTTCTAAGACAGGATTGCGACCCCAGATATAATCGGGCATGGGGACCTCTCAGATATGGTGGTATTTATAGGGGCGATCCTTGCCGGGCCGTCTCCCCGCTTGAGAGTATAGCACAAATGTATAGAGATGCGGCACACACATCTAGCCTGTACGCCTCATCCCTGCGCGTTTGTGTTTTCCTGGGCAGAAGAAAACAAGCCAAACAGCTCGCGGACGGGCGCGAAGCTCCTGCGATGGTGCGGGGTGGCCCCGTGTGCCTGCAAGGCGGCCAGGTGGACCTCGGTTCCATAGCCTTTATGGCGAGCGAACCCATAGGCGGGATAGCGCTCGTGAAGTTCAAGCATCAGGTGGTCGCGCGTGACCTTGGCGATGATCGAGGCGGCGGCGATGGAGAGGCAGCGCGCGTCCCCCTTGATGATAGATCGCTGCGGCAAAGGGATATCGGGTAGGAGCAAGGCATCGAGCAGCAGGGCATCGGGAGCCAGCGCCAATTGGGTGAGGGCGGAGCGCATGGCATGTTTGGTGGCCTGCAAAATATTACGCTCATCGATGAGTTCAACGGAGCCGATGCCCACGCCTACCGCCAGCGCCTCTTGCATGATAACCGTGTAGAGGCGCTCTCGTTGCTGTGCCGTCATCTGCTTGGAGTCGCGTACCCCCACGAAGCAAGGCAGGTGTTCCTCGTCGAGCGGCAAAATGACGGCCGCGGCTACCACAGGACCGGCCAGACAGCCACGCCCTGCCTCATCCAGTCCGGCAATAGCATGATAGCCCTGTAGCAACAGGGCCATCTCTTCTTCCACGGTTGGCTCTTGCGCCTTACTCGCTGACACTTTCACGTGTGCTCGTGGTTGTGCGGGCAACGCTAGCAAGTCGCGCGGCTTTGGCGGCAGCCTCTTCCTTCTTCACCGGGCGAAGTTCTTTCAGGCGAGCGGCCTTGCCTGAGCGACCGCGCAAGAAGTAGAGCTGCTTGCGGCGCACGCGTGCATGGCGCAGCACCTCGATCTTCTCGATACGCGGAGAGTTGATCAAAAATGTGCGCTCGACGCCAATGCCATGCGAAGCGATACGACGCACAGTAAAGTTGCGATTGATGCTGCCGCCGCGCAGGCGGATCACGATGCCCTCAAAGGGTTGCAGGCGCTCGCGGTTCCCCTCGACAACCCGTACTTGCAGGCGTACGGTATCGCCTGACTTCATTTCCGGTACGTCGCTACGGACCTGTTCACCTTCGACCGCAGTCAGCAACGCTCTTCCCGCTGGCCTGGCTATAACCTGTTTATCAGCCATTCTTCCTATACCTTCCTGTGCGCTTCCTGCTCAGTCCCTCGTACTTAGTCGGCGGGAGAGTACTCGTGTGTTGGCGGAGCATTCGGCGCGCGAACTACTTGATTGCGTTGAGCTGCTTCATCAAACGCGACTTACGGCGAGCAGCGTTATTGGGGTGAATGACCCCTTTTTTGGCCGCGCGGTCCAGTTCGCTGGCGGCTTTGCGGACTGCTACTTCGGCGCTATCTGTCCCGGCGCCAATCGCCTGCCGGGCCTTGGTTATTTCCGTTTTCACGGTCGATTTAATCATGCGGTTGTGCAAGCGGCGCTTCCGCTCCTGGCGCATGCGCTTTTCCGCAGAGGGATTATTGGGCATGTAAGTACAAATCCTCCCCAAAACAGCGGCCCCGCTCCGGGCTGCTTCACGAAAAAATGCCGACTTTTCGTCGGACTGAGTGCTCATGGATTATAGCAGAAGTAAGATAGAAATGTCAAACAGCGCCCCTACCCCCCCTTGCATCTTGTTCTCGAAAAGATGAAATCGGTGGAGGGGCGAGGCCGCTTAGTAGATCATCATCGCGTCTCCATATGTTGTGTGGGAGTACATCCAGGCCGCCTGCTGTTCCTGCATATTGATGCAGCCGTGGCTGCCGTTGCCTGAGAATAGCGTGTCACCACTGGCGTCGGCGTGCGGGAAATTGGTGTCGGGACCATAGTTGTAGCGCCAGTAGCTATCGTGGATGAAGTAGCCGCCGGTATGGTACTCCATGGCATAGTTGATATTGGTGTCCGGGTACCAGAATGCCGAACCCTTAGGCTCGCTCGATTTAAACTTTGTCGGCGATTGGCGCAGGAAGATATGCCACACTCCCGGAGGCGAGGGCTTCAGGTATTGCCCGGTGGTAACGTGGAACGCGTTGACCAGCTTGCCATTCTGGTAGAGGCGCAGCGTCTGCTCGATCAGCGAGACCACGATCACCTGGCCCTGCATCAGGCCATAATGGTTCATCAATTGCATATCGGTCGCGTGGGGTTGGTTCCACGGAGTTTTATCGCTATAATCGGTCTCCATAGCGTGCAGGTGGCGCGTATCGATGGTGACGAGGTCGATGGCTCCCTTATAGTCATCGAGCGTCTGCGCCGTCTGCACGGCGATATCCGCGTCCGAGCCAATGCCCTGGGCGTCGTATTCGTAGTCCAGGTGATAGGAGGCCCCATTGTAGGCGTCGTGATACTGGTGCGCAGTTCCCCAGCTTGTTACCTCGTGGTGAAATTGCTGGAGCAGGTAGCTGGCTTTGCCCCTGTACAGCGGGAACTGGATGGAGGCGATATCGCGATCGATCTGCGCGGAGACCTTGAGAAAATCACCGATGCTTTTCGCCTGGGTAAGCGCCGTCTTATCGGCGTCGAGGCGTTGCTGGAACGTGCTGATGTTCTGCCCATACTGTTTGGCCTGGTCGATATCGGCGCTGAACTGTTGGAGCTTGGCAGCTCCAACGTAAGGGATGGCCTGCGTTGAGATCACCACCGTTTGCTGCAAATGCGTATTCAACTGGTCGAGGAGCTGCTGGTACGCCTCGGCGGTGCTGGCGCCCCGGAAAATCTGGAGGTCAGCGTCGGCCTCCTGGTTAAGAGCCGTCGTATCCAGGCGTGATTGCTGCAACTGGTGGATGGTCTGCTGGAATGATGTCAGGAGATCATTCACAGGCCCCATGAGGTGCAGCGCCTGTATGCCATTCTTCGCGTCCGCGCTGATTTTTACATAATCCTTTGGATATTGCGCCTGGGCGAGGAGGTTCTGGTCCCTGGTAAGCTGGTCCTGGAAAATCTTGGCTTCGACAAAGCCCTGGCCCTGCCGCTGTGTCAGCGCCCCCTCGAAGGTCTGGAGGTCGAGTGATGCCTGGTAGTCAAGCTGCTGCGTGGCCTGGGACTCCAGACCGCGCACCTGGACTGAGAGCAACTGGTAACGTTGTGCCAGGTTAGAGTAATAATCGGTCGCCGGCTGATCACTGAAGACGGTGAGTGGCGCGGTTGTGCCGCTCAACTGCGTTTTTTGATGGATGATCGGCTGTAACAGAGAATCGGGCACGCCAATACTCTGCGCATGGACGATCTGGCGATCAAGCTGTGTCTTGTTCTGGTCTGCCTTCTGTTGGGTCTGTGGATCACCATTACACGCGCTCAAGAGAAGCATTATCAGTAATGATAGTGATACGACCAGTATATTTTTGCTAATAGGCCGCTTAGAAACTACACGTTGTTTCATTTTCCGGGACCGCCTCCTGCCTTATAAGGCCCGTAGGTATGATAGAGAAAAATAGGGTCTCTAATAATATATACGTTTATTACCTTAATACGTCACATGCATACCACTTATATATGAGGAGGCAGGGCATTCAGGCCCTGCCTCGTGCTCTAAGCCAGCCCCTGTTCCAGGTCCGCGAGCAGATCATCTCTATCCTCAATGCCCACAGAGAGGCGGAGCAGGGTATCGGTCAGCCCGCGCTCCTCGCGTATCTCTTTGGGGATGGAGCCGTGGGTCATGCTGGCGGGATGGCAGACCAGCGACTCGATGCCGCCCAGGCTCTCGGCGAGCGTGAAGATCTTGAAGCGGCGTACCACCCGCTCGACATCGGCGAGCGTGCCTTTACATTGGAAGGAGACCATGCCGCCGAAGCCGCTCATCTGGCGTTTGGCCAGCTCATGATCGGGGTGCGACGGCAGGCCCGGATAGTAGACCTTCTCCACGCGTGGATGCTCTACAAGGAAACCGGCGACGGCGCGCGCGTTCTCCTCGTGCTGGCGCATACGCACCGCCAGCGTCTTGACTCCGCGCAATGTGAGCCAGCAATCAAAAGGCGATGGCACGCCGCCCGCCGCGTTCTGATAGAACTTGATGGCCTCGTGTAGCTCCTGTTTGTTGGTTACCAGCGCGCCGCCGATGACATCGCTGTGTCCGTTGATGTATTTGGTAGTGCTGTGAACGACGATGTCCGCGCCCAGTTTCAGCGGCTGCTGGAAATAGGGGCTGGCGAAGGTATTGTCTACCACAAGCAGCAGGTTATGGCGTTTAGCGATCTCCGCGACCGCCGCGATATCTACCAGCCTGAGCAGCGGATTAGTGGGTGTCTCCAGCCAGATCAGCCGGGTGTTCGGGCGAATAGCCTGTTCGTAGGCCGCCAGGTGGTGCGCCGGCACATAGCTGGTTTCGACGTTATAGCGCCGCATGACCCGCTCAAAGATACGGTAACTGCCACCATAGAGGTCATCGCAGGCAATCACATGGTCGCCCGCGCTGAGCAGGCTGAGAATAGCGGTTTCAGCCGCCATGCCTGAAGCGAAGATCAGCCCATATGGACCCTCTTCAAGCGCCGCCAGGCACTCTGCCAGGGCGGTGCGTGTGGGGTTGTCAGTACGCGAATACTCGTAGCCTTTATGATCTCCTAGCCCGGCCTGGGCATAGGTCGAAGTCTGAAAAATCGGCGGCATAATCGCGCCGGTGGAGGGGTCCGGTTCCTGGCCGGCGTGAATGGCCTTTGTCGAGAACTTCATCGAAAATCTATCTCCTTCAAACAAAAAAAGATGCGATACTGCAAATTCTGGATCTATGTCAATGAAGACAGTGTTATGAGAGCGACTATACCATGGGTGGCAAGAAAGGGCAATGTGTCGCGTGGTCCACAAAAAAGTAGTGACTATTTCTATAGAATCCGTCCTTCCACCTATGATACTATAGGTTCGGCTTTTAGGAATTCCCTAAAAGCATTCATTTATCCATAGCTGGACATGTAATAGGAGACTTGTATGTTGAAGCGCTCAGTATTCATGATCATTTTTACCTGCCTGATGGCGCTGGCTCTGGTGGCCTGCGGCTCGGATACCGGTAGCTCAGCTACGCCGACCGCGACGGCTCCGGTAAGCGCGGCAAGCCCGACCTCTGCTTCTACCCCGGCTACGGTGCCAATTCATATAGCCGGTATTACAACGACGGTCAGTCCCAGCAGTTTCTCTGGCATTACCTGTGGCTCCACGGTCAATTTTGTGTTTACCTCTACCGTCACTGTGAATGCCGGCCAAAGCGGTGGCACCATGAGCTATATCTGGAATATCATCAATAAAAGCACCAGTGGCAATATAACCTTCAAAGCCGGTGACACCAGCAAAACCATCCAATATACGTTCAGTAGTGTGACGGTCGCGCCCGACTCCGCGTCTTATGTGCATGGCTCGCTCTCGGTTACCAACGCGGGCAGTACTATGACCTCCTCGCAGGCCACGCCAGCGGGTACCTGCAAGCATAATACCGCCGCGTTCCATATTACCAGCATCGGCCTCTCAGTCAGCCCATCATCAATTGCGGGCAGGGCCTGCAATACCTCTATCACGCTAACCTATACCACGACCTTCCACATCGTGGCCAACAGTCCGGGTGGCACCATCCACTTTATGTGGACAACGAACAATGGACGCTCCAGCACCAATGCCAGTGTCCTCGTCGGACCGGGTGTGACCCTGAGAACCTACACCTGGACAGTGACAGGTACCCTCTATCCCGATCACACCTTCCCCGGCAATGGCATAGTGTTATCAACTAGCCCCAATGGCATGACCTCGCCAGGATCCGCCCCCTCCGGTTCGTGTAGCTAGACATTCACTGCTTGCTGGCCTTGCCGAAAGCCTGCTGTCAGAGGTATGATGATTGGTATACAATGATAACATCTGATGAGGGAATAGCAGCGCAGAAGAGACACGGCTGTGCCGTTCACTAGCGCAAGGAAACAGGGACCAGCAATGACGATATCTCGTATGCCAGAAGATACATCCTCTACTGCCTCGACAGGGTTGCCTATCGTGGGCGTCCTGCTTGTGCATGGGTTGAATGGGAACCTGAACGATATGGCCGAGCTGGCGAAATATCTTGAGGCCCGCGGCATGGTGACTCATAATGTATCGCTGCCAGGTCACGGTGTGGGCGTGCATGTGCGCGAACTGGTGCCGCTGGGCTGGGAGCATTGGGAGCAGGCGGTACGCGATGAACTGGCCGATCTCAGGCAGCGCTGTGATATGGTGTTCCTCGTTGGCCATTCGCTGGGAGGGGCGTTGATCTTGCATATTGCCGCCCATGAAGAGGTCGCTGGCGTGGTAAGCATGTGCGCTCCGGTTCATCTCTACCCCTGGACCCTACCATTCATTCGTATGCTCAAGCGCGTTGTTCCGATGTTACCGTCTTTGCGCGAAGATGTGCGCGATCACGAGGCTCGCCGTCGCTATAAGCGTGATTACCGTTGGACACCTCTGTCGCCGGTTGAAAGCCTGATGAATTTCTTGCCGCACCTGCGCACCGAGTTGCCGCATATTACCGCGCCAGCGCTCATTATGGCCTCCATCTATGATCATGTCGTTCCGGCCCGTGATGGCAGGGAGATCTATCGCCACATAGGTTCGCGTGAAAAGCACCTGGTAATCTTCCATCGCTCGTATCATGTGATTATGAAAGATCACGACCGCGATGAGGTGTTCGCTAAAACGGCCGCGTTCATCGCGCGCCATGCCACCAAAGCACGCATCGCGTCAACGCAGGACTCCTCATTGGCGCCACGAGTAGACCAGTCAGCGTAGGGGCGACGGCTTCGGCTCCCCTTGCCCGCCGACACTGCCTCGCCTGCGTATGTAGGAGAAAGGAGGAGCATTGACACAGAACGTAATTGACCCACCAGGTAAGCCGCTACCACATATTTCGCAACCGTTGCCCCAGCAACATACGCGGCTCTCTATAGTAGGGGCTATCTCCCTGCTCGTCCTTATTTGCTTGCTTCTCACCCTATTTACGGGGCTGCTGATCTATAGCCTCTCTCCGGCCGGACAGAGGGCGGCCTCGATTGCCGCTACCGCCACACATACCGCGCCCACACCGACGGACCAGCTTTCATCGACCACCTCAGTACCTACTCCTACCCCGAATCTGAGTCTGACGCCGACACCTGTACCCCCCATCTTCTCGCCAAATAACGCGCCGGTGGCCCCCTTGCAGTTGCCTGGCGGCCATTATGTGATCTACGAACAGCAGGATCAACATAATCCACAACAGAACAATCTGTATATGATCTCTCTAGATGGCAGTGGATCGCCGCGCATGCTTACCACTCCTGGCTACACGTATAACGAAGCTGTGCGCCCTATCCTGACCCCAGCAGGTCAGCTTCTGTACAGCGGGAACGGGCTATGGCTCACCGATATCTTTAGCGGCACGGCTACGCAGATCGCGACGCTGGCTCCCAATTTTGTGATCACTTCGATGGACCTGAGCACCGATGGTAAATGGATCGCCTGGACGACCGAGCAGGCGGATGGGCAGGGCCTGATCGATGTCTACGCGGGTCCCCTGGGGAATCCGGAGCGCGTGTATGAGCAATCGGCGGAGAATTGTCCGTGCTTCCGAGTCTTCTCCATGGTCGATACGCTCGACAAACATGGCAACGGTACTCTGCTCCTGACGGATGATCGTGGCAGTCACGAAGCGGTGCAGAATGGCCTGTGGGCGCTCGACCTCAGCACGCCCCCAGCCACAACGCCGGTGCAGATCCTGGATGAGGACCCGCAGCAGGGGCCGCTGCTGCTCTCGCCGTATAGCAATATGCTGCTCTACTCGACGAACGAGGGCGAGGTGCCTTTCCCCACCGATAACAGTGTGCCCCAGGATATTGCCGCCCTGACCTATGCGAACAGCCTGAGCGTGGGAACGCTGGGCGGGCATCCGCTGGCGGTGAGCGGCCCGCGGGTGATCTTGCCCGAACAGCACAACCTGCGTACCATCGCGAATTATCACTGGGTCACCACGCCCCTGTTCAGCCCGGACGAACATAGCCTGGTCTATGTCGAGTTCTCCAGCGATGAACAGGCCCCCTACAACCGTCACAGTGCGCTGTATGTAGTGCAGATCAGCGGCTCAGGCTCGCACCTGCATGTGGGTACTTCCAAACTGCTCGCGACCAGTACTGCCCAGCTATTCGAGTTAGGCGGCTGGTTTAACAATCATGTGCTTACCTTCTACGGCGATAGGACGCTCTACGCGCTGGACATCCAGACCGGCGCGGTCGCCACCATCGTGCAGGCCAATACCTATGCCCGCGTCGTAGCGATTGCCGGCGCCGGTCGAATCTAGGCCGCGCGTCATTGGAACAGGGCGCAGGCCAGCGGCGCCCGTACACGAAAGCCGCGCCTCCTCTCTTTTGTATCAACCAATGGGCTAGCCTCGCCGTACGGCACAACCGGCCCTACAGCACGATCTAGCTTCACTTCATGGCTGTAGTTTGGGTCAGCCACTTCCCCTTGCTGCGGATGGTATGCGCCTGCTGAAAGCCAACAGCTTCACAGGCCCGGTGAATCGGGGCGTTACCGGTGTAGGGTTCGATGATCGCGCTGCTGGCTCCCTGCGCTTTGAAACGCCGGAGCATCTCCAGCAGAAGGATGCGTCCAAGGCCAAGGCGCTGAAAACGTGGATGGACGCCGATTGGCTCGATCTGGGCCACGCGGCGCTCAGGGACGAGCCAGCCGATACAGAAGCCGGCAAGCGAGCCATCGGGTGCTGTGACAACCAGGTCGAGTTCGGATCGATATTGGGGCATACGTATCGTCCGCGCGCGCCACCCTGGCGTCATCGACGTGCTCTCGAAGGCTGCACGATGTACTTCGGCGTAGGCCGCGGTTTCTTGCGCGCCTGCCAGAGGACGAAGCATGAAACCGGCCGGCGGCGTTGGCACAGGAGCAAGGTCGGCGAGCGCGTGCTGGAGGAGGACGCAGCGGTCGCCCTCGTCGTGTAGAAAGCCGCGCTCTTCCACTAACTGCCGCCGCGCTTGATCGTCATCCTGAAACTCTACCCAGTAGGGGAGTGGCTGCCCACGCTCCTCGTCGCGCTCGCGGAAGCGTTCGTCGACCCAGGCGAAGAGATCAACTTCGATAGCCGACTGCTGTGGACCCGGCAGAATGAAGAAGTCGAGCGCAGCCCAGTCGTATTGCCAGGCCGCGAAGCCCACCACCCGTCCGCCACTATCCTGCCAGAAAGCGGCATCGCGCCCCTCGTTGATGGCGAGGGAACTGAGCCGCCAGGGGAGATCAATGACGTGTGGACAGGTAAGGGGCATACTATCGACAAGGTCAAGGATACGGGGCATATCGGCCTCGCCGCGAAATGGATGGCGAGTAATAGTCATTGTGCTTCCTTCTTTCTTCTGTTGCACAGATCCGCGTAGGGGCTATGGCTTGCCTCGCCCGTGTTCCAAGAACGGGCGAGGCAAGCC
>JALYTT010000256.1 GCA_030854145.1 Chloroflexota bacterium | reverse complement strand
GTCCTGGTGGCTACAGGGACGGCGAGGCAAGCCACGCGCTACGCGATGAGCGCACCTCCTGCCTTGCGGGGTGATGTCCCGCCCAGAAAGCTGCCTTAAAGGATAAATACGATGCCAAGACCCATCTATGTGATTGGACATAAAAATTCTGATCTTGACTCGGTAGCCTCGGCCTATGCCTACGCCCGGTTACTGCAAATACAGGGAGACGAGGCCATCGCCGCGCGCAACGGCGACCTGAAGCCGGAGGTGCGCTTCGTGCTTGAGCGCTTCCAGGTTGAGCCTCCGGAGGCCCTGGACGATGTCTATCTCCAGGTACGCGACGTGATGCGGCGTGGCGTCATCTGCGCCGAGGTTGAGCAGCCACTACTGGAAGCTGGTCAATTGCTGCAGGAACATAATCGCCGCTCGATGCCCGTCATCGATGCCGACAACAAGGTGCATGGCATTATCGCCACCGAGGATTTCGCCAAGCTCTTCTTCAACGACCTGAATCCGCAGTCCGTCAACCGCATTCCCCTGCACCGGGACAACATGGTACGTGTGCTGCGCGGCCGCGTGCTGGTCGAGGGGCGGCGCAAGCTGGGCAACCGCGTGCTGGTGGCGGCCATGGAGGCCGAGACCATGGCCGATTATGTCGAGCAGGGCTGTCTGGTTGTGCTGGGGGACCGTGAGGATGCGCAACTCAAGGCCATCGAAAGCGGCGCGGCGGCACTGGTCGTTACCGGCGATCTGCTGGTCTCCGAGCGCACCCTGGCAATGGCACGCAAACACGGCGTAATGGTGATCAGCACCGCGCACCATACATTTACTGCCGTGCGCCTGATTAACCTGAGCATCAGCACCCAACATATTATGAACCGCGACTTTGACGCCTGCCACCCGGAGGATCTGATGAGCGAGGTCCAGACAACACTGGCCCGGCGCCGCTCCATGCCGGTGCTGGATGCCGAGGGCCGGCTGGTCGGCTACCTCTCGCGTACCGACCTGCTCAACGCGCGCCCCAAGCGCGTGGTCCTGGTTGATCACAACGAACAATCGCAGGCGGTGGGCGGCATCGACGAGGCCGACCTGCTGGGCATCATCGACCACCACCGCATCGCCGACGTTCACACGAACAAGCCCATCATGTTCCGCGCCGACCCGGTGGGCTGCACCGGCACAATCATCGCAGGACTGTACCACGAGGCCGGCATCCCCATTCCTCGCGAAGTGGCGGGACTGCTGCTGGCCGGCCTGGTCTATGACACCCTGATCTTGCGCTCTCCCACGGCCACCGCGCGCGACGAGCGGACCGCCGCGAAACTGGCGGAAATCGCGGGGGAAGATATCGAGCAATTCGGGCAGGAGATCTTCACGGCGGCGGCCGTCGATCTCAACGCACGCACGCCAAAAGAACTGCTCACGGCCGACTTCAAGGAGTTTCCTGTCGGCGATACGCGCTTCGCCATCGGCACCGTCGAGACCGCCAGCCCCACGACCATCGAGAAGCGCTCAGAGGAACTGCTGGCGACGATGCGGCAGCTCGCTCAGGAACGTGGTTACGGCGTCTTTCTATTCATGATCGTGGATATCATCAATATGCGCTGCCGCCTGCTGATACAGGGAGGAGAGCACGCGGTCGCCGAGGTGCTGGGTACCACACTGGAAGCGGATGGCCATTCGCTGGTCGTCGAGGACCTGGTCTCGCGCAAGAAACAACTGGTGCCGCTCCTTGGACGGATACGGTCCGCTCTCCAGGGAAGAGTGGGCAGTCTATAGCGCCTATCCCATCAGCAACGGTGAATACCGACCCAGGGTGGGTATTTCCCTGGGGAAACCGTTACCATTCTACTTGTCAGAGAACAAACACTATGCTACACTAGGGAGGCACTCAGACGCTTTTTGAGCAGAATCCAGGTGACCGGGGATGGCGAGGACCGCCTCTATGCACGGCACCACGTTTTCATTTTCACAGAACTGATGTAATTCAGCGGTCATTGTTGACTGGCTCATTCTCACCTGTCCTAAGGAGGGCATTTTTTACTGTGGATATGCGTTACTATATTTTGGTCCCTTTCATCATAGGGCTCCTCGCGGTGGCTTTCGCAGGCTGGCTCGCGACCTATGTGCTGCGTCGAGACACCGGCACGCCGGCCATGCAGAAGGTGGCAAATGCCATCTATGAAGGCGCCATGGCCTTCCTCAACCGGCAGTATCGCACCATCGGGTCACTTGCATTGGTGGCGGCGATTGTCGTCGGGGGAGTTCTATTCCTGCTCGGTCAGGGCGATCAGGCAGCTAAACTGAACCTGGCCTGGCATACCTCCCTGGCCTTCTTAGTCGGCGCTTTCTGCTCCGGCCTCTCTGGCTACATCGGCATGTACGTCGCGGTAAAGTCCAACAGCCGCACCGCCAGCGCCGCCACCCGCAGCCTGGGTGAGGCGCTGATGGTTTCCTTGCGCGGTGGCGCTGTCTCAGGCTTCCTGGTCGTCGCGCTCTCCCTGCTGGGCGTCTCAACCGTCTTCTGGGCCTATGGTGGCCTGACAAGCCCGGACCTGGCACCATCCCTTATCGTTGGCTTCGGCTTCGGCGCCAGCTTCGTGGCCCTGTTCGCGCAGCTTGGCGGCGGTATCTACACCAAGGCCGCGGACGTGGGCGCCGACCTCGTGGGCAAGGTTGAAGCTAATATCCCCGAGGATGATCCGCGCAACCCCGCCGTGATCGCCGACCTCGTGGGAGACAATGTAGGTGACTGCGCGGGCCGTGGCGCCGACCTCTTCGAGTCTACGGCGGCCGAGAACATCGGCGCCATGATCCTGGGCGTTGCGCTCTACCTGGGAACCAAGAATATCGGCTGGATCCTCTTCCCGCTGGTCGTGCGCGCCTTTGGTCTGATCGCCTCCATGATCGGCCTGCTCTGGATTCGCCCCTCTATAGTCACCGAGCCTGATAAGGCTGCCGGTCGCGACCCCGGCGAGATCGCCATGAAGCAGCTCAACAATGGCTACTTCATCACCTGTGGTTTCTCCGTGATAGGCGTCTTCCTGGGCAGCTTCCTGCTCCTGAATGATTCACACGTTACCAGCAATGCCGGCATTCCTGCCTGGGTCTGGTTCGGCCTCGCCGGTACCGTGGGCATTGTGCTGAGTATCGCCTTTGTGTACATCACGCAGTACTACACCGCTGGTACCTGGCGTCCGGTGCGCGAGATCGCGGCCGCCACCCTGACCGGCCCGGCAACCACCATCATTACGGGCGTCGCTGTGGGCTTAGAGTGCGTCGCGCTGCCGGTGCTGGCGATCTGCGCCGCGCTGGCGCTCTCGTTCTTCCTGGGCAGCCAGGTCCACATCCCGCTGGTCAACAACCCCGGTATCGTCAACGTTGGCGGTATCTTCGGCACTGCGGTTGCCACCATGGGTATGCTGATGAGCTGCGCGTACATCCTGGCCATGGACACCTTCGGCCCGATCACCGACAATGCCGGTGGCATCACCGAGATGAGTGGCGAGGCCGAATCTGTACGCGACATCACCGACGCGCTGGATGGCGTGGGCAACACCACCAAGGCATTGACCAAGGGCTATGGTATCGGCTCCGCCGCGCTGGCCGCCTTCCTGCTCTTCAGCGCCTACCTGGATGTGCTCTACTCCTTCAAGCACGACCCCAACGTCTACCACGTTGACCTGGCCAATATCTCGGTCTTTATCGCGGCCCTCATCGGCCTGACGCTGATCTTCTTCTTCAGCGCGCTGGCGATCCGCGCCGTGGGCGCCGCCGCCAAGCGCATGATCGAAGAGGTGCGCCGCCAGTTCCGCGAGAATCCAAAAATCATGGCGGAGAACCCCGCCGACCGCGTTGATCCCGACTACGCTCGCTGCGTAGACATCAGCACACGTGGCGCGCTGCGCGCCATGATCCTGCCCGGCGTCGTGGCCGTCTTCACCCCCATCGCCGTCGGCGTTATCCTTGGCCCGCAGGCCGAGGCTGGCATGCTGATGGTCGGGACCATGGGCGGTATCGTCATGGCGCTCTTCCTGAATAACGGCGGTGGCGCCTGGGACAATGCCAAGAAGTACATCGAGGCCGGCTACCTGCGCGTGAATGCTCAGGGCGAGATGGTGGACCGTCTCGATCTCACCGGAACTGTCCTCGGCAAGAAGAGCGAGCCGCACAAGGCCAGCGTCGTCGGCGACACCGTCGGCGACCCGTTCAAGGATACCGCTGGTCCGTCGCTGCACGTTCTGATCAAGCTGCTCAGCACGATCACCCTGGTGCTTGCCCCCTTGTATGTGGCACTGCACCCCTAAGATCGTAGCTCCTACACGGAAAGGGCCTGGCTCGCGCTGCGAGTCCAGGCCCTTTTTTTCTACATTGCTAGATTGCAAGGGGGCGTAGGCTGCCAGGACACGAGCTGACGGAGCGCAGGCCAGAGCATTCACCGGTACAAAATCATGACCAAACTGCCCCAGGCGAACAACGCATCAGTGTTAGCATACTGGGCCTATTGCAAACATATGTCTCTTATACTATAATTAGCTTATTAAAATCACAAGATAAATTATTGACATAAATAACGTTATTGTCAATAATATGGGCGAGGAGGAGGCAGGTGGCATATCACTATTCCATATCTAAATGCAGAATATGCTT
The DNA here is from genome assembly GCA_030854145.1 of Chloroflexota bacterium. Next base: position 5,180 of record JALYTT010000256.1, on the reverse strand, counting down.
AGTAAGTATTGTCTTATGTATATTGTGCGTCGGGTGTATGTCCAACAACGGGGCTGTTCCAGGCTCATGTCAGAGCAACTGCGCTCCGGGAGCGGGGGTGAGCGGGGTCAGCGTCTTCGTTGAGCCAGAGGCTGGGGTACAACCTATTATCAACGCTATCAGTTCGGCTCAGGCCTCTGTGTGGGTTGAAATGTACCTGCTGACCAATCGCAGCATTATGAAAGCGCTTGAAGAGGCGGCCAATCGGGGCCTCGATGTGCGCGTTATGCTGGAGACCCACCCCTATGGAAGCGGTAGCGCTTCGCCTACAGAGGTGCTGGATCGACTGCGCGCGGCCGGCATCAAGGCGCAGCCGGCCAGCCCGGACTTCGCCTTGACACACGAGAAATGTATGCTTATCGATGGCGCTATCGTCTACATTATGACCTCCAACTTCACAAACTCGGCCCTTGGCGTCGGCAGCTTCCACAACCGGGAATACGATATTGTCGATAGCAACGCGGCGGATGTGCAGGCGGCGCAGGCCATCTTCCAGGCCGACTGGGACCGCACCCAGGCTCAGTTCAACGATGCCAACCTCGTCGTCAGCCCGGTCAATGCGCATCACGACATTACCGCGCTCATCAATAGCGCGCAGAAGACGCTACTGATCGAGGGGGAGGAGATGCAGGATAGCGTCATCGAGCAGGCGATCATCGACGCGGCCCGACGCGGCGTGCAGGTGCAGGTGATCCTGCCTATGCCCAATGGAGTCGATAGCAACGCCGCTGGCATTGCCGTCATTAAACAGGGTGGCGCCTATGTACGCGAGGATGCGCGCCTCTATATGCACGCGAAGATGATCGCCGTGGATGACAGAACCGCCTTTGTCGGCTCGGAGAACATCTCCACCCAGTCGCTTGACCACAATCGCGAACTGGGCATCATCCTCGCAGATCAAGAGGTGATCACCACACTCCAGCAAACGTTCCAGCAGGATTGGGGCGACTCGCAGGATGTGTAATCATCTCATGGCAGGTCTATCGAGCGATGCCAGCGCGATGTCGTGTTGGAACAGGGCGCAGGCCAGCGCATTCGTTGATACTACATAGGGCGAGATCTGACCGAGGGCAAAAGATGTCGGCCTTGGAACAGGGCGCAGGCCAGCGCATTCGTTGATACTACATAGGGCGAGATCTGACCGAGGGCAAAAGATGTCGGCCTTGGAACAGGGCGCAGGCCAGCGGCGCCCCTACACGAAAGAGGATCTGTCTGCCTTGGAACAGGGCGACTGCCAGGGCAGGCGTTGATACTATAGAGGGAGCGCGATGTCGTGTTGGAGCAGGGCATCCGCCTTGTCGGCGAACTCCCCTTCGGCTCTCCTTGCCCGCCGACAAGGCCTGCACCCTCTCAGCTTCGCACCCGCTCACAGAACGTTGCATCCTTATGGTACCATAAAGCCTGATGAGCAGTGACCGCTCAATCGTGGGCGGTCAAGGGAAGACGCAATGTATCATCTGGAGGAAGCGCATGGTTACCGAGATCGCGATACTTACCGCCGCAGCGGGCAAAGAGGATGAACTGGGACAGGCCATCTTACACGGGCTGGATATAATTCGCCAGCATCCTGAGTGCATTTCGGCGCGTGTGGAACGCTGTATTGAGCAGCCAGCGCAGTATATGATCATCAATATATGGGCCTCGCTCGAAGCACACATCGAAGATTTCAGGTCCGGGCCGCTCTTCCCACAATGGCGCGGCTATATCAACGGCTTATTCGAGGGGACACCTCAGGTATTCCACTACCAGGCCTTCTAAAAAGAATACTTATTTATGATAACTACACTCTCTCTGTAGGAGCGTTTCTTATGCCAGAAGAACAGGACACGTCCGAACTACTCTCGTCGCCTGATGCAACAGGGGCGCCCTCGTTGGAGCAGGCGGGACACAGCGAGGCGGAAGAGCTTGAGGCCAGCGTTGCCTCCCTGCGCCACCGGATTGAGGAGGCCAACTATCACTACTTTGTGCAGGATAATCCAACGCTGACGGATGCCGAGTACGATCAGATGATGATAGAGCTGCGACGCCTTGAGCAGGAACACCCTGAATTGCAGACGCCGGATTCGCCCACGCAGCGTGTTGGGGCTGGCCCGGTGCAGGACGTGTCCCAGCACCGGCACCCGGTGCCGATGCTGAGCCTGGCGAATGCGCGCAGCAAGGATGAGCTATTGGCCTGGCATAAACGCGCCCTGAATATCTTGCCGAACGCCACATTTGAATATGTGTGCGAGCTGAAAATCGATGGCCTGGCGATGGCACTGACCTACGAACACGGCAAGCTCACTATTGGGGCCACGCGCGGCGATGGGCTGGTGGGCGAGGACTGGACGCCCAATATACGCACCGTGCGCTCCCTGCCACAGAGGCTGCGCGGTGAGCATCACCCGGCGAAGGTCGAGGTGCGTGGCGAAATTTACATGTCCACTAAAAGCTTCGAGAAGCTGAACGAGCAGATGCAAGACACCAGGCTGTTCGCCAACCCGCGCAATGCGGCCGCAGGCTCGCTGCGCCAGAAAGATGCTCGCATCACCGCCACCCGGCACCTTGACTTCTTCGGCTACCAGATTGGCTATCTCCAGGGCATGGAGATCCGTACCCACTGGGAAGCCTTGCAGCTCATCGGCGAATGGGGCTTCCCTATCAATCCACACATCCAGTTGGCGCACAGCCTGGAGGAGGTGTGGGACTATTGTAACAAGTGGGAGAAGGAGCGCTTTGGCCTGCCTTACGAGATCGACGGCGTGGTTATCAAGATTAACGACCTGGCGCACCAGCAGGAGATGGGTACGGTAGCGCGCGATCCACGCTGGGCCATCGCCTTCAAATACCCCCCCATCCAGGTCGCCACAAAGCTGCTGGATATTCGCGTGAACATCGGGCGCACCGGCTCCGTCAACCCCTACGCCGTGCTGGAGCCGGTCAACATACGCGGCGTGACCGTCTCGCGCTCCGCCCTGCACAACGAGGGCGATATACAGCGCAAAGACCTGCGCATCGGCGATTGGGTGCTTGTGCAGCGCGCGGGCGAGGTGATCCCGCAGGTGGTCAAGCCGGTGGTGGAGCGGCGCACGGAGAAAGAAGAGGTCTATCGCCTGCCTGAACGCTGCCCCGTCTGCGATACAGAGATCATGCGCGTGCAGGACGAGGCCATGGCCTACTGCCCCAACCCCGAATGCCCGGCGCAGATCCTGGAAAGCGTCATTCACTTCGCCTCCAAGGGAGCCATGGACCTCGAAACCATCGGCGAGAAGATGTGCGCTCTGCTGGTCAGGATCGGCTATGTCAAGAGTGTGGCCGATTTCTATGATCTGAGCCGCGAACAACTGCTGGCACTTGAGGGCGTGCAGGAGAAAAGCGCCGATAACATGCTGGCCTCGATTGAGGCCAGCAAACAGCGCACCTTCTGGCACCTGCTCTTCGGACTGAACATCCGCTACGTCGGTGAGAAGACGGCGCAGGTCGTGACCCAGGGCTTTGGAGATATCGACCGCCTGCTGGCGGCAAGCGAGGAAGAGATCGTGGCGGTGCCAGGCATCGGTCCTAAGATCGGGCATAGCCTGTGGACATGGCTGCAAAACGACAGGAGCCGCGCACTGATCGAGCGCCTACGACAAGCCGGGCTAACGATGCAGGCCGAGCAGCACGTCGCCACGGGTCCGCTGGCAGGCCAGAGCTTCCTGCTCACTGGGCGGCTCACTACCATGACACGCACGGCCGCCGAGGAGACCATCACGAAACTGGGCGGGACCATAGCCACCAACGTGAGCAAGTCGCTCAACCACCTGATTGTGGGCGAAGATGCCGGCTCGAAGCTAGCCAAGGCGCAAAAAGCCGGGGTACCCATCCACGATGAGCAATGGCTGCTCGCTGTCTTGAACGAGCAGCAACTCCCTTCGTAGCTGCGTGATTTATCACGTGCGTTACCAGGGCTTCTAGTATTTGTTCAAGAAGCCCTGGTAACGCGAAGCCGCGCCTATGTTGAAATTCAGGCAAGCCCCTTCCTTTTCAAGCGACCCACAAACCCCAAACACCCTATCTGCCTTTTTACTTATTATAAGTTCTTTCTACTATGTATTTTACACAAGATCGATAAGTATATACTCAACTATTGCAATTGCTGTGTATCCTTTTCCGCGATTGGTGCGTAATCATAATGTGCCCACGCAAAACAAACGCACTGGCACGCTATATCAGCGCTCATAGGGAGTGAGCTAGCAACGGAGCGAAAATACTCACTGTTGCGACTGGATAGATTGAAGAGATAAGAAACCACTAGAAAGGGAAATTCATGGCCAACCGTAAAATTGTCACAGGTGTCTTTCAGGACGAAGCCAGTGCTCAGAGAGCCATAGCTGAACTGGAGAATGCTGGATTCGATGCGAACCAGATCAAATATTCCACGCATAAAGGCGGCGGCGGGATCACCGAATCGCTTCTCGGTATGGGCATTGCACAGGATGAGGCGGCCTACTACAACAGCGAATTCGAGGCCGGGCGCACCGTTGTGACCATCGACACTGGTGATCGCCAGCAGGAGGCTTACGATATTCTAGCGCGCAACGGCGCCTACGACGCGAGCAATCGTGCTGGTCAGGCGACCACTGGCACCACCAATTATGCAACGACCACCGGGGTTGCCAACGATGCCACGTACGATAGAAACGTCGCTCAGACCGATGAAAACGCCCTCGACGCCGATGGAAGGCGCAGGCTGGCCCTACGGGAAGAAGTACTTCAGGCAGAGAAGCAGCGTGTACAGGCTGGTGAGGTTGCCCTCCACAAGGATGTTGTCACCGAGCAGAGGAGCATCGATGTCCCCGTGACCCACGAAGAGGTCTACATCGAGCGTCGTCCCGGCTCCGGCCAGGCATCGGATCTTCCTATCGGCCAGGATGAGGTCATCCGCGTCCCGGTCACCGATGAGCAGGTCAACGTCACAAAACAGTCTGTGGTAACCGGAGAGGTTGCCGTTGGCAAGCGCCAGGTCCAGGAGACCAAGACCTATACGGACACTGTCAAGCATGAAGAGGCCCGTATTGAGCACCAGGGCGATGTCAATGTGCATACCAATGATGCCATAGACGATCCCAACCGCTAAAAAGTCAGGACAATTGAAGAGGCGGTGGGCAAAGGTACAGACG
>JALYTT010000255.1 GCA_030854145.1 Chloroflexota bacterium | reverse complement strand
CCCCTACCCTCTCCGCACCTCTCCCTCTCTTGCCTCCTCTCTCCTCAAGTCACACGCGATTGTGCCGAATAAAGATAGCAGAGATAGTTGCTTGTTCAGGCTCATTCGCCCGGTCAAGAGCGGGTAATCCAGGAGAGAGACATACTTATGAGGCGCTTTCATGATCGTTTTTATCACCTGCTTGTCCCGCTCTACTGGTTTCTTCCCATAGCGGCCATCATCGGTGTACTGAATATTCTCATTAGCTCACTCCTCACCAGTCTGCTTCCCCCCAATTTCGCGAAGATAGATATTGCCATAAGCATCGTTGGCGTGATCTTTGGGATTATAAGTTGCTTTGTCGCCCTGCTCATTCCCCGTACACATCTTGCGGCATCTCAAGCGCATAGCCACCTCCAAAATCCGTCTATCCAATGGCGCGGACCGCTCTTGCTGGGCCTGGTATATTGTGGACAAGCCATAGGGCAGAGTATCCAGTTCGCGAATTCTGCACCGCGTTCTCTGCTTGTACCAACATGGGCGGACCCGTTCTTTTTGATCCAATATCCTCTGCTTATATTGGTGCTGCTCAACCTGCCCAGGCGCCCACTTTCAACTGCCACCTCCTCCAGAGTTGTCCTCGACAGTCTGATGCTGATCCTGACTATTTGCACACTGGCCTGGTACTTCGTCCTGGGACCTTTCATGTTGCAGGGGCATCAGGCCTTCTTCCTCAAATTGTTAGGAGCAGCCTATCCCTTCGGTGACCTTGTCATGCTTTGCTGTTTCCTTATTCTGACAGCAAGTTCCGGTAGGCTACAACTACGGCCTGCCACATGGCTGCTGTTACTTGGAATCGCATCATTGATTATTAGCGATACCATCAATGAGTATACGACCTTACAAAATAGCGCGGCTCCCCTGATTCTCAGCGGTATCCCAATGATTACCTCAATAAGCGCCTATGCACTCTTCACATTCTCCACTTATTATATGCGGTTCGCCGGGCTGCGCCCGCGCGTGCCAGACGAGGCAGGGCAAACAACCGGAGGCCTGGGGAAAGCTCAGGTCCAATCGCCCTCACTATGGCTCTCTCTGCTGCCCTATATCCTTGTGCCTATCATTCTGTTGCTGATACTTTCTAGCTGGCGCAGTGGCATACAAGGACCTTTGCAGCAGGGAGTATATATTGGAGGAGCGGCCCTGCTGGCATTGATTATGCTGCGACAGGTCTTTACAGTACGCGAGGCCATGCATTATAGCAAGCAACTAAGCCAGGCGAACGGCCTTCTGAAGACGCTGGCGGATACCGACCCGCTCACAGGACTTTCCAATCACCGGGCGCTGCTCTCCATGCTCGAGCAAGAAGTGCAGCCCAATCAGTCCAGCCAACGGCCCTGCGCCATGCTCTTCTTCGACCTCGATTACTTCAAAGCCCTCAACGATGGCTATGGACATGCTGCGGGCGATACAGTTCTGCGAGAATGCGCAGGTGTGGTGCGTGCCAGCGTACGTGGCACAGACCTTGTTGGCCGCTGGGGCGGTGAAGAGTTCATCGTGATCCTGCCGGAGACGCTCGTCGACGAGGCCCTGCTGGTTGCTGAGCGTCTCAGAAGCGATGTCAGCGAGCACATCTTCACTGTCGGAGGCGGCATCCACCTGACCTGCTCAGTTGGTGTGGCCTGCTATCCCTTGCATGCGCAAGACCTGGACGCCCTGATTAGCACAGCCGATCATGCGATGTACAGGGCCAAGCGCTTAGGCCGCAACCAGGTGCGCGCCGCCGGTGACCCGGCCATCCTCACCCTGCCTGTCGGGACACAATTTGTGGCGTCTGGGGGCGAGGGACGAGAAGAGATCGCCACGCGGGGAACCATCGAAGCGCTGGTGGCGCTACTGGAAAGCCACGATTCCTCAATGAGCCAGCGCTTATACCAGGCCACGGACCTCGTTGTGGACACCGCCAGCGCTCTGGGGATGCCTCCCAGCGAGGCGCAGATGCTCGTTAGCGCCTGGCTGTTACACGACATCGGGAAAACTGCTATTTCCACTACGATCTTGCATAAACCAGGCCCGCTCATGGCAGCGGAGTGGAAGGTAGTACAAACCCATGCCGCGGTGGGCGCGGAGATCGTCAGTCATATCCCGGCGCTACGTCCCATCGCGCCCGCTATTCGCGCGCACCACGAACACTGGGATGGGCAAGGCTACCCCGATCAGCTCGCGGGGACAGACATCCCCCTGGGGGCGCGCATTCTCGCCGTCATCGATGCCTATACAGCGATGATCTCAGAGCGGCCCTATCAGGAGGCCCGAACACCCCTGGCCGCCATAAGTGAACTCCTGCACTGCTCAGGCACACAGTTCGACCCCCAGGTTGTGGAGGCCCTGGCAGCCTCCATTCAGGTCCAACGTGATCCCTCGCTCCCTTCCCTTGCAGGTATCGCCTGAACACGCCTGGCCACCAGTGATTGCGTCCCGCCATTGGTTCCTACAGAAATACCAGGAGACGCCGATAATACGAAGGTGAAGGAGCAATCAAACGCTCCAGAGCTATGGCAAGTGAGTGTGTAGAAAGAGAAATTGATTCTCATGAAACGAACATATCTAGTGAGCCGTCTCGCCTCCCTTGGCGTAGCTACTATCTTGCTTATTCTGCTAGGCTTCTCAATCTGGTCTGTGACCACTATTGGGCAATATGTCAACCGGGCGAGCGAATCTATCTCCCTGAACGATCAGTACCAGCAGGCCCGTTACGCTCTTGTCAAAGAGACATCCATCGAGCTGGCATACTTTAGTGAGCCATCTACCACTTTACGCGCAACGCAACTGGCCACTGCCACGACGCTCAACAGTATTCTTCATACCCTGACTCAGGCTACTGACCCGCGGGATAGTCAGTTTGCCCAGGCCCTTCTTGCTGAGCACACACTCTACCAATCAGCCACCATTGCCATGTTTGCAGCTATCGATGCACACAACATATCACAGGCAAAAATCATTCGTGGAACACAAATCGGGCCCCTATTTCTCCGGCTGCAACACCAGATTGATAGCGCGGCAGAAAAAGAGCGCCAGGAGGCGTTTCAGAACCTGGCAGCTTTGAAGCAGGCCCAGAACGTGATCTTTCTCGCTACACTCTGCGTGTTTGCCGGCTGTCTCATCCTGCTGGCTGTCTTCTGGAGAATTTTACATACCTATCAACGTCACCTGAAGAAGGTCACCCAGGACAAGTTTACCCGTCTCACGCAGATGGCCCTGATGGATACACTTACCGGTCTGGGAAATCACCAGGCGTACCAGGAAGCCATGCAGCATATAGGCCAGCAAACGTCACAGACATCGAGACCTACAGATATGGTCGGCTTAGCCATCATAGATATCGACCAGTTCAAGATAGTCAACGATGAGCAGGGACACCTGTATGGCGATCACCTGCTGGCCGAACTTGCCGACCTGCTGCGCAAAGCGCACCTCTCCCAGGATGCATACCGCCTGGAAGGAGATAGGTTCGCCGTGATCCTGCCACATATCTGCCTGAGCGATGCGCTCACCACACTGGAGCACCTGCGCCAGGAGGTCAACCATCGCTTGCTGGGTCCCACTGTGAGCATCGGCGTGGCCCTCGCATCCCCAGGCAATGCCAACCTGGCAGAGATACAAGAACAGGCCAGCGCTGCCCTCTCGGAGGCCAAGAGACGCGGACGCAATACGATCGTCCCCTTCGACGATATCCGCGAGAGCGCGGTTCTCTTGCCACCAGCGAAGATCCACGCCTTGAAGCGCTTGCTGGCCGAACGCAACCTCACGATCGCCTTTCAACCCATCTGGGATATCGAAAAGGGCGTCCTGCTGGCTTTCGAGGCGCTGACGCGGCCCGCCCTTGAATATGGCTTCAGTGGGCCACAGGAGGCCTTCGAGATCGCAGAGAAGCTAGGCATCGCCTATGAACTCGATTACATCTGCCTCCAGGCTATTCTAGAGCGCGCGGCCGCCCTGCCAGCCGATGTGCTGCTCTTCGTCAATCTCTCGCCACAAACACTCGATCACGATCTGATGACAGAAGCTGTGCTGCTCGAAGCGACCCTGGCCGCCCATCTTGCGCCCGATCACGTCGTGCTGGAGCTGACCGAGCGCACGATAGGCCGGCTCCCTGTGCTCATTAGTAAAGTGAAGCAGTTGCGCAGCCTGGGCTTTCGCATCGCCCTTGATGACACCGGCATAGGCAACGCGGGCTTGGAGATGCTGCGACATGTGCCCGTCGATTTCGTGAAGATTGATCGCTCGGTCGTGGTCAATTCTCTCGTCGAGCAGGCCTCCCGTAGTGTGATGATGGGTATCCAGACGATCGCCCACGAGATGAATGCCTATGTCATCGCCGAAGGCATTGAGGACAAGGAGATGCTAGGCCTCGTGCAACGCATGCATGTGCAGGGCGTCCAGGGCTATCTCCTGGGCCGTCCCAGCGAGACTATCCCGACCCTGACACATCAAAAGGACCTGCGACCACTGGCCCTCACATAATTGTGGAACGACGAGGCCAGCAGGGCGACCGCGAGGATCGCCCGTCCATCTTCGGCCCAGGCATCTTCACGTTCAGGAACCTGAACCTATGAGCATGCGAAGCTGGGGCAGCGGCTCATCAAAGACACCGGTGAGCAGAAAATAGGGATAGACCGAGATGCAGGAGCCAGCAGCATGAATGTGCGAATACAGTTGACTATTGGCAGCGGCAATGCTGGCGGCAGCATCGACGCCACACGCGCCGGCATAGCAGGCAAATTCATTCGCCAGCGCGCTCGTCACATCGCGGTAGGTGGCCTCGACCAGCTTGACAAACTCGGCCTCATCAGTCGATGCCATAGTAAGAATATCAGCCTCAAGCACCGATCTGTAAAATGCCCTCGCGGTCGCCGCCGATTGTTCATCAATGCCTCCCACAACTTTGGGATAGAGGCGCAGATCGCGGAAAACATGACCAGAGGAGGCGCGCTCCGGGCTGTATGCCAGGTTAAAATCGCGTCCCGCCTGTAAGTGCGATGCGCGTTCAAGCAGCGGACGAAAGCGCCGCGCCGTTGTGCCGACCGGGAGCGTCGTTTCGTAGATCACCAACGTGCCCGGCTGCAATCCTGCACCAATGGCCGCTGTCGCGTTATCGACGGCGGCGAAGGCCACCTCCTGCCGGGCATCAACCACCACTGGCACAACGACGATCACTACGGCCGCCTGCCGCACCGCCTCCGTCGTATCCACCGTCGCCGAGAGCCGCCCTGTGGCGACCATATTGAGCACCCCGGTCTCCAGTTCCGGCTCCCCCAGGATGGGGGAAGATCCATCATTGACGCTTTCAACCACGTGGGGATTGCTGTCACACCCCACCACCGACCAGCCATGCCGCGCATACTGCACAGCCAGCGGGAGACCGATCCTGCCCAGTCCCACTACGGCCACCGTCGGAGAGCTATTGGGAACGTTAAACATGCTGATGTGCATAGAGTACCTCCACTTCCACTTCCACAGAAAAACGACACACCTGGTTCATGCCCATCGCAGAGGATTAAGGTGATTACTGGGGGAAATACTGCTAGCCTCATGAACAAGAAATCTCTCCATACCACACCTCCAAACCCACATCAAATGGGGATTTCAAGATCAGAAAAGATGTATAACATACACCTATTATTAGTATAGTATTGAAGTTCAATAGAATGTTTTTAGATGTACAGATAAGGAACGTCTTTATATAGAGAGCACTTTTATGCGAGCCACATGAATGAAACCCTCGATTACTATAAGGCGTGATAGCAGTGAAGAAAAAACCGCAGCAAAGAACATCAACACCTGAGAAATGGAGACAAGGTATGCCCTGGACACAAGCTGATATTCACAAAGATATGCAGGTCTCGACAGCCGATAACCAGGAGCTGGGGCATATAGCAGAAGCGTACGAGGATTCTTTTCTGGTTCGCAAAGGCATCTTTTTCCCGACTAACCGTTATATCCCCTATAGCGCGATTGCCTCGGTAAGCAACGACCACGTACAACTAACGCTGAGCGCCGCCGACGCTACCCTGAAGGAATGGGAGAAACGCCCCGATTACGAACACCACCTCAATGATCCGACGCAACTTATGTATGATCGCGGCCACGGGGTGCATGATCCCTTCGATGAGACACAGTCTAACCTGTCCGACTCCTGACTGGCGTTCTGATTACCTATAGCTCTACTCACGGGCGTCTCATATGAGTAACGACCCGACACAGAGAGACGTGTGTGCGAGTGATACCCACCCAGGCACATAGAGTGAAGACAAAGGGGCGTCACATAGCGAAACTATCCGTTACCTTATGGCGTATCTCTCTATGGATCCTGTAAAAAAGGGCGGCATCTGACGGCATACGCTGGAATATCCACCCTATTCATAGCGACGACACGAAGATACGGTTAGAACCTGATTGGATTTAGGGTAATCACCCGATGTCGCAACCTACCCTGTTCCGGTAAAATAGAGGTTAATAAGGGTGAGTACAATAAGAATACGTGCCATCTGGCGTGTGCGTGCTGACCACGAGGCCATACGGAGGCCGGCAGCTGCTTTTGTCGGTAATTTTCCCGAAGGGAGCGTGGAATCATGGCTATTGCAGAGCCCATTCACGATGTCCGCAGAACACTTTTAACGACACAATCAAAGAAGACGCTAGCGTCTTCTTCAGCTATCGCTTTGCCCGATTTTGATAGAGACGGAGAGGTGCCGCTACTCTCTGCCCCTTTAGGTGCAGCGTTCATTGAAATGGATGCATCCCTGAATGAGCCCCCTGACGCGGTACTTGAGGAAGTAGAGGAGCGCGAAGACAGTAGCGAGCTCGAGGAGGAACTGGCGGCTCGTGCGCGCCGGTCCCGTGTAGGCGGCGCGGTTCGCCAGGCCACGGGCGCCGAGGACGCGTTCCAGAGCTACTTACACGACATTCGCAGCCTGGGTCTGCTGACGCATGCCGAGGAGATCGACCTGGCCCAGCGGGCTGCCAGTGGAGATGAACTGGCAAAACGTAGGCTGGTCGAATGTAACCTGCGCCTGGTGATTGCTATTGCCCGCCGCTATACGAGCACAGGGGTACCGCTTATCGATCTCATCCAGGAGGGCAACCTGGGATTGATACGCGCGGCCGAGAAGTTCGACTACCGTCGCGGCTGCCACTTTGGCACGTACGCCACCTGGTGGATTCGCCAGGCCGTGAGCCGGGCGGCCGGCGAGCAATCCCGCTTGATCCATCTGCCCGAACATGTCGCCACGCGCCTGCGCAAAGTGCGCCGGGTCGCGGCCCAACTCTCACAGGAGAACGGGCTTGACCCGCTGCCCGAGCAGATAGCGGCGGCGTGCAATATAGATGTGAATGAGGTTGTTGATTTACTTGGTGTTATTGAGCAGCCAGTTTCTCTTGATGCGCCGGTAGACGACGAGGCGCGCCACTCGCTGGCGGACACGCTGGAAGACAGCTCGGCGCCGGCGCCGGCCGAAACCGCCTCCCAGCACCTGCTAGGCGAAGAACTACACCGCGCCCTGGCCCTGCTCACTCCTCGCGAGCGGTCCGTTGTCACCCTGCGTTACGGCATCGGCGATGGTCGTAGCCGCACGCTCCTCGAAGTTGGCAAAGAGCTAGGCATATCGCGCGAACGCGTGCGCCAGCTCGAAGTTGTGGCGCTGATGAAGCTGCGCAATGTGAGCGGGAACGCGTCTCTACGAGAGTGCGTGTAGAAAGAGCGGGGGCATAGGCTGCAGAAGTGTAATTACCTCTGCAGCCTATGCCCCCGCTTTATGGCCTTCGATTGACCGAAGAAACGAGGATCTTGATGAGCTTCCCAGAGGAACAGAATCTCAACCCATTCCCGTGGTACCACACTATGCGCCAGTCGCATCCCGTCGCGCGTGACGAGGCATCGCCATTCTGGAACGTCTTTCGCTATCAGGATGTCCAGCATGTCCTCTCAGATCACCAGGCCTTCTCCTCAGCCATGATGCCCCAGGACCAGCCGCTCGGCAACAGCATCATTAACATCGATCCGCACTATCATAGGAAACTACGTACCCTGGTCAGCCAGGCCTTTACGCCGCGTACCGTAGCCCAGTTAGCGCCCCGCATCACCACCATCGTGCATGAATTGCTGGACGCAGTGGGCGGGCAAGGTAGCATGGATGTGATCAATGACCTCTCCTATCCTCTGCCTGTCATCGTCATCGCGGAACTGCTCGGCATCCCAACAGAGGACCGCCAGCACTTCAAGCACTGGTCAGATGTGATCGTCGGTGTAGAAGACCCCGGCGGAGATGACGCTCAGCAGGAGATGGGCCAGTACTTCTTGCGCCTGTTAGAGCAGCGCCGTCACGCCCCCCAGAACGACCTCCTGACGGACTTGCTGGCGGCCCACATTGAAGGACAACGCCTCAACGATGATGAGCTATTAGGATTCTGCGTGCTGCTCCTGGTAGCGGGCAACGTTACCACAACACACCTGCTTGGCAACGTCTTCCTGTGCTTCGACGAGTTTCCCGAAGCGCTCCAGCAGCTCTATGACGAGCCAGCCCTGTTGCCCGGCGCCATCGAAGAGGTGCTGCGCTATCGCTCTCCGGTGCGCTGTATGTTCCGCCGGGTCGCGGCCGATACCATCGTTGGCGAGCAGCAGATGCAAGCGGGACAGATGGTACTTGCCTGGATCGGCTCAGCCAACCGCGACGAGGAGGCCTTTGCCCAACCCGACCTCCTGGATATCCGCCGCACGCCCAACCGCCACATCGCCTTCGGTCATGGGATACACTTCTGTCTGGGCGCACCGCTGGCACGCCTGGAAGCCAGGATCGCCCTCGAGGTCATGCTGGAACGCTTTCAGCATATCCAGGTGGTGAACGATCACCCGCTGGAGGCGGTGAGCAGCATTGTGCTTCATGGAGCCAACCACATCCCTGTTACTTTCGAGAACAGGTAACAAGAAGCTGGCGCGATGTCTGCATTCCATAACGTTTTCGTAACGTTATCGGGGATATACTAGGTGTATCACTGATCCGCGTAGGCCTGCGCGGATCGGAGGAAAACCCTTCTATTCATCTCGACGAATTGGAAAAACTGTGCTACACTGCGTTCAGGTATATGTGAGAGAAGAAGCTAGTTTTTAAGAACAAAGGAGTCACCTTATGACTACCTGTGCATCTTGTGGCAGCGATGTCACGGGCAAAAAATTCTGTCAGCAGTGCGGTACGCCCGTACAAGCGGCGAGCGCGCCAGCAACGCAGAATAATGCAACAACGTGTCCCCGGTGTAATGGGGAAGTAAATCCAGGGGCAGCGTTTTGCATGCATTGTGGCACATCGCTAGGTACACAGGCTTTAGCCGCCACCGCTCCTTCACAGCCGATTACCCACACCTGTATCGCTTGCCACGCGGAGGTTCCCGTCCAGAGCGCCTTCTGCACCAGTTGTGGGCAGAACATGCGGGCATCGGGGCCGTCGCAGGGCGCAGCCGCCATTTTTTGTGTTCACTGCGGCCATCATAATGATCCAGGCGTGCGTTTCTGCGCCGGATGCGGGCAACCAACAGCAGCGCCGCAGACGCAATATGGAGCGCAGCAGTATCCCCAACCACAATATGGCCAACCAGGGCAGCCGCCGCAGTATCCCCAACCACAATATGGCCAACCAGGGCAGCCGCCGCAGTATCCCCAGCCACAATATGGCCAACCAGGGCAGCCGCCGCAATATCCCCAGCCACAATATGGCCAACCGCTACAGTATGGACAACCTGGCTATCAACCACAGCCCATGCTAGGACAACCACCGATGGTCCTACGC
>JALYTT010000013.1 GCA_030854145.1 Chloroflexota bacterium | reverse complement strand
GTGCTGGACGCTTTATTTCGTGTAGGGGCGCCGCTGGCCTGCGCCCGGCTCCAACCACGCGCGTTCCCCTTATTTAGTATCAACCAATGGGCAAGCCATCGCCCCTACGGATACGCTTATTGTTTTGTAAGAAAGGCTACCATTTCCATGACCGAACAGATTCCAGAGAAATCGTTAGACCTGCTCCAGAAGCCGGTGCTTGCGCACCTGGCAACCATAATGCCCGATGGCACGCCCCAGGTCACTCCCGTATGGGTGGACTACGACGGCACCTATGTCCTGGTGAATACAGGCAGGGGGCGGCGCAAAGAGTTGAACATGAGCCAGCGCAAACAGGTCGGGCTGGATATCGTTGATCCCGCCAATCCCTGGCACTGGCTCTCCATTCGCGGACATATCGTCGAGATCACGGAAGAGGGGGCCAACGATCACATCAACAAGCTCTCAAAAAAGTATACTGGCAACGAGACCTATCAGCGTCTCGCCCCCGGCGAGGTGCGCGTCATCTGCAAAATCCAGCCTAACCGCGTGATCGCGCAGTAAAGGAGGAGATGTGTCTGCCACCCTATCCGCGAAAGCGCGGGCCTATTTAGAGGAGCGCCGCTTCACAGTCCTGGCTACCATCAATCACGATGGTAGCCCCCAACTCACAACGATGTGGTACCTGCTTGATGGTGACGAGATCCTGATGAACACCAAGGTGGGCCGCGCCAAAGAGCGCAACCTGCGGCGCGACCCACGCGTCTCCATCTGCGTCGAGGATGGCTACCACTATCTCACCATCAGTGGCAGTGTGCAGTTGATCGATGAACAGGAGACCGCCCAGCGCGATATCTATCGCCTCGCCGCGCGCTACCATGGCGAGGAGGCGGCCAGGCAGCAGATGCAGGAGCAGTTCTCGCACGAACAGCGCGTGACCCTGCGCCTGGCATGCGAACATATCATCGACGACCTGGAGTAGCGCATGACTTGCCACATAGGCGTACACGTAAGACAGTGATGACCGACCGTAGAGTGTGGCTTGCTTCGCTGACGATCCAGCCACTGGATATAAAACTCGCGATCCCCAAGTTTTGTAAGAAAGCAGGAAATAGCAGGTATGTCAGATATGTTTAATCAGCAATACCTTTTAGACAAGCAATACAATACATCTGCCAACCTCACTGCCCGTATCCAGCTCCACGAACGCTTTAGCACTAATCCTACCGACTGGTATCGCTGGGTCTTCGATCAGCTTGCTATCCCACCCGGCAGTCGTGTGCTCGAACTGGGTACCGGCTCCGGCCAGCTCTGGCTACACAATCTGGATCGCATTCCCACCAGTTGGGACATCACGCTCTCAGATTTTTCGTCCGGCATGCTCCATGATGCTCAGAAGAAGCTAGGTGCATACGCCTCGAGTGGCAGATAGATCGCCAGACCGAGGAGTATCATATACACCAGCAACGCAAGTATGGCGTCAGCCGCAAAGATCTGATTACGGAAAAGGTGCAAAGGCAGGATAGGTTCGAGAGCGTAACATTCGGTCAGCAAGAAGAGGCATGAGAGCATGACCGAAGCTGCCAACATGCCCCCCCACTTGTAGTGAAGTCCATTCATAGGTCTGGCTGCTTCCCCAGGTAAGCCCCAGTAGCAGGCACGCCGTAGCTCCCGCACACAAAAGCGCGCCGGTGACATCAATGCGGCGCAGAGCCTCCCGTCCCGTCAGAGAGTGGCTGCGTTCAGAGAGCGTGGCGGGCAAGAGAATGAGCAACGTTGCCAGTGCGATGATGCCGAGCGGCAGATTGAGGAAGAAGATCCAGCGCCAACGTGTCGTTTCAGTGATCAGCGGAGGAAGCAGAGGTCCATGATCAGTGAACCAGCCTCCGAGGCCTGGGCCCAGAAGGTTAGCGAGCGCGTAGACAATATTGACGCTCATCTGCCACCTGGCACGTTCATCCGGCGGGAAGATATCACCGATAATAGTTGCCACCAATGTTATGCCGATACCGGCTCCCAACCCCTGAATCCCCCGAAAAGCAATGAGCTGATCCATATTTCGCGAAACACCACAAAGAAGTGAACCCAGGAGAAAAATGCCTGTGCCGCCCAGTAGGAACCACTTGCGCCCAAACTGGTCAGAGAATTTCCCGACAATGGGGATCGCGATAGTAGCAGTGAGCAGATACCCCGTCGCCACCCAGCTATAACGATTGATGCCCTGGAACTGGTGGTAAATGCCCTCCGATGTGGGCACTTTTTGACCTCCGAAGTGAGCTTTTGCCCTCCGACATGAGCAGCTCAGCTAGTGCGGTCGAGCAACATGGCTCTAGAAGCACATTCGCACATTCGACAGTGGTAAATTCACGAGCAAATTTTGCTTGAATGTAAGTAAAAGCTCCTCTCTTTCGGTGCAGTTTTGGGCGAAAAGGAGCGATCTCACCAGGTTAATCTGAAACCTCAGCCCGCAGGAAACGGGCAAAAGCGGGAAATTTCGCGTGCGAATTTACAGAAACGATTCGGAACGATCCGCATCTCAAGCGGCTTCCCCCGTAACCAATTGTTGAGCTGCTCATGTCGGAGGGCAAAAGCTCACTTCGGAGGTCAAAAAGTGCCCACGTCGGAGGGCATTTACCAACTGGCTGATGATATGCGGCAGTGCAGGACCGACGATGGTGTTATCAAGCGCTTCCAGAAAGAGAGTACAGAGCAGAGCCGTGAGCACACTGAACAGTAAAGGGCCGTGCAAGCGACGCGCAGGTTTTGTAGATGTGACTGTATCCATATCCATACCAGGTACCTTTCCTTTCCTCGATGTCGTAATTGCGGACGGCCATACGCTACTAAAATTCCTGAGTTTCTGGTGAAGGAATTTGTCCATTAAAATGGCCACCTTCGCTTCGAAATCCATTGCGATAATTGTTAACATTTTAGAGCATAGCATAGAAAAGAGATACCGTCAAGAAAAGAGATTTTGCTTTACTGAGCAGGGAAAATTTGACATAAATGGAAATAACTTGCTATATTGTTGTATAGAACAGCGAAATGGTTATCGAAAAGAGGAAGGGCTATGACGAAATCTCCAGCGAAGCCACCGCTGACCATGTCACAGATTGCTGCTGCAGCCGGCGTTTCTGTCGCCACAGTCTCGAAAGTAATCAACCAGCGCACTGATGTGGCGCCTGCCACACGTGAACGAGTGGAGCAGGCGCTGGCACAACAGGGGTATGTGCTCAATAGAGCAGCACGCTCGCTCAGAAAAGGGCAGAGTGGGCAGATCGATTTTCTTGTTGGGCAAGAACTCAACAGCTACTATGCATATGAGATTTTGCGCGGCGTCGAAGAGGCCCTCCTGCCTACAGAGATACGCGTTGTCCTGGCTTCAACACATGCCCACAGAGGACGTGAGCAGCAGTGGAGACAGCGGCTCTCCGAAGGGGCCACCGATGGTGCAATCCTGGTCCTTGCCGATAAACAATCCCTCTATCTACAAGAACTAAACCGCCGTGGTATTCCCTCTGTGGTAGTTGATCCCTGGGGTGAACTGGGACCTGAGGATCTTTCGGTGAGCGCAACGAACTGGGCTGGCGGGAAACTGGCAACAGAGTATTTACTCTCTCTAGGCCATCGTCGTATTGCCGTCGTGATGGGTCTTCCTGACCATCCATGTACGCAAGACCGGCTGGCTGGGTATCGCCTCGCCTTACAAGAAGCGGGTATTCCTGTTGATCCAGCGCTGATACGTTTCGCCGATTTTCATGGTGAGCGGGCGCATCAAGAGATGATACAGCTCCTGGCATTGGCAGAACCGCCTACAGCCGTGTTTGTGGGGAATGATGAGCAGTGTCTGGGTGTCTATAGAGCATTATATGAGCATCATATAACCATACCAGATGCAATGAGTGTGATTGGTTTTGATAATATGCCCTATGCAGAATGGGTCACACCTGCCTTGACCACGATTCACCAGCCTTTGTTGGAAATGGGCCGTATCGCTACCAAATCGCTGCTGCGCTTGATAGCTAATGAACCGGTCGAGATGGTTCGTATCGAACTTGCCACCCCTCTCATCAAACGGGCATCATGTGCGCCGCGACAAGCAAGCTCCTAAAAGGCGATACAAAGAAACACTGCTCTACGGAATGGGCGTCGCCGAATACGCCACAAACATACCTGTTGTCTCAGTGCGCACCGCAACCGTGCAGTACACAAAATCCGGCGGGAGGCCGCTCGGTTTGACTAGCAACTGGCGATTGAGCTGGCCCTCGAAGTTCTGCGCGAAGCTTGTGACGGGAATGCCGTCCATATCGATATGCACCACATGCATCTGGAGTTGGCAGGCGCGCACAAAGGGCTGAAGCAAGATGGTGAATGTGCGCGTGACGCCAAAACCCAGCACGATATTGTAGTGATCGTTGCCGGTAATCGTCATCTGAGCGCCATGCTTCAAGGTGACACGGATAGCACTGATGGTACCTGGCAGGCCGGCGGATTGGATATTCTTCTCTACAAGATGGGTGATATATGCGGGACCAACCTGTACAACGATATCCCCTCCGGCGGGCGGAGCAGACGTTGCCAGCGTCGTATCTGACCCCGCGATCGAGAGGGCATAGACCAGCATGACCGCCACACCGATGATGATGCCAAGCAAGAACATACCAGCGGGAATGACCACCCGTCCGCTCCGGCTGCGCAGCCAGCGCCTGGTTCTGCCAAAACGTGGTTTGCGCTGCACTGGTAGCGGTGCCAGTGGGACAGAGGCGCGCTCATCTAGTGAATCCACGGCAGTCTCCTTTGCATTGTTCAGCCTATCATATCCTCATCCGCCCCGTAGTGCAATAGCCAGTCCTATTTTGTGTATTTTGCACAATATGCCATACAGGTCTTTCGGATAAACTGTCTCTAGTATCCCCGACTCTGGCAGCATATCATAGAGAAAGAAACAAACCCTGGCATATATTCAGGCAAACGTCCTCATATTATGCAGAGTATCCAAATAGCTACCTGGCAACGCGTGCCGAACGAGCGGCGATGGCGCTGTGATTGATAGAAAGAGGAGAGCCAAGTCGATGACCCCAGAAGAAGTGCTGAAATTTGCCCAAGAGCGTGGCGCAAAGATGGTCGATTTCAAGTTTGTGGACCTGCCAGGCATGTGGCAACACTTTAGCGTGCCCCTGCGCGAGCTGAAAGAGGAGACGTTCACCGAGGGTAAAGCCTTCGATGGATCGAGTGTGCGGGGCTTCCAGGCCATTAACGAGAGCGATATGCTGGTGATCCCCGACCCGGCAACCGCCATTATGGACCCCTTCACAGCCGTTCCCACGCTGAGCCTGACCTGCAATATCGCCTACCCCGGACCAGGGGCGCACAAGCGAGCCTATAGCCGCGACCCACGCTATATTGCCAGCAAGGCCGAGGCCTACCTTCGCTCCAGCGGTATCGCCGATCTCAGTTACTTTGGTCCCGAAGCAGAGTTCTTCATCTTCGATAGCGTGCGCTATAACTCGACCTCCAACGTGCAGTACGCCGAAATCGACTCCGACGAAGCAAGCTGGAACAGCGGCCGCAACGGTACTCCGAACCTGGGCCACCGCATGCGCACCAAAGAGGGCTACTTCCCCGTCGCCCCCAACGATACCCTGCAGGATATCCGTAGCGAGATGGCGCTCCTCCTTGAAGATCTAGGCATCCAGGTCGAGGCGCAGCATCACGAAGTCGGCTCGGCGGGCCAGGCTGAGATCGACATTCGCTTCGACACGCTGCTGAAGACGGCCGACAACATCATGCTCTACAAATATATTGTGAAGAACACGGCTCGCAAGCATGGCAAAACGGTGACCTTCATGCCCAAGCCAATCTTTGGCGACAACGGCTCCGGCATGCACGTCCACCAGAGCCTCTGGAAAGATGAGAAGCCACTGTTCTATGATGGCGAAGGCTATGCCGGCATCTCGCAGATGGCGCGCTACTACATCGGCGGCCTGCTGAGCCATGCCCCCGCGCTGCTGGCGCTGGTGGCGCCCACCACCAACAGCTATAAGCGCCTGGTGCCGGGCTTTGAGGCGCCGGTGAACCTGGTCTTCTCGAAGGGCAATCGCAGCGCCGCCGTGCGCATCCCCCTGACCGACTGCCCATCAGCCAAGCGCGTCGAGTTCCGCCCGCCCGATGCCACAGCCAACCCCTACCTGGCGTTCCCCGCGCTGCTGCTGGCCGGACTCGACGGTATCCGCTGCAAGATCGAGCCCAGCGAGCACGGCTTCGGCCCGGTCGATCACGACCTGTACCATATGTCGAAGGAAGAGTTGCGCGAGATCGGCTCTGTTCCCGGCTCCCTGGAAGAGTCGCTCAGCGCCCTCGAAGCCGACCACGCCTTCCTGCTGGAGGGCGACGTGTTCACCGCCGATCTGCTGGAACACTACATCGATTTCAAGCGCTCACAGATCGACGAGGTGCGCATGCGTCCCACCCCCATCGAGTTCGCGCTCTATTACGATGCGTAGGTCGCAGGCTGAGCTTGCAGGTGACGTGACCCCCGTAAGTAGGGGAGACACAGCGTAGGAGCGCCGTTTACAAGCATTGGTTGTTACTTATGCATCTGTCGGTCTTGGAACAAGGTACACTCTTCCAAGACCGACCGCTCACTCCAGAGGGGATGCGCGGCCAGGCAGCCGGCTACAGGGCCTCTCGCCCCACTTCCCCGGCCGGGATGTTCAGGATAGTGTATCCTTTGTGGCGAATGTAGACCTCGACCAGGTGCGTTTTGTCGGGCAGGGTGATGCTGTACCGCTGATCGCGCCCGCTCAGCGTCGCTTCCCGCTGTGTGCCTTCAGGAAAGCGGATGCGCAGACACGCTCCCTGGTCTTGCACCTCACAGCCATGCTGTTCCAGAAACGTGGTAAAGAACGCCTTGCGTTCCTCGTCGATGCGTGTTGTAACTACCAGCGGGTGTTGTCCCTCTTCCATCTCTGTCCTCCTCTTATGGTGTGCCAAATACCTGCGCCACCATCTGGATGGCCTGTTCCTCTCCCACCAGCTCAATAAGTTGCCGGTGATAACGATCCATGTTTTCCATCCTTGCCGTAATGAATTGATGCCTGGCAGTCACTGCTAATCCCTCCAACCCGCGTTGGGCCGCGCTATACTCTGCCTCGATCTGCTTCCTGAGTTGGGCAACGGTGCTGATGCTTGTGTCCATACCATCCTCCTCGAATTTTACACGGTTCTCATGCATTTCAGACGTTCATCGTGCTATACTTCAATCAGTAGCGCCGTTTTCTGTTTTGCAACATGTGCAGGTTTTGCGTTGCTCATCGCAAGTGTACTGGGAAGGAGGAGCGTTGACCACGACGGAGAGGCGTCATCAAGGCGCCACAAACACGGTCTTGTAGGTCTACAAAACATGACATCTTCACGACTCTTTTCGCGTAAAGTTCTTTTTGCCTTTAGTACCCTTATGAAAACAGGAGATTGTTGATATACTTCTCAGGGCGAGTGATCAGTGAGGGCGAGCTATGAATGAGAGGCTAAAAGCCGCCAGGATGAAGAACGGATGGTCTCAGGAGCATGCTGCGGACGCGGCACAGGTTTCGCCGAGAACCTACCAGCGATGGGAGAGCGGAGAGACTCACCCGAACTTTGAGTCCAGAAGGCTCTTACAAAAAGCTTTCGGAGCGACCGATGAAGAACTTGGACTTCTGCTTCCTGGCATGCCTGTCGCTGCTATGTCCGAGGTGACGCGGCTGGATCTCTCGTCTGACGAATTTGGCGCTCTTTCTGAACTAATAATGGCAGGGAGCACTATGGCACTCTTTGATCAGGCAAAGCGAAAGACACTGGAAAAACTGGCAATGACATTGGGGATAGCAGTGACTGGTCCTTCCCTCCTTGATCCAGAACCTTGGGAACGATTAGCCCTCATCACGGTAAAGCCAGACACCATTAATGACACTACTATCCAGCACTTTGACTCTCTCCTCAATACGTGCCGAGCGCTG
Source organism: Chloroflexota bacterium (assembly GCA_030854145.1). The sequence goes on along the minus strand of JALYTT010000013.1, from coordinate 22,262 downwards.
AGTGATGGAAGTGAGTTAGATGTTGCTGCAAGGCTTCTTGGGACTATTCTGCCCAGACTGCACGAGGTCGCACCGTATCAACCAGCAGTAGCCGGCCTCGCCGCACAAGCGGTACAACTGCAAAGCATACTTGTTGCTCACAACCTCCACATTGAGAGCAAAATTACGCTGTGCCAGGCGGCTATTGAGTATGCAAAACAATCAGGCGATCCCAACTTAATAGCATCCGGGCTATTACAACTAAGCGTAGCATACCACTATGCCCAGAAACCGGAAAAGGCGCTGAAAACCCACCAGGAAGCTCTCTATTATATTGGCCAGGTGTCGCCACTTGTGCAGTCACACATTTACACTGAGTCAGCCGCCACCTTGGCTCAATTCGCCTGCAAAAAAGAGGCAGAATGCTACATCGACCTTGCGTTTGAGGCATTTCCAGCACATCCAGAGCAGGACCCCTGCTTTGGCTTTGAGGATCATGGAGCGTATAATTTGGCGCTCTATCATGGCATGATGTGTCTTCATCTTCAACAACCTCAAGCCGCGTGGGATGCCTTTGAAACCTCTCAGCGATCTCTGCATATCCCTGAGAGATTCCGACTGGAAATTCGCAATCATCAAGGTCGTGCTGCCGTGATGCGAAACGATCTCGACCAATATGTAGCCTGCCTGGAGGATGGACTCGCTGGAGCAGTGGTCATCCAGAGCAAGAAACGCTTTGACGAAGCCGTTTCTATCTTTCAGCTCCTCCCATCGGCATGGTATAGAGAGGTGCAGATACAACGCATTGTCGAGCAATACAACCTACCACCAGGCTAGCGCCAGGAAAGAAGAACTTTCTATGCAGATAGGAGTCGTTTTCCCTCAGACAGAAATTGGGGCAGACCCGCTCGCCATCCGTGATTATACTCAGGCCGTTCAAGGGCTAGGGTACCGTCACATCATGATCTATGAGCATGTCGTATCCCCCGGACCCACTCACTCCCAGGACGTGGCGTATAGCCAGCAACCATTCCACGAGCCGTTTGTCCTCTTTGGCTATGTAGCGGCGCTCACGCACTTGGAACTTGTCACTGGTATCCTGATCCTTCCCCAGAGGCAAACCGCGCTGGTTGCCAAACAGGCGGCGGAAGTAGATATCCTGACGAATGGCAAACTACGCCTTGGTGTTGGCGTTGGTTGGAATGAGGTAGAATATGAAGCTCTTGGCACACATTTTCACATGCGTGGGCGCGCCATTGAGGAGCAGATAGAGGTGCTGCGCCTGCTCTGGAGTCAAGAAGCCGTCACCTATCACGGGGCGTTTCACACGATCACTGACGCCGGGCTGAATCCTATGCCTGTGCAACGTCCTATTCCCATCTGGATGGGAGGAGAGAGCGATATCGTGCTGCGCCGAACTGCTCGCCTGGCGAATGGCTGGATTCCGGACGGTGGACCCGATGAAGAAGCGAAAGAACGTCTTGAGCGCTTGCATCGCTATGCCCAGGAGGCTGGACGTGACCCTGCCTCGATCGGCATCGAAGGGCGTGTCTATGCACGGGATGGCGCGCTTGATGGCTGGGTCAAACGCACAGAGGAATGGCGCACTCTCGGCGCCACCCATATGAGCATCAGCACCATGGATGCGGGCTACACCGTCAGCGAGCATATCGACGCTCTCCGTCGCTATAGTGAATCTCTCATGCCTTGATTTTGCCTGAGCACCTCCAGAGACATGTGCTAGTTCGGTGTAAAAAAGGTGCCAACTGCCAGGATCAGGTAGAAGGCGCAGAGGAGCAGCCCTTCGAGCCAGGTGGACTCTCCATCCAGGCTGATCAGCGCGTAGAGGCCAGCCACCAGGGCGAACAACGCGACCTCAAGCAGGGAGAAGTTAAGATCGAGCGGCGCACCCATGAAGGCGCCCGCCAACACCAGGATAGGCGCCGCCAGCAGCGCGATCTGGATCGATGAGCCGGCGGTAATCGCCATCGAGATCTCCATGTGATTGCGCGCGGCCGAGGTGATAGCGGAGAAGTGCTCGGCGGCATTGCCCACAATTGGCAAGATGATGAGGCCCACGAAGAACGGATTCAGCCCGACCTGGTGCGCCACCGGCTCGATAGTGCTCACCAGTACCTCGCTCACCACAGCCGTAACCACCGTCACTCCGGCCAGGACAACGATGGGTAGCCAGAGCACGGTCCTCCACCATAAGGCCAGTGTCGCCGGAAAGCCAGCAGCCCGTGTCTGAGGCTGGACGGGGATATTCCCTGCAAGCAACCTGCCGGGGAGAGGCTCTTGGTGCTCTTCAATGGGCGCCGGAACAGTGAGGGCATCCTTAAATGCGTGCAGGCCGAAGACCGAGTGGGCAATGTACGCCGCGTAGCAGAGCAGCAGGATCAGCGCAATCCCAATGCTGAGCAGATGCAACTCGTTGCCGCGCACCACGGCCGCTCCTGGACGAGTGCCTTCGCCAACCGTAGCCAGCAACGAAGGGATGCCCATGCTGATCACCACCAGGGCCAGCATGGCCGCGTACTGGCCCGCCGCGCGCGGATCAAACTCCTGCCGCCGGTGGCGCCATCCCCCGATCAACATAGCCGAGCCGAGCACCAGCAAGACATTGCCGATGATCGAGCCAGCCAGCGACGCCCGTACCACCTCAGGCAATCCAGCGGCCAGTGCGGTCAGGCCGATAATGATCTCCGCCGCGTTCCCGAAGGTGGCGTTCAGCAGTCCACCAATGCGGTGTCCCAGACGCTCCGCCAGCGTCTCGGTCGACAAGCCGATCAACCCGGCGAGCGGGATGAGGCCCAGCGATGCCAGCACAAACGACACAAGAGGTGGCGCATGCAAGGCCTCGGCGAGAACTGCCGCCGGAACTGCCAATAAGAGCACATAGAGCCAGCGATTCATACTATTTCGGTCTCCAATAGAGTACTAAAAGCGTCAAAGGTAGCCAGGCCCGAAAAGTGGGTCCATTCCAGTGCAGCTATCTTAACCCAGGGATGGCCGCCATGGCAATGACTATGACGGTCCAGGCGAAAATGTGCTATAGTTAGATGGTATAGATAGCATTTCACCAGGAGGGCATTTCATGGATCAACTTGTTGACAGCTACGGACGCCGCATTAAGAGCATGCGCATCTCGATTACCGATAAATGCAACTTTCGCTGCACCTACTGCATGCCGGCCGAGGGACTGCCGTGGCTCAAGAAGGCCGAAATCCTCTCCTACGAAGAAATAGAGCGCCTGGCCCGCGTCGCCGTGAGCATCGGCATCGAGCAGATCAGGCTCACCGGCGGCGAGCCCCTTGTGCGGCGCGACGTGCCTGAGCTGATACGCATGTTGCGTGCCATCGACGGCCTGCACAGCCTGAGCCTGACCACCAACGGCGTGCTCCTCAAACAACTGGCAAGGCCCCTGGCCGAGGCTGGATTGAGCCGCATCAATGTGAGCCTGGACTCGCTCGTGCGCGAGAAGTTCGCCCAGTTGACGCGTCGCGACCAGCTCGACCGTGTGCTGGAAGGCCTGGAAGAGCTAGAGAAGTATCCCACTATCCACCCCATTAAAGTCAATGCCGTCTCCATGCGTGGCTTCTCAGAAGATGAGGTCCTCGATTTCGCACGCCTGGCCCGGCGCAAAGCCTATGTCATCCGCTGGATCGAGTTTATGCCCCTTGATGCTGATCAGATCTGGCGCAAAGAAGACATCCTGACGGGCGCCGAACTCAAGGCCATCATTGAGGCCGAGTATGGCCCGCTGGTGCCGATTACCACCGGCGATGCCTCCGAGACCGCGCGCCGCTATACCTTCAGCGATGGCATCGGCGAAGTCGGCTTCATCAACCCCGTCAGCGAGCCCTTCTGCGCCTCCTGCGACCGTATTCGCCTGACCGCCGATGGCCAGCTCCGTACCTGCCTCTTCGCCACCGAAGAGACCGATCTGCGTGCGGTGCTGCGCGCCAGCGACTCAGACGAGTTCCTCGTCGGAGCTATACGCCAGGCCGTGTGGCACAAGGAACTCAAGCACCACATCGGCGACAAACGCTTTAAGCGCGCCAACCGTTCAATGTCCATGATCGGGGGATAAGTAAACACGGTTTCATGGCTCTCCCATCCCCCATTTGCCTCCAGCCGGGCGTTATCTTAAGTACATCGTTTCTGTGCGGTCAGCGGACGGCAACAGCAGTTACAGCCATTTGTTACTAAAAAACTCGCTGTTCGTCCTTATAGTCAATAGGCATCGTATGCGGTCCAACGTTCGCCCCCGCACAGGAAGGACCGAGCGTCATGTAGTGGTAACAAAAGAAAGAGGGCCATGTGGTACACGAGGAAGCAGATCTGCTCACCGTCCGCGAAGTTGCGAAGCAATTGCGTGTTGATGACACAACCGTTCGGCGCTGGATTAAGAATGGCGTGCTAGAGGCCATCACGCTCCCCCATCGGGGGACGCGCCAGGCCTACCGTGTCCGCCGCTCAACCCTGGATGCGCTGCTTGCCCCATCGCAGCGATCTGTTGAGATGGAACACTTAGCGAAGTAGCACCCAGGCACAGTAGCAAAAACGCCTCGACATGGCCCCCGCAAGGGAGGGCCATGTCTCCCCATCACATGGAGAAGCTCGCTAGCAGGAAGGGGGCTTTCATATTTTATGCAGCAGGCTCAGCAACACACACAAAAAACCATCCCGGTGGAGCACGAGATCTCCAGCAATACGTACCGCTGGTTTACCTATGCGCCCGCTGTCACCGGCTTGCGCCTCATTTGCTTAGAGGACCTCACCACAGGCACGATAGTGACGACGACGACCGCCAATCCCCAGAAACGCACCGCTGCACATAAAGCCTGGGCCGGGGCACGCCAATCGCGCGCGGCCGGTATGCCGTGGGAGATCCTGCACGAGATGGGCGAAAAGGGCGTGAACCCTGACCAGAAACTCGAAGAGATGTTTCGCGGCTACGGCCATGCCTCCGTCGGCGATATGGCCCGGCTGACAGTGGATATGGGCCGGGTGCCCATGCATCTCTGCCTGGCGCTCTTTCATGAAGGCTCGCTCAATTCCGGCCAGGAAAAGTCCACCCGCTATCAACCCGCGTTCGGCAGAGCCGTGCTCCATCCCCTGAGAAATTACCTGCCAGAGTCTCTACCTGAAGAGGAGATCGCGCGCTTAGAAGAGGACTACCAGGCGCTGGGCACACTTTCGCTGGCAGCCTTTGCGAAGCATAGAGCCGCCCTCCTGCCTGCCTTCGCGGACTACTACCAGGTCGACAGCACGCAGCCCGCGCAGAAGAACGCGCTCACCTCGCGCGTCCTGGATTGTGTGCGCTCTTTTCTGCTCCTGGGACAATGGAGCGGCATCTCATTTGAAACGTCTGCCCGCGATTGGTCGCGCATCATCGCGGAGTTGAAGGCCTCGCCCCTGGGCTATTATCAGAAAGTCGCAACCCAGATCGAGAGGCTGCTGGCGCCGACGACACTAGAGGAGGAGGAGCTTGGCTACAAAGCCGAGGCCCCCGCGTTAATCCGTCACACGCAGCCGCTGCTCACTACCAACAGGAACCTGCACGCATTGCAGCATTTCCTGGCGGAGCAGACAGACCTGTTGCGCACAGTTCCGATCCACAGAGGCGCTCCCCGGCGCGTCGAGCAGCATGTGAGCCTGCTTGAGCCTACGTACACGGAGGGGGAGCGGCTGGTGGCGGAATATATCTTGCTGCTCTGGCCCGGTCTCGCACGCACACCACTTCTCACCTGGATCACCTCCCGCGATACTGTCACCAAACAGGCTATCAGCACACTCATCTTCGCGGACCATAGCAACTACAACGAGCTGCCAGGCTTCGCGCGCACCACGCGTATGACCCTGGTCATCGAGAGCTTCTTAGGCGAGCTACGCGACCTGAACCGCCACCGCGCCTGGGGTAGATTCTTCCCCCTGCCCCTGGTGTTCGGCGAACGCCTGAGCAGAGACACGCTGGACCAGCTTCTGGCGCGCGGCTTCGGCCTACCGCTGTATCTCACAGATATCCCGGCATTCGCGGACTACAAAAACGCCTTTGAACAGGACCTGCTGACATATTATGCCAGCCTGCATACATTCCTTGAGCAGGTATCAGCAACATGTGGCGCCACGATTGATTACGCCTTCGCGCTCAATCTCCTACCACTGGCGCAGCAGGTCGATCTCTGGCTGCATGGCGACCCCAAGCAGGCCAGCTATCTCACGCTGCAACGTTCGCGCCCAGGCGGACACATCAACTATCGCGCGCTGGCCTATGATGCCAACCAGCTCATCGCCGCGCATGACCCATACCTCGCGGCAATGCGCATGGCGCGGAGACCAGATCCGGCCAGCAGAGATGAGTTCTTCGATAGAAGTTAGCATGCTCTCCGTTTCTGCTTTTTTCTTGAGCGCGAAAAACACTTCGGGAGAGACCTCTCCCGTACTCCCATGCGTTCATTAGAGATGCTCGGCTGACTGGTCAAGGTTTCCTCTGGCTCCCTCTTGAGATTTTACAGATTCCTTACAAATTTCTCATGGGTCTCTCATCGAAATACGCTATAGTACACATAGACATAGACCTACAAAGGGGCACATACACCATGAAGAAATTCACGCTTGCGGTTATCATTATAGGATCCTTTATTCTCTTCAGTCTTCTCTCTACTCAGAGCAATACGCTTGCCCTTCCACCAAAGAGCACGACTGATCCAGGCGCATCCGCGCTCCCTTCCGCTACCAGTAGTGTGCCGGCGGCATCGGGGACAGCCGACCCTCCCAATGCCACAAACACCCCGGGTGCTCTCTATAAAGATGGCACCTATACTGGAAGTGTAGCTGACGCGCAATGGGGCAATATCCAGGTCCAGGTCGTCATCCTGCAAGGCAAAATGACGAAGATCACGTTTTTACAGTATCCGAATGAACGGGATCGCTCAGTGATGATTAATGATTATGCCGATCCACAACTGGCCACGGAAGCAATCCAGGCGCAAAGCGCCACGGTTGACATTGTCACGGGAGCCACGGATAGCAGTGAAGCCTTCATGCAATCTCTTTCAGATGCCCTCACGCAGGCACACACATAACATGAAACAGACACGCCTGCTCATGGGTATGCCGATCACGCTGGAAGTCGTGGACGCGATGGTGACACCAGACGACCTGGATCAGATCTTCAGGTATTTTGTCTCGGTCGATGAGACCTTTAGCACCTACAAGGAGACCAGTGAAATCTCACGCATCAACCGGGGCGAACTTCCGGCCGCACAGGCCAGCGAAGCGGTGAAAACCATCCTGGCCTTGTCCGAAGGCACGAAAGAAGACACACACGGCTACTTTGACATCCAACGTAATGGCATGCTCGATCCCTCAGGGATTGTCAAAGGCTGGGCTATTCAGCATGCTGCACAGTTGCTGCAAGAGCGGGAATTTCAGCATTTCTATATCGATGCCGGGGGAGATATCCAGGTGGCTGGCATGAACCATGGCAAGCTCTGGCGCATCGGCATCCGCAACCCATTCAAGCATAGCGAAAATGTTAAAGTGCTTGCCCTGACTAATCGCGGCGTCGCGACCTCCGGCACGGCCATTCGTGGGCAACATATCTATAATCCCTATCAGCGCACAACACCGATTCTGGACATCGTCAGTCTTACCATCATTGGTCCCAATATCTATGAGGCTGATCGCCTTGCGACTGCCGCCTTTGCGATGGGAAGAAAGGGCATCCAGTTTCTCGAAAAGTTGGCGGGCTTTGAAGGCTATCTCATCGATGCTCAGGCAAGAGCCACGCTCACCAGCGGATTTGAAAGGTATGTGCTCCACGAATTATGAAAACAATAGACGCTCTCTTAGATCGCATAACGATGTACCGCCTGGTTCTGTATGTGCTGATTGCTCTGGTTGGCATAGCGACTCTCCTCGCGTTCCTGAATCTGCTGCATTTTGCTCCCATTGCACTGCTGTTCTCGACAGTCTTTCTGGCTGTCATCTGTTGGGCGATGAATACGATCTTCGCCTTTGTCTTCAGAATACCAACCAACCTGGAATCTGCCTGGATCACGGCTCTGATTTTAGCGCTGATACTTGATCCCGCTCAATCACTGAGCGACTTGCGCTTCCTTGGTTGGGTCGCGATCCTGGCGATGGCTTCCAAATATGTGCTCGCCTTCAGGAAAACACACCTGCTCAATCCGGCCGCTATTGCCGTTGTGATTACCTCATTGGCCAGGATTGGAACGGCGAGCTGGTGGATAGGCACGGCCGATATGTTGCCTGTGGTCCTGATTGGCGGATGGTTGATTACGAGGAAATTACGGCAGGAAGGCATGATTTTGCTTTTTTGTGCAGCCGCGCTTGTCACTACCTGTCTCCTGTCCTTTGTCCAGAGCAAACCTCTTTCGGGAGAACTTACGCAATTATTTCTGCAATCGCCGCTCTTTTTCTTTGCCTCGATTATGTTGACTGAGCCCCTGACCGCTCCTCCTACCCGAAATTTAAGAAGATGGTATGGCGTCTTCACAGGCATGCTCTTCGTCCCCCTGGTCCACATCGGCCCACTATACTCAACACCGGAACTCGCGCTGATCGTGAGCAACGTTTTCTTCTACCTGCTGAGTCCAAGGCAAAGGGTGGCACTCAAACTACAGAAAAAGCTCAAAGTAGCGCCAGAGATCGTCGATTTCGTGTTCAAGCCCTCGCACCCTCTGATCTTTAGGCCCGGACAATATATGGAGTTCACCCTTGAGCATCCTCGTCCAGATAGCCGGGGGAATCGCCGCTATTTCACCCTGGCCTCCTCACCCACGGAACAGACAGTTCACCTGGGTGTGCGATTTTATGAAAAAAGTAGCAGCTTTAAGCGCTCAATGTATTGGATGGATGGCAAAACGAACATCATCGGAGCCCAGATTGCTGGCGATTTTACCCTGCCCGCAGATGCCGAGCAGAAACTGGTTTTTCTGGCTGGCGGCATCGGCATCACACCGTTCAGAAGCATGCTAAAATATCTTCTTGATACGCGGCAGAGACGTGATATTGTGCTGGTGTATGCCAATAAAACGCCAAGGGATTTCGTGTATCAGGATGTTTTAGGTGCGGCCGCGACAAAAATCGGGGTACGGCTCCTGTATACGCTGACCGATACCACGACCGTTCCCCGCAATTGGACCGGCTTCGTGGGAAGAATCAATGAGCAGATGATCATGCAGGCCATTCCAGATTATGCAGAACGTCTCTATTATCTCTCTGGCCCGCCGGAGATGGTGAGAGCATACGAACAGGTACTAAAAACTCTGCAAATACAGAGCAGCCAGATCAAGAAAGATTTCTTTCCTGGACTCGTCTAGTACTCATGAGGCCCACCAACAAACCACCTGCACGGCTCTCCATAGAACCGCTTGAACAGGCAAGGAAGGAAAACACGTGCTGCGGGCCTTTCCTTCATTACTCCAGGACCACGCTCTTTCTGCTCAACGTGCGTAGCTTTCTTCCCCCGATGTAGGACTAATTTGCTAGTAAGCAGCGCCTCGTTTATAGGATGCTCGCCTATTCGTTACAAATTAGGTAACATTGAAAAATATGTATGTACAAATGCATAGCATAGGTTAGTTCGAGGGTGGTTGCAGTTGTGTGCGACGAACATATGTACTTTGAGGAGTTGTAGGGATGAGATCGTTCTTTGTCCAGAAAAATAGTTTTCTACTCTTGCTGATGAGTATCTTAATAGTTGGGAGCCTGGTGTATCTGTTTATCTCGAGCAACGTTTCTACGGCGCCTCCCACTATGGTAACACCAACCGGAACCGGGCCATTAGCGCTCAAAATACCGCCAACACCACTTCACCCTCCGAAACCGTGCGCATCGAAGGGGCGTGATTTCCAGATGGGGGTAGCCTTCCCCGATTGGGGAACAACGGCCTACGGCGGGAGCGATACAAAATGGCTGACGGAATTGCAGAACCTCCGTGTGCAGACGGCGTCATGCTGGGTGGAAATGCCCATCCTTTTGCATCAGGAATCGCTTACCTCAACGACAGTAACACAAGGGATCAGTACGTCTTCGGTCCCGTCATTTACGTATGGAGTACGCTTTGCCCAATCCCTTGGCTTCCATATCTTCGTCGTGGCGCAACTCCAGGCCAGCGGTCCACAACCCTGGTCGGGGAAAATTATATTTTCGACGTATGAACAACAGCAACAGTGGTTCCAGAGCTACTGGCAAGCCCTCAAACCCTATATGGTGGCTGCTGCGCAGATGGGTGTAGAACAGTTTGCGCTGGGCACCGAATACGAATTATTGGAAACGACTGCCCCAGCTTCATTATGGAACACATTGATCGCCGAGGCACGAAGCGTTTATCCAGGGACGCTCACCTACGACATGAACTGGGGTTCGTTACAAAGGAAGCCACCTTCCTGGATGCGCAACCCGATCTTGAAGATGATCGGTGTCTCTGCGTATGTGCCTCTGGTCAATACACCTCAGCAGGTGGACCAGAAGCAGCTCTCTGGCCTCTGGAAAAAAATAGTCAAGCAGCAGCTTGATAACTTTTCCAAAGCACTGGGTGAACCTATACTCATCTCAGAAATTGGCTACCCGAATAAAACCGATGCCCTTTACCAACCATGGAATACAACGAGTACCGCGCCTCCAGACCCGGCGCAACAGGCAGCCGCGTGCGACGCAGCACTGGCAAACATCATTCCCGATCCTCATATTTTGGGCAGCTTCTTCTGGGGATGGGACAATGTAGGAGATCATGGCCTGCATGATCTGCCAGCGACGACGGTGATCCATTCGTATTACACATCTCTGCAAGCATAAAGATAGAAAGATGAGAGGATCATGTCGAAGAACTTTAAGGCACGCCTACAACCCATAAACAATGGCCTGTCCGAGGACAAAAAAGAGAACAATGGCCATGACTTGGTCTCTGAAAAGGACCCGAAGCCTGAGTCACCGAAATTTAGCATACCTTCAAGGCCTCACGCTGTGCATCCGGCTGAACTGGTACAGCAAGAGGAGTATCCTGCAGAACCTGATTCACATCCGGCTCATAGTCCCGCGCCAGTGCAGGCGCTGACATCTTCTTCCCGGAATGGAGCGGTAGCTCCTATGCCCGATATCCCAACGACCCCTGCGCTTCAGATGCCAGTAACCACCATGCCCGATATGCCGGAGACACCCTGGTCAGATATACCGCTCCATTCCACGCTCGACGTTCCCACAACACCAATGCCCGACATGCCCAATACAGTTCTCGCAACTATTGACCCGCATGCTTCGCAACGAGTGAAGTTCTACGCAGACTGGCTTGCCAAGCAGGCCAGATACGAGTCGCAGACTGATAATTCCCAGGAGATCGACAATTACATCCAGGAAGCCACCAAGAGGGTAAAAGTGGGAGAGCGAGAGGTCGCGATATTCGCCCCTTTTCGGGCAAAACTTTCCGCTCTGCAAACCTTCACCACCGGCCAGGTCGTTGTACTTTGTCTGATTGGATTGCTCTGGGTGGCCGGGGTATTCATTTTTCGCCTGGAGATGCTAGCGGCTGTGATCTCAGTCATCACTGTCTTGTATACCTTCAATGTGCTCCTGAATGTGAGCCTGGCTCTGCGCACATTCCGAAACTCACCCGAAGAGCATATCAGAGATGATATCGTGCAGGCCCTGAAAAATGCCGACTGGCCGGTGTATACGATCCTGTGTCCTCTGTACCGGGAGGCGCAGGTGGTACCCCAGTTTGTCCAGGCTATGCAGGCATTAGACTATCCTCCAGAAAAATTGCAGGTGCTCTTCCTCACCGAAGAGGATGATAGCGAAACACGCGCTGCCATCCGGGCCTTAGCGCTGCCGGCACACTTCAGGATTCTGGTTGTACCCGATGGGAAACCGCGCACCAAGCCACGTGCCTGTAATTATGGTCTGATCCATGCAAAAGGACCATATGTCGTCATCTACGATGCTGAAGATATTCCTGATCCGCTGCAACTGAAGAAAGCCGTCCTGACCTTTGCCTCCCATGCGCCAGATGTGGTCTGTGTGCAGGCAAAGCTAAACTTCTATAATATTCGGCAGAACCTCCTCACGCGCTGGTTTACCGCCGAGTATTCTACCTGGTTCGACCTGATCCTGCCAGGACTGCAACTCGCCGGCTTCTCGTTGCCACTGGGCGGGACATCCAATCATTTCCGCACTGCGGCACTCCGGGCCTTAGGTGGCTGGGACGCCTACAATGTGACCGAGGATTGTGACCTGGGCCTGCGCCTCAAACGGTACCGCATGAATACCGTGATCCTCGACTCGACGACGCTTGAAGAGGCGAACCCCCAATTGAAGAACTGGTTACGCCAGCGGTCGCGTTGGATCAAAGGGTACATGCAGACGTATCTCGTCCATATGCGCGATCCCCTGGAGTATTTCCGTAAAAGACGCCTCTATGATCTCTTCTCATTTCAAGTGGTCATAGGCAGCGGCACAGGGGTCATGTTCATCAATCCCTTGATGTGGGTCCTATTGGCGGTCTATATGGTCTTCGGGCATTCAGTGATAAATGTCTATCACATCCTGTTTCCAGGACCAATGCTTTACCTGGGCGCGTTCTGCCTCATCTTCGGAAACTTCTTTTACGTCTACCTCTATCTGCTGGCATGCATGAAACGTAAAAAGTACCATCTCTTGCCATGGACATTGTTTATTCCCATCTACTGGCTGCTCATGAGCATCGCCGCTTTCTATGCGCTCTTTGAGCTGCTGGTGAAACCCCATTACTGGCAAAAGACGGTCCATGGGCTGCATCTGAAAGATAAACACGCACCTGCTGGCACTCAGCAACGGGTTGTTCGTGCCTCTCTTGTAGACGAACCAACGATGCAGGTACCTGTGATGCTGGGGAAAGTCAGCAAACCTGGCTCAGTTCCATCGGTAACCATGTCGCTCAATGCCATTTCCACTCTGCTTATGCCCGCGATCTCGCCCAGGCAAAAACAAGCACAACTTGTGGCAAAACGCTCTAAAGTGCGGGACCTCTGGCTCGTTGCGACTGTCATCATCGCTTGCGTAACAAGTATTTCCGCCTGCTGGTATTTCTTTCAACAGCACGAGATATTGCTCTATCAAGACTCTTTATCGCACATGAGGATCTCGCGAAGCGTTTTTGACAGTCTTACTCCCGGATTGTCACAGCTTGGATCAGTCTGGCTCCCACTTCCACATATCCTGATGTGGCCGTTCATCTGGAGCAACGCCTTATGGCATAGCGGACTGGCGGGAAGTTTTGTATCGATGCCCTGCTATGTTATCACGGCGATCTATCTCTTTCGCGCGGCACGCAGGTTAACGGGGAGCAGTATTGCGAGCTTTATTGGTACCCTGCTCTTCATCTTTAATCCCAATGTGCTCTATTTGCAGTCTATCCCTCTTAGCGAGACAGTCTGCATGGCGACCCTCGCACTGACAGGCTACTACTTTTTATCATGGGTGCAGGATGGAGAGCTCAAACAATTAATCATTACAGCGGCATGTACTTTCCTCGCGACGCTCGCTCGCTATGATGGTTGGGCCCTGTTTATCGCGCTGTTTTGTTGTATCCCTCTTGTCGGCTTGATGAAACGCCAGAAGTTTCTCCAGATTGAAGCAAACCTCGTGGTCTTTAGTGCGCTTGGCGGCTTAGGCATCGCCCTCTGGTTTGTCTGGAACCAGATAATATTTGGCAATCCGCTCTTTTTTCAAGCTGGACTCTACTCTTCCCAGGCGCAGCAATCTCTGCAACTAACAGCGGGGAAATTGTACAGTTACCATAACCTCTGGGAAGCCATTCGTTTCTATACCATTGATTCCAGCCAGACGATAGGGGTAGTTCTTTTTGCGCTGGCAGGGATCGGCATTGCCTGGTTTGTTCTCAAGCATCGCTTCAAGCCCATCACGGTTGCAGCCCTGGTCTTTTTAATACCATTGCCCTTTTACATTGCCGCCCTGTATAGCGGGAATGCCATCATCTGGCTACCAGGGGCCAATCCGGCAGGCGCACATGTGGGGCTTTACAATGTGCGCTATGGAACACAGATGGTGGCGCCTGTCGCGCTCTGTGTAGCAATGCTGGCCGAGCGAGTGGGGAGTATTCCTTTACCACGCTTTCGTGCGTTTAGCCGCTTTATTATCATGGGGGTCATTCTGGCACAAAGCTTCTTGATCACTTCCCAGGGAATTATTTCCTTGCAGGATGGCCAGTATAGCTACTCATGTGGCCCTCAAAAAACGGTCAACTTGTATCTTGCTGAACACTACGCTGGCGGAAAAGTTCTACAAGATGTCTACGCTTCGCAATTCGACGTCTCTGACTCAGGCATGGATTTTAAGAATGTCGTCTATGAAGGTTCCGGCCAGGTCTGGTTACAGGCACTCCAACATCCAGACAGCCTGGTAGATTGGATCGTTGTCAATCCGACGAATTCAATTGACCTGGTAGCCCGGCGCCTGAAAACAGATCCGACGTTGCTATCGCAATTTACTCTTGTTGTACGGCAAAGCAACAATATTCTGCTTTACCACCATAATGACAGGCCGCCTTTACCAACACGACAGGCTCCCCTGGTGTGGAAAGGTCCACATTATCCCTGTTCCTGATGCTTATAGCATCTATGGATTGTGCTCACTTAGAATATATCATGAAAAATGCGTTTGTGAGATGGGCGGATGGAGGAAATGGTAGACGTTACTTTTAGTGCATGGAGCGTGGGAGATCATAGTCATATGTCGATTTCATCGAACATCAAACTGCAAGGTATCTCAGCAAAACGAAGCATGATGAGTGTGGTTCTACAGTTGCTGCGCTTTTCTATTGTAGGAGGCCTGAACACCTTTGTTGATCTCCTGATCTTTAACCTGCTCATATGGGGATTGCCGACTCAGGATAGTGGCCTGCTCGTCGTCTATAATTCGCTGGCCTACCTGGTTGGTGCCTTGAATAGCTTCTGCTGGAACAAGCTCTGGACATTTAAGCAGCGTTCCAGCGCCACCAACGACCAGCTTGTAAGCTTTGCCTTTGTTACCAGCCTGGGCATTATCTGTAATGACGCCTTTCTCTGGCTGGCATCAACGTTCCTGACCTCACTCTCGCTCACCAGTGTCCTGTGGGTCAATGTTGCCAAGATCTGCGCAATTGCTGGCTCAGTGACTGTTTCCTACCTGGGGATGCGCATGAGTGTCTTTACGAAAATCGATGAGGCCGACATGATATTCCCGCCATCAGATCCGCAGCTTTGGATTACGCCTGCCAGTTTATCGGTCATACTGCCGGCTTATAACGAGGAGGCGCTCATCACGAGTACCATTTCGCACATTATGACGACACTTTCCTCGTGGATGCACAACTTTGAAGTGATTGTCATCAACGATGGCAGCAAGGACCGCACAGGAGAGATCGTTGCCCACCTGGCAACCTATGACCGGCGTATTCGTCTTATCAATCACCAGGGCAACAAGGGATACGGCGCCGCCCTGGTCACAGGCTTTGAAGCTGTGACCAAAGAGCTGGCCTTCTTCATGGACTCGGATGGGCAGTTTGACATCCGCGACCTGGCACGATTTTTCCCCCTCATTGAAGAGTACGGTGCCGTATTGGGCTATCGCATAGAGCGCCAGGATACCTGGATGCGGAAACTCAACGCCTGGGGCTGGAAAAAATTGGTGGGTTTTACCTTCGGCGTCCACGCGCGTGATATTGATTGCGCGTTTAAACTCTTTCGCGCCGAGTTTTTCCGTGCGCACCGCTTAGAAACGCGCGGCGCCATGATTAACGCCGAAATTTTATATAAACTTGCCCGCGCAGGATATACCTATACCGAAGTGGGGGTACAGCATTTACCCCGGCGCGCCGGGAAGGCCACAGGAGCCAAGCCCTCGGTTATTCTACGCGCCATAGGCGAATTGTTTATCTTTGCAGAAAAGTGGCGTACAGAGGAACAGCGAACTCTTTCTTATGATACAAACTAATACCTATTCTCTGTTCATTCTATCTCAGGAGACAACCAGATGATGCCTATTTTACCGCGAAAAATCGCAAAAATTCCGCAGGGAAAACTGTCCAGGATGCGGCTGCTGGCCTTACTGCTCATAGCCATCACCCTGATAGGAACAACAGCAGTCGTGATGTATCGATCGACAGTAACCAGAGCTGCCGGCGGCGACTGGTCAACATATTTACACGATCCCCAACGCAGTAACGCCGGGAGTGATACCACCCTCTCTCCTGCCAACGCGGGACAGGTGACATTAAACTGGGCATTCAAGACTGGCGGCCCTATCGCCGCTACTCCTGCCATAGTCGGCGGTACGGCGTATGTAGGCTCCTGGGATGGCTATGAGTATGCTCTTGACGCGGCAACCGGCGCGCAAAAGTGGAAGACCTTCCTTGGTCAGACCACCGCGCCTTGCTATCCTCAACTGGCCGGGGTTACTTCATCGGCAGATGTAGAGAATGGCGTGGTCTACGTGGGTGGCGGCGACTCCAACTGGTATGCCCTGGATGCGGCAACCGGCAATGTTCTCTGGAAGGTATTCATTGGTGATAACACCAAAGGTTGGTACAACTGGGCCAGTCCGCTGATCTACAATGGCTTTGCCTATATCGGTACAGCAAGCGTGGGCGATTGTCCATTGGTACCTGGTCAGTTGCTGCAAGTGAGCTTAACGACGCACCAGATTGTCAATACCTTCAACTTTGTGCCGCAAGGGCAATATGGTGGAGGCATCTGGACCAGTCCGAGCCTCGACACAACCACCAACACCATCTATGTCACCACAGGCACACGTAATCAGCCCTCGCAATCACTCACCGAGGCAGTGGTGGCTCTCGATGCGACAACGCTCACGCTCAAGTCTTCCTGGGCTATTCCAGCTTCACAGGAAGTGGTCGATTCCGATTTTGGTTCCACGCCATTAATTTTCAATGATGCCGGGGGGAACCACCTTGTGGCGGCCATCAATAAAAATGGCAACGCGTATGCCTACAACCGCGACAACCTGGCTGCTGGTCCAGTGTGGACACAGCAGGTCGCCATTGGCGGCACCTGCCCGCAATGTGGAGATGGTAGCGCCTCGTCTGGAGCCTTTGGGAACAACACGCTGTTCATGGGCGGGGGAAATATGGTTATCAACGGCCAGGGCTACAAGGGATCGGTAAACGCACTGGACCCGGCGACCGGCCATTATCGTTGGCAACATGGCGCTCCTGGAGCTGTCATTCCCGCGATCGTCTACTCGAATGGTCTCGTCATCGATGGAGCCGGCTCCATATTGGAGGTACTCGATGCATCAAGCGGCACACGCCTCTACAGCTATACCACGGGTGGGGTACTCTATGCCGCGCCGAGTGTAGCCAATGGCCAGATATTCACGGGGGGCACGGATGGCAATGTGTATGCTTTCGGTCTGCCTTCCACCATTCCGCCTACACCTACCCCTGATGCCAATTGCCCCACTGGCTGGACCTGCCAGGATATCGGCAACCCCACTCCCGCTGGCTCAGAAACTGTCTCTGGCAATAGCTGGAATGCCAACGCCGGAGGCACAGGTGTGGGAGGAACTTCCGACCAGTTCCGCTTCCTCGCGCAGAATGCCAGCGGAGATACCCAGATCAGCGCCGATGTTGTATCGCAGCAGAACACAGGCGGGTCAGCTCAGGCGGGACTGATGGTCCGCCAGTCCAGTGATCCCGCCTCCCCTTATTACGCGATTTTCCTCAAACCAAATAATAAGCTGGTCGTGCAATATCGCCTGGCCTTCGGTGGCGCGACAATTACAGTGACGCAGACAAATGCAGGATCACCGCCACTCTATCTTGAGATCCAGCGAGTCGGCGATCAGTTCCAGGCCGCGACCTCGACTGATGGCGTTACCTATACGCTCGTGCCGGGTGCTACTATGAGCGTGCCTATGCCGGCCGCCATTATGGAAGGCCTGGCTCTCAGCTCTGGTACTCAGGGAACGCCCGGTGCCGTCTCATATAGCGCGGTAAATATCCAGGCACCTGGTGCTTCCCCCAATCCTCCTGCATCTCCAAGCCCCTGTCCTGGTGGCTGGAGTTGCAGTGACGTAGGCAACCCCGCTCTGATAGGCGATCAATCCCTCAATGCAGGGACCTGGACGCTCAAAGGCGCCGGCAAAGATATCAATGGCAATTCAGACCAGTTCCACTACACGTGGCAATCGCTGGCCGCCGATGGCAGCATCAGCGCGCATATCCTTTCCCAGGCCAATACCAACCCTTCAGCCAAAGCTGGCGTCATGCTGCGGCAGAATACGAGAGCGGACTCGGCCTACTATGCGGCCTTCATTACGCCTGGCAACGGCATCATTGTACAGTACCGGCCGACTCAAGGGCTGAAAACCCAGGTAGTCACCGGACCTGCAAGTACTGTACCGACCTATCTGATGATTGTGCGGTCTGGCAGCACCTATTGTACCTATACTTCCGGCGATGGCATGACGTGGTCTTATGTCATTGGCACATGCCTCACGCTGAATATAGCTAGCCCAACGTTAGTTGGATTAGCCGTTACATCAACGAATGTCGGCACACTGAACACAACGACCTTCGATACGGTTAAAATCAGCACAACTGCCCCTCCGCCGCCAACACTCTGTACCGGCGGCTGGATATGTAGTGATATCGGCTCGCCTGTTCCTGCGGGAAGTCAGTCCCTTAGTGGAGGCGTCTGGACCATTCAGGCAGGTGGCAATGACATCTATGGGAGTTCAGACCAGTTCCATTTTGTCTCGCAATCGCTGGCGGCCGACGGCAACATCAGCGCGCACATCACCTCCCAGAGCAACAGTAGTCCCTGGGCCAAAGCTGGCGTCATGTTGCGCCAGAGCAGCGATCCCGGCTCAGCATACTACGCGGCCTACGTCACGCCGGCCAATGGCATCGCCGTGCAGTACCGCGCAACTCAGGGCGGCGGTGCTCAGCAAGGCGCCAGTGTCACCGGGACGGTACCGACCTACCTGATGGTAGCGCGTTCAGGAAATACCTACACGGCCTATACCTCCAGCGATGGCAATACCTGGACGCCAGTCGCTGGCTCAAGCATTACACTGACTATGAACGGGGCTATCCAGGCAGGTCTGGCCGTCACCTCTCATAACTCAAGTATTTTGAGCACAGTCACCTTTGACACCGTGCATATCAAAACAACGGCTCCGCCCCCGCCAGGGTGTCCGACAAATTGGAGCTGCGCGGATATAGGCAACCCCGCTCTGGCAGGAAGCCAGTCCCAAACTGGCAGCACCTGGACCATCCAGGGAGCCGGAGGAGATATCTGGGGTGCTTCGGACCAGTTCCACTTCGTCTCACAATCGCTGACGGCCGACGGTAGCATCAGCGCGCACGTCACCTCCCAGACCAACAGCGACCCCTGGGCCAAAGCTGGCGTCATGCTGCGCCAGAGCAGCGATCCCGGCTCAATATATTATGCCATCTTCGTGACGCCAGCCAACGGCATTGTCATGCAATACCGCACGGCTCAGGGTGGCAATACCCTGCAAAGTGCCAGCCTTGCCGGGACGGTGCCCGCCTACCTGAGGGTAGCGCGCTCAGGAAATACCTATACCGCCTACACCTCCGGCGATGGCACCACCTGGACGCCGCTCGCCGGCTCAAGCATCACGCTCAATATGAGTGGACCCGTCCTGGCTGGCATGGCCCTCACCTCTCATAATGTGGGAGTGCTCGCCACAGACACCTTCGATACGGTGAGCATCAATACAGGCCAGCCGTGTAGCAGTGGCTGGAACTGTGCTGATATCGGGTCTCCTGCTCTGGCGGGCGGCCAGACACAAAACGGAGGCACCTGGACCATCCAGGCGAGCGGTACCGACATCTTCGGCACGGCCGACCAGTTTCACTTTGTCTCGCAGTCGCTGGCCGCGAATGGCCATGTGAGCGCCCGCATCGTCTCGCAGACCAGTCCCAGCAGTTGGGCCAAAGCCGGCGTCATGCTGCGCCAGAGCAACGACCCCAGCTCGGTATACTACGCTGTCTTTGTGACACCGGGCCACGGCATCGTCGTGCAGTACCGCACAGCTCAGGGCGGCGGCACACACCAGAGCGCCAGTTTCAGCGGGTCGACGCCGATCTATCTGATGGTGACCCGTGCCGGCACCACCTACACGGCCTACACCTCCAGCGATGGCAGCACCTGGACACTGGTTGCCGGGACAAGTGTCACGCTCAATATGAGTGGCTCCGTCCTGGCTGGCATGGCCCTCACCTCTCATAACCCCAAAGTCCTGGGGAGCGCGACTTTCGACATGGTGAGTATCAGCACCAGCCTTCCTGCAACTTGCCCAGGGAGTTGGAGTTGTAGCGATGTCGGCTCTCCCACCCTGACGGGGAACCAGTCTCTAAGCGGCAGCACCTGGACCATCCAGGCAAGCGGCACTGATATCTTCGGCACTTCAGATCAGTTCCATTTCGTGTCACAGTCGCTGGCGGCGGATGGCAGCGTGAGCGCCCATGTCGTTTTGCAGCAGAACACCAGCGGCTGGGCCAAAGCTGGCGTGATGCTGCGGCAAAGTACTGATCCCGGCTCAGCATACTATGCCGTCTTCGTAACGCCGGCCAACGGCATCGTCGTGCAGTACCGCACGGCCCAGGGCGGCGGCACACACCAGATCACTGGTTTCACCGGGACAGTGCCCGCCTACCTGAGGGTAGCGCGCTCAGGAAATACCTACACGGCCTACACCTCCAGCGATGGCAGCACCTGGACGCCGCTCGCTGGCTCCAGCGCCACACTCACCATGAACGGGGCGGTCCTGGCTGGCATGGCCGTCACTTCCCACAACACGAAGGTTGTGGGTACGGTTACCTTTGATGCGGTGAATGTTAGCACAACTGTGCCGTAGTACTTTGTCAAGCTTCAAGCATGGCCCAAAGTGTAGTGGCCCCCCTTGCGGGGGCCATGTCTCACCATGACGAAAGGTTGCTGGACTTTTTCGACAGGAGTGAGAGGTGTTTTACAGAAGTGAGAGGTGTTTTATGAGGAAGACAAATTGGCGCAGGCATAGCAGCGGATACCAGAAGGCACCGACGAAGGTGAGCTGGGATGCCATCCCAGCATTCATCATCGCGTTATGCGTTATGGGCACGCTGTCAGGGTGCGGCGCCACTTCCAGGCCAGCCTCATCAACCTCACCCTCGCCCTCACCAAACACGTCTACACAGATCGTTGTCGGGGCACACCAGGCGGCAACGCCAACGGCTTCCTCCTCATCTGCTCCGGCAGCGGCATATGTTTCCATTTCAGGACAGAGTTTCATGCGTGGCACTACGCGTATCTATCCCTACGGTTCTACTATGTACCCTCATTGGGTCTACAATCAAGCGCTCCATGCAGGTGGAGGCTGGATCTATCCAGCCTTTAAACAGTATATCGATCAAATAATTGGCATGGCACAGCAAGCACATCTGAATACTCTTCGTCTCACCAACTATTTCGACGGTGTTAGCTACGGCGATTGGTACAATGCCACTGTCTGGTCAAATATAGACTACGTGTTTCAGCAAGCGGCGCGCCACAATATGTACGTCATTTTAGACCTCTCTTCTTTTCGCGACAAAACGCTCAAGCAGGGCATCTACCCCTACAATCCTTCTTTATATACGGCCGCCTTTACCTGGGTGGCTTCACGCTATGCTCACAACGCAACTCTGCTTGATTACGCCATTGCGGGCGAGGTAAAGTGCCCCACCAGCAACGATCCCCTGCGGCCAACCAGCACGCAAGCATTGACCGACTATTACCGGGTCCTCTCTAACACATTGTATGCGGCCGATCCCCACCATCTGATCTCATCAGGCGGACTATCGTATCTGAATGAGTCGCATTGCGCTATTGACTGGCAAGCTATCTTCTCGCTTCCACATATCAATATGGCCACCATCCATGTCTACTCCGACAATGATCGCGCGATCACTATGCCTATGGTTGACCAATGGGCGACTGGTAACCTGAAGCCATTTATGATTGAAGAGTTTGGCTTTCAACAGGGTGATAGCGATACAGCACGCTCTTCTGAATTCCAAAACATGTACACCCTGGGAAAGCAATATCATGTCACGGCGATGATCTTCTGGAACTTAGGGCCTGAGATCAAGTCTACCAGTTACGAGGTAAGCCCCAACACACCTCTTACCTGGCGGACCGTCATCCAGAACGCGCCCTAAGAGCGAACCGGGCAACGGCTCCATGCCGCTACCCGGTTCGCTCTTAGGG
>JALYTT010000254.1 GCA_030854145.1 Chloroflexota bacterium | reverse complement strand
GTCAGCGCACGCGCCCTGCGGGCGGACTGGCGAGGCAAGCCACGCCCTACGAGACGCGGACGGCATGGTACTTCGTGATTGTAGAGATAGGAATGTTGGCTGCCCCGTTTGGGATCTTTTTGGCGTCTAAAGTAATATAGATAGAGAAGTGGAAGCGTCAGAAAAATTTGCGTGGCACAGAGGTGTCACCGATTTTTTGTGGATAACGTATCTATTGGTAGCAGGTGTAGTCAGAGTGTGCTCCTGGAAGTAGAGCAGAGCGCGCGAGTTTTTGGTGGTGTACCGTTTGCATAGATTGTCTCACGGAAGCGTTCCAAGTCTTTCTGCATAAAGAGGTGACGAGCCATGTCAACAGCCATGCCGGCCCCGGATACCAAAGTGAATCGCGCTCT
Organism: Chloroflexota bacterium; assembly: GCA_030854145.1. The sequence goes on along the minus strand of JALYTT010000254.1, from coordinate 9,480 downwards.
AGAGCTGCTTGGTAGTTCCATCGACCCTGAGATCGCGGAGTCCTATGCCTCATTGGAGGCGCGCATTCTCGCCCAGGCCCTGGAAAATGTGGAACTGGCGGAGCGCCGCCTGCGCGAGATTCAGAAGCTCGTCGGTGATAGCGAGGGGGTTCTGGTCTAGCTTCCCCTCCCGCGTCGCGCGGTGGAGGCACGGCCTTTACCTGTATTTCTTCGCACCAGAACCGTCACTGGCGTTTCTTGTGTATTATGCCGCCTTACAGATCCGTTACCTCATCTCATTATTACTACGACATCATCCACTCTGTTTTCTACCTGAAGCAACTTCTAGCTGCAACTCTCGGATTTTTCGTCGCCAGTAGAAGGTGCTACCAATCAGCAGGATGATGAGGAACAGCACGAGTCCAATGAACCAGGGCCATAGAGAGGCATTTTCTCCATTCACCAGAGCTGAAAGAGTGAGGGGTGGAGTAATAGCTGGGAGTTGTTGCGTAGTGATGGCAAACGGGGTTTGATAGCGCAAGATATGCTTGTGTCCATACGTCAAAGTCAGGACCGCTATATAATCGCCGATGCCCAGGGCAGGCAGATTCACAAGAACAGGATAATCGATGGTGGTCTGTGGCAGGAACGTATTGAGATTCAGGGTCAGATTCTGCAGGAGATGGCCATCAATGTCGGTAACTTGCAGGGTTCCATAGGGTTTGAGCATCATGGTCCCGGCATTATTAAGCCCTACCAGCAGCGTCTGGTGGTTGGCTATCAGGCCCACCTGAATACCACTGGCCGCCAGTTGTTCTCTGGGGGGACCGGGCAGGTCAACCTGGACGGCGATGATAACACGCCGGGCCAGATCTATCTGGATAGTGGTGGACTTGAGCAGGCTTTTCTGCGAGATATCCTCGGCGGCGATGCCCCCAACGTGCTGGCCGGGACGCGTGATGCTGGGAATAACAAGCTTAAATGGGATCACCTTGCTCTGGCCGGGTGCGAGCGTCAGCTTTTGAATATTCAGCTTGAGCCAGGACCCTACGTCGTTGCGCTCGTAGTTCTGCGAGAGATAGACAACGCCGCTCGTCTGCCCTGTGGTGGCGTCGACGGGATAGAGGTTGACGGTTCCTGGCGCATTGCCACTATTGGTCACGCGCACAGCATGTTTCTCGTTGGCGCCAGGGCGAGTAGTGATCACAAAGTATGTGCCGGTGGTGGGATCGGTATCAGCCGTAGTGATAGGCCGCATGCTAAAGAGCGCTCTGCCGCCGACAACAGCACGCGCCGTCGGGGTAGGGGTGTGGGTCGCAGATGCGCGAATGATGGGCGTGCGTGTTGTAGATACGCGGATGGTAGGGGCGCGGTTTACAGGGGCGCGGTTTACAAGCCCGGCCGCCTGCCCTCCTTCAGCGGTCGTTTGCACCAAAAATACGCTAACGAGGAGCGCCATCAGGGCCATGAAGACAATACGTCTATGATACAAAAATATGGCACACGCTACCAGGCGTTGCCGGTGCTTCCCCTGCGCCTTGCACTCCGCGCAAGGGGGCAAAGATGCGTTCATTTTCCACCCATCCCCATTTCCACCTATCTCTATCAAGCATACCGGCTCCCCTCACTGCTGGCAATGCCTGCGCCCAGTGGCTGACCGGTGCCCTTAAGGCCCACTGGCTATGCTCAACGTGAGGACGCTGGTGTAGGTGCCAGCGTACGCATTGGCAGGAATGACCAGCGTGATCGTTGTTGTGATGCTAAAACTGCCCATTCCCGAATCTGTCCTGGCGTTATACAGCGTCACTGCCGGGGGAGGTGTCAGCGCCGCGGGAATAGCGACAGGGAACCCGACGTTGGGCGTTGGCAGCGTAGAGGTACCTGTGGCTACCACCGTGGGAGGGTCCTGACTCGAAGAAGCGTTTGTCGGAAGTGTGTGAGGCGTGCCATCAACGATCGTAGTGAATGCGGTAGAGGTCACCGAAATGCTCCAGCCTTTATGCAGCCCTGTCGCATCGGTAACATATATGCGTATAGTGTACGTCGCTAACTGGTTCTGGCCATTCAGGACCACAGTAGGTACGGCTGTGATCAGGGTATTTGACATCGTCAAAGGCCCGGACTGGATGACTGCCACGATGTTTGTATTCGTCGTTGTCGTTGAGGTAATCATATATGGGTTCGCGAAAACAGTATGCGTCCTGCCAGGTATGACACTCTCAACCACCATAGCTCCAGCCCCCAGCAGCAACAGAATGCTGAGATAAAAACTGATGATACGTTGTTTGAGTGCGAACATGCCAACATATCCCTCTTTTGTGCTTGCCACGCCTATCCTTTATCCCAGGGATCGCACACGTTGCTCATTCTTCGTAGCTGCATAAGTGATGTGTGCGATGCTCCGTCCTTTATCGATTTGCTTTCTACAGTATACCATTTAATACATTTTTTGTAAATTTATGTATATTACTGTTTTAATTAGATAGAAAGACATTATATTCATATATTCTATAATCTCTTTGTGCAAGATAGAAGTGAAGGAGCATAAGGGGCCAATAAATAAGAGGGGGGAGCGAGAAAGGATGTTACCCTTCGGCTCTTTTTTACGTGTTACTCTATGTAACCAACAGGATCATCGATAATCACCCGTATAGGGCCAGCCACGCCCTACGGATGAGGCCATAGAAGGAAGAACAGGTATGCGTGCTGTGCTCATCTTGAATCCGGTTTCAGGGATATCGACGGTATCCACGGCGCAAATGACGCCGGAGGAGAAGGAGGCGGTGGTACTTGATAGCCTGCGCGCGCATGGTGTTGAGGTGGAGGTATATCATACGGAGCTGGAAGATACCGGGCAGGCGCTGGCCAAACGACTTGCTTTGCAGGGCGCGGAGGTGGTGATCGTCGCCGGAGGAGATGGCACGGTGCATTCTGTAGCTAAAGGGCTGATAGGTATGCCAGTGGCCCTGGGGATCATACCGGTGGGCACTATGAACAACCTGGCGCACAGTTTGAATATTCCTGATACAGTTGAGGGCGCGTGCGCCGTGATCGCCGTGGGCCAGCAGAGTCTATTCGATGTTGGGCAGATCAATGGGCATCTCTTCCTGGAAGTTGCGGGCATCGGCCTGGAGGCCGCGCTTTTCACGCATGCCGAGGACATCAAGCGTCCAGGACTGTTCTCAACCATCCGGGGCGTGGTGACAGGACTGGTCACACTGTTCACATTCAGGCCACCGATGATGCGTGTCTCTTTCAATAAAGGCCAACGGCGGCCTTATCATGCGATCCAGGTCACCATCTGCAATACCCCCTTTTACGGAGCACGCCTGCGCGCGGCGCCCGACGCCAGGGTCGATGATGGGTTGCTGGACGTACTGGTCTATAGAAATTTCAGCAAGCTTGAATACTTCCAGCATGCCATCTCCATCAGTCAGGGGCGCCGCGTCCTTCAGCCCAAGATTACCACCCAGCGGATCACCTCATTGAGCATCACCGCCTCCCATCCGGTAGAGATTCAAGCTGATGGTGTGGTTATCGGACACACACCGGCCCAGGTCAGTATCATGCCTGGCGCGTTGCGTGTGCTCGTGCCTGGGGTTGCCGCAACAGAGAGTGGGCAGGCGTCATGTATAGCAGCTACGTCTGACCAGCAAGGGGTGCGAAAATAATGATACACTGCTCAGCAAGAGTAGTTCATACACCATAACAACAGGTCCATAGAGAAAGGACGTTGCAATGTCGAGTAAGATAGGTCAACCAGCACCCGGAGATAGAGACCCGGTGGTCAATCTGCCGCCCGTCAATCCGCTACCACAGATTGCCACCACGGTTGAACAGAACGTTAAGCCAGTGGTTCAGGAGGTACAGCGCGTAGCGGCTGAGACCTCTGTTTCTGGTCGTAGTGCCGTCTCACGCGGAACCATCATCCTGGCTTTCTATGCCTGGATTCTTTCCGGCGCGGTCTTGTTTTCATTTATTGCGCGGCGCACGCAATTCTTCCCCGGCGATATGGGGATCACGCAGCTTCTGCAAGGAAGACGCAACTCCTGGTTCCGGCGCTTTATGCTAGCTATCTCGGAGATCGGTTTCCCGAAGTTTGCAGTCCCTACCACCCTTGGCGTCGCCGGGATATTCTGGGCGCTACGCTTCCGCCTGGAGGCTATTTTTGTCCTGCTGTCCAGCTCTTCCAATATACTCAACTGGCTGGTGAAACGCTTAATTAAACGCCCTCGCCCCACGCAGGAACTGGTGAGCGTTGTGAGGGTCATCAACGAGCCGAGCTTTCCCAGCGGCCACGTTATGCATTATACAAACTTCTTCGGGCTGCTGATCTATTTCCTGGCAACGAACTGGCCCTCAGGGCGGCTGCGCAATACGACTATCACTATCTGTAGCGGGTTAATTGGCCTCATTGGACCCTCGCGTGTGTATCTGGGGGCGCACTGGCCCAGCGATGTGGCGGCGGGCTACCTCTACGGTGGCCTGTGGTTCGGTGGCCTGATGGCTCTCTATTTACGCGTAAAGTCCTCGCTCCACCCCCCAACCGGCGAGATACCTGAAGTCATGAAGCCCTTGCAGCAGCCTGGCGACGAGAATTAAGCGTGGCAATATGAGGTAGGGACCCGGTTGACAAGCCATTGGTTAATACAAAATAGGAGACCCGGTGGGGAAACAGGAGCGCGCAGGATTGGGCCTCTTGCCTTCACCGGGTTATCTCTTGTTATACCCGTTTCTTCCCCGGCCACCAGGCCTCTAGAGATGGTGTACAGGAGGATGGTAGGAGTCTGCACTATGAAAAAGAGGGCGTGGTAGGAGTGTAGTAGGAGTCTGCTTCGGTATTATATGGGTAAAAGGGGCGTTCTCATCTTCTGAGATCTGTGGAATGCGAATTTGGTTCTCTACAATGCGCAAACGGCACATCGCTATGCTATACTTACTATCAACCTACATATTACTAGTCTACCTATGTCTCTTCGTTGTGAGCATAGATTTATACACTGGAAACAAAGAGGTGTGTGAGATGGGGGCAAGAGCTTGATGCAAGGAAAGAGCGATCTCACAGTAGCTGAAACTTCAGGGACAGGGTATCCCATCCAATTCATGCAGGGAGGCCATCTCCAAGATGTGCCTGCTCCGCTGGTGCGCGTGACGACGTGTGGAGGCTTCCACCTCGAAGTTGTGCAAGACGTGATCAGCGTGGATCCTCCGCTGGCTCGCTATCAGGTCATCACGCTTGAGCAGCGCCCCAGGGGCAGCCGGACGGGACTCACCTTGCTCAAAATGTTAGCCAGTCGTCCTGAGCATTATGCCTCCAAAGACTGGCTTGCTGAATATATCCCTCGCATGAGAAGCAGCGATGACGAGGAGGAAGAGGGCTGGGGGCGAGGATTGGTGCGGATCGATAATGTCGTCTCGCTCTTACGCAGTCTGCTCTGCCCACCCGGCATCGCGCAGGAGGACATGGCGCGCAAGAGGCTGGTAGCCTATGTCAAAAACCACAAAGACAGCGGTCCAGGCTATCAGTTGGCATCCTTGCCTCTGCTCTGGCTAGACATAGACGTGATCGCTGCCACCGTCCAGCAAGCATGTCAGCAGGAGCAGGAGGGGCGTGATGCGCTGGCTGCCTGGGAACAGGTCTACGCCCTGGCCGCCAAAGGCAGCTACCTGCCGCAGGAGCCGTATAGCGACTGGGCCACCGACAAACGCGCTGAAATCGATGGCTATCTCAAACAAGCAGTGCTGGCCCTGCGTCGTCTCTTGCTTGCTCGCTACGGTGAAGCGGGTGAAGAGCGAGTGCTGGTGCTCTTACGGAACTATTGGCAGATGCATCCCATGGACGAGGATGTGTTGCGACCGCTCATGGAACTGCTGGGCAAGCGAGATTGTGTGCAAGAAGCGTTGGACTGCTACCAGCGTCTGTGTGAGCAGAGAGAGCAGGAAGGTAGCACACCACATCTACGCACCCAACAGACGGCACATGACGTACGTACCAGGCAGAGCCAGAACATACGAACGATCATCCATACGACGAACACTGCACTTCCTCTCAACAGCACCTCAGTGTTCCCATCCAATCAACAAGATACTTCATTTCCTTTGATCAGACAGGCTTTTTCAGAAAATATCGTAGGGGTATTATCCACCCCGTCTCTGGCCTATCAGCACCTGGCTGGAATCAAGTCGGGAGATCAGCTTGGCGGAGAGTGGCTTCTCTCTGGGGCCAGCTTTCTCGCACCCCTGTTTGATCGAGGATGGTCATTCGATGCCCTATTGGAAACGCTGCATATTGTACTCCCTGTGGTGAAAGCACTACAAATAATGACCCGACATCAATTTGTACAAAACAGTGCGACTCCCCTGATGGGCAGCATCCCCTATGTCTATAGCAAACATATACCTGAAGAAGAGCGTATCCAGCTTTGTCAGGTATTTAGTAAGAGTATCATTCAAGGGTGGCGCTTTTTTGGCTCTAGCAACAATACCCTGGTACTCTCACTGGCGCAAGCACAGCTTTCCCTCATACAACACGCACATTCTCTTATCTACCCAAGAACACTCCCTTTCCTGTATACAGGTGCCTATAGCTTGATAGGGATAACGCTTCATTTCCAAGAGCGTGATCAAGAAGCATTACACGCCCATCAGAGCGGCTATGTTGCGGCATTAGCAATAGGCGATCTTTGGTATGTTGTGCAAAGCCTGATCTGTCAATCGGATTGCTATCATTTCCTGGGTCAGTATGACGTAGCAATTCAGATCATCGAAGAAGCTTTACGTACTATTGGAGTACCGAGCAATAATGCTCATGCATGCGCGAAAGCACATCTTTTGACGTGCTGGGCTAATAATGCTATGGCGCTGAAGGACTATCGAACTGCTCAGGAAAAGCTAGAGGCATCAGCAGTCTACCTCGACCACATTGCGCCGAATGAGGAGTTTGATGGAGCCGCCTGGCATATGGTGGCGGGGAAATATAGTCTCATGACGGAAGGTTATTCAACTGCATTGGATCATTTCAAAGAATCGCTTGCTGTATTACCTGAAATGTGGATACTGCGTCGTATCATGACCTCCATAGGTCTCATGAAAGCCTATGCTCGGCTGAAAGAGCGAGATCAGAGCCTCATGGTGGCGGATGAAGTTGCTCCAATGGTGCAATCTATCAATGCACGAATGACTACTCGTTGGTTCAACGAGTACCTCCAAGAAGATTTACTCGCAACCTTTCCTACAGATGAACGTGTTCGTACATTTGTGAGGGACACCTATCAAAGATTCCCTCAACTCATAGATATTTCCTCCACGTGACAACAAAGATGGCATGAAGGATCTCAGGTAAGCTGTCTCTCTATTGCTTGCTGAGATCCAAATGGCCCTCAACGACGCTCAATAAGCAAGAGGCCACCTATAAAGTCCTCATACCAGACACGACCGGCTCCTTGCAACTGTTGAAGACACCATTCACCAACGGCTTCAAGCTTTGCGCGCGAGAAGAACTGCTGATGTCCATACGCAACCTCAGGTTTTTTTGGTCGATCATGCTCGTGTTCATAAGGGACAGCGAGAATAAGACGGTGTGAGGTCACACGCAATAAATTGGTAAGCACCCGATACATATCTTTTTCTGAGAAGTGTTCAATCACATGTAACGCTGTTACCGTATCAAAGCGCCCAAGATGATCGAAACCATCAGCAAGCAAATCTGCTTGCTGATACGCTACATTATGCATATGCCGTTCTTCAGCAAGTTTTTGGGCAACCACGAAAACATCCGCATCAATATCAACCCCTACTGCCTTGACCACAAATGGCAGACGTTCTGCAAGTAAAAGCGAAAGAAACCCTCCATTGCACGCGGCATCAAGAAAAGATTCTCCGACACAGAGTTCACACACACGTTGATAGAGGGTAGCAGATGCGCTCAGTGTGCCATAGTCTTTGAGGCAGGGAGTACCAGCCGTGTTCAAAAAGGTGAGCAGCCGTTGAAGGGTGTTCACGCCAAAATAATTCCAGGCTCGCTGAACATCATCAGGATATAGGGTACCGCCTACAATACCAGTCAGCAACTCACTCAGGTGTTGACTGGTAGCGATGATCCTAAAGGGCTTGAGTTCTTGTACAAGATAGTGGCTCACATCGGTATCTATTTGTTCCGAAGTAAGCCAATGCACCAGAATGGTAGAAGGAGCTTCTATGCGCTGGAAGAGCAAGAAATGGGGTGTCTCGTGTACCTGGTAACCACCCTGAGTAAAACGTTCTTTGAGGAGGGTACGATTGGCATGGGAGCCATTCACAACGATAAAATTTCCCACTCTGACAGACCTCTCCTGGATAGACACCTTTTTCGTCTTGGAAGAGGCTTGCATGTCAGCAGGTTGACTCTCGGTCATTCCGTCTCTCCTCTTGTTCTTTGTGCGATTGGTTGAGATGTTTCTGGTAAAACCATTGTATCATCTCGCTTCATGAGTCGGTAGAAAGGGAATAGTTTATACGAAGAATGAAGAATATATTTGTAGGAGCCTCCCAAGCATGGAGAGGAGAAAAAAGAAGATTGGTAGGAGTTAAGAACGCTTTTTTTGAATGTTCAGCGGGAGGGAAGTAGGAGAGCGGTTTGTTATGATGATAAACATGACACAGAAGAATAGAGGTAGCTAAAGGAAATGCACTTGCTGCCTGATAGAGTAATTGTGTCTCTCTAGAAACGTGAATAGCCGGATAGAGCGGCGGAAGGACAGTCTTCACACAAGAAACACAATCTCTGGTGCCTCCAGAAAGAAGGAGAAGCAGAGAGGCTGGCCACGAGACGGGTGGTCGTCGAGAGTCCGCGTATGCAGATCCCGAACGGAGGAGTTTCATTGTGAAGAGAAATTGAGAAAGGCAGGATGGTATGGACACAAGCATCAGCACCGTTGCACAGCTCAGAAGCCAGATCGAGGCAGAGTATAGCGCAGCTCAACGAGGGTTGAAGGGCCTGGCAGCGGTTACCAGGCATCAATTCATCACAGCGAGGATGGAAAACATGGACCGCTATCACCGGCAACTCGTTGAGCTGGTGGGAGAGGAACGGGCCATCCAGATGGTAGCCCAGGTCTTTGGTACGCCAGAGGAGGACAGAGATGGAAGAGGGACGGCATCCCCTGGTGGTCACGACACGCATTGACGAGGAACAAAAAGCGCTCTTTACCTCCTTTCTAGAACAGCATGGCTGTGAGGTGCAAGACCAGGGAGCGTGTCTGCGGGTCCATTTCCCTGAAGGCACGCAGCGGGAAGCGACGCTGAGCGGACGCGATGAACGGCACAGCATCACGCTGCCCGACAAAACCTGCCTGGTCGAGGTCTATATTCGCCACAAAGAATACACGATCTTGAACATTCCGACCGGGGAACCAGGGCGAGAGGCCCTGTAGCTGGCCACCTGGCTATACATCTCCTCTGGTAGTTGGAACCGGGCGCAGGCCAGCGGCGCCCCTACACGAAATGGTTTGATCTATGCCCCAG
>JALYTT010000253.1 GCA_030854145.1 Chloroflexota bacterium | reverse complement strand
CTTCAAGTAAAGGCCCGAGAAGTTCTCCCGCTATTGTCTGTTCTCGGGAAAGAGTCCCACTACTAAAACCACCCAGAGTATCGTATGGCTCAACTACTGGTGAATTGCCTGAAAAATCTATAGATGGGCCAGAATTACCAGGTGTGGGCTCAAGTAAGGAAAGAACATCAAGAAAAACTACGTGTACAATAACATCGTGATTTGCCCCGTCCTTGTTGAGGGGCACAAGGAGTTGACCATAGTACGGTTTAATTGGATCCAAGTGAACAAGGGTTTTAATTTTGTCAAAAACCGGTGATGCGTTATTTTGAAAGGGTGGATTGGCAAGCCAGCGAATTACTTGCTCCGCTATTTCTCCAGCATTGGTTGAATGTTTCACCCCCCGTAAGGTATCCTGTTCCTCGACCAAAATGCCTCTATTAACATTTCCAAAAAGCGCAATAGGGGTCTTCCTGTTTAGAAGCCGGTCAGTAGCTTCTCTTACATCAACGAAAAGCGAGCCGAGCTGACCATTAGTGAGAGCATGAGGATGTGGAATAGAGGCATCATTAATAAAAGCAATCTCGAGATCAGGACACACAATTTCCGTACTGTTCGGCCAGTCTGCAGGCACCGTTCTTTGAGCTGGTGCTCCCACAATTTTTGGCGGCAGTTTGATCATAAGAACTTCTGCTAGTTCTTTTAATGCCTCGGACTTCCCATTACCTGGACCACCTACTAGAAAACACCACTCGACGTTAGTACCGAGTACAGGTGGTGACTGCCACGAACTATACCTCTCTACCAATCGCTCTAGTACATCTCCTACTCCAGCTGGGAATTTGCCACGTGGAATGACGGGGAGAGCGCTTTGTGACGAAATAGCACTTGGCACAGCAACGGTTCCACCCTGTCCGTAAGAACGTGATAGAAGCCAGTTAACGAGCGGATTTGATGCATAACTCATATGTTAACCTCTGTCAGTGGCTGCGATCTGGGAGTCTTTAAAACCTTCCAGTATAGAAGGTTGCTATCGTCGTAAGTGACCCCAGGAGTTTTAAAATCTTTTCTATATATCTGTAGTTTATAGGCTATTATCCACATTTCACTAGCTATCACAAGCGGAAAAATAACTACGAGATGTAGCATTGGTTCTCAGAGAGGTTCCAAACATCTGAGAGAGCTGGTTACAGATCATCTATCCAGTCGCGCCAGGTATTAGTGAAATGGCACTTGTAAATATGAAAATGGCAATAGCGGTAGCCTAGATTTGGCCCGCCAAATATTTGTGATAAAATCTGCCAAATATTTATGATAGCGGGCCAAGTATTTGTGATAATTTACACAACAGCTCCCCTACACATCCAGACTCGCATTCTTCGCGTGGCTCTCGATGAACCGCTTGCGGGGCGCGACCTCGTCGCCCATCAGCATGTTGAAGACCTTGTCGGCCTCGACGGCCTCTTCGATGCTGACCTTCAGGACGGTGCGCTTCTCCGGGTCCATGGTGGTGTCCCACAGGGTATCCGGGTTCATCTCGCCCAGACCTTTGTAGCGACCGACCTCCGGCTCTTTGCCATTGTGGCCCGCTTTGTACTCTTCGATCAGGGCGTCGCGCTCCTCTTCGGTGTAGACATAATGCACCTGCTTGCCCATCTTGACGTGGTAGAGCGGCGGCTGCGCGATGTAGAGGTGACCGTCGGTGATCAGCGGCTCCATGTAGCGGAAGAAGAAGGTCAGCAGCAGCGTGCGGATGTGCGCGCCGTCAACGTCGGCATCTGACATGATCACGATGCGCCCATAGCGCAGCCGCGTCATGTTGAACTGATCGCCGATGCCCACGCCGATGGCGGTGATGATGTTCTTGACCTCTTCGTTCTTGAGCATCTTGTCGAGCTGGGCGCGCTCGACGTTGAGGATCTTGCCGCGCAGAGGCAGGATAGCCTGGAAGTGACGGTCGCGACCCTGTTTTGCGCTCCCGCCGGCGGAATCGCCCTCCACCAGGTACAGCTCACAGCGGTCGGGGCGGCGCTCGGAGCAATCGGCGAGCTTGCCGGGCAGCGTGGTATCCAGCACGTTCTTGCGCTGGATCAGGTCGCGGGCAGCGCGCGCGGCCTCGCGGGCCTTGGCGGAGAGCAGGCACTTTTCGATCATGGCCTTGGCCTCGCTGGGCGTCTCCTCCAGGTACTTGGTCAACATCTCGGCGGTGACCGACTCGACGATGGGGCGCACCTCGGCGTTGTTCAGCTTGGCCTTGGTCTGCGCCTCGAACTGGGGATTGGGCACCTTGACGCTCACCACGGCCGTCAGACCCTGGCGCACATCTTCGCCTGTCAGGTTGCTGTCTTTCTCCTTGAGCAGGTTCATCTTGCGCGCGTAGTCGTTGAGCGTGCGTGTGAGCGCGCTGCGGAAGCCGGTGATGTGCATGCCGCCATCGACGGTGTTGATGCCGTTGGCGAACGAGAACTCGGTGGCGTTCCAGCTATCGTTGTACTGGAAGGCAACTTCGACCTTCACATTGTCGATCTCGCGCGTCGTGCTGACCGGGCGGTTCTGCACGCAGTGGCGATTCTTGTTGAGGTAGCGCACAAACGAGACCAGGCCGCCCTCGAAGTAGAAGGTCACTTCGCGATCAGTGCGCTCGTCGCGCAGGTGGATCGTCATGCCTTTATTGAGGTAGGCCATCTCGCGGAAGCGCTGGGCCAGGATCTCGAAGCTATAATCGCGGGTCTCCATGACCGTCAGGTCGGGCAGGAAAGAGGTAGTGGTGCCACGTCCCTCGGTCGGCCCTAAATCTTGCAAGGGGCTGATGGCGACGCCTTTTTCGTAGCGCTGGCTATAGTGTTTGCCCTCGCGTCTCACATCGACCTGGCACCACTCGGAAAGCGCGTTCACCACCGAGACACCAACGCCGTGCAGTCCGCTACTGATCTGGTAGCCGCCGCCGCCGAACTTGCCGCCGGCGTGCAGGATGGTCATCACCACTTCCAGCGTAGAGAGGCCGGGCCGCTGGTGATGCTCCTCTATCGGGATACCTCGCCCGTTATCCTCGGTGGTCACCGAGCTATCGGCGTGAATAGTGACTGTGACGGTGTCCGCCCAGCCGGCCATCACCTCGTCGATGCTGTTATCAACAACCTCGGTGATCAGATGATGCAGGCCGCGCTGATCGGTCGCGCCGATATACATACCGGGACGGACACGGACAGCTTCCAGGCCTTCGAGAATCTGAATATTCTGCTCGCCATAGCCATCATCATGACCAGAGTTATTTGTGGCCTTCCCATTGCCGTTCCCGTGCCCGCTGCCATTGCTGCCAGTATGCAATTGAGCGTCGTCGGCTGCCTGTTCTGCTATTACTGATTCTCTTGTTTTTGCCATAGAGTCCGCACGTTCCTTTTGCAATAACCGTGTATGATATACCAATAGCGAAGCGTTCCCCTGGATGTATTTGTGAACTGATGTTCACACTGTATATAACATGTATGCCCGGCCTCTTTCGTTTCTTCATCAGGTGGGCAAGGGGAAGAGCTTAGCGGGGATAGACCACGCCTGTATATATTTTCTGCTAGAGTAGAGAAAATGCGGCAATGGAGCCACATCTGTGCTCCTTTATTATACCATATTTGTGCCGATTAGCCAAGCAGAGAAGTGGCCTGGGGCGCTGTGCTCACTACCATCGCGGCGCCATCCTGCAAGACGTAGGGAGCGGGTGTATGCCTCGCGCAAACGCGCTCCACCACGTCCCTACGTCGGGGATGTGTGCTATCAATAGCGATTGCCGCTTAAAGGCCCGCTCATTGGGATACCTGGGGCGGACCCACTGGGGATTCCGGACATTGGTCCCATGCCCATACCTGGTATGCCTGGCATGCTCTGCATCGGCATTGGCATCAGGTTGGTGGCGCAGTAGGGGCAGAACGACCAGCGCAGCTCCAGCAGACGCTCGCACTTGGGACAGGCCCGCTTGAGTTTTTGCCCGCAGGAGGGGCAGATCTGGAAGTCGGTCTCGACGCGCGCGTGACAGTTGTTGCAGGTCTGGCGCTCAGTCATCTCCGCCAGCAGGGATTCTTCCTCCAACTGGCGCTCGTAGATCTCGGCCAGCGTCTGACGAGGGCGCACAATCATATATATGAAAAGTCCACCGATGAAGAAGACGGTTACTAATGCAGTCGCAAGAACACGGGTAATAAGATCCTGGGATCGTGAGCTAACATCGCGCCATGTCCACCAGATCAAACTCACCCAGAAAATGACGGTAAAGGCCACCAGAAAGCTCACAATGAACCCCAGCGCCTTGCTCAGGGTATCGAGGAGATTTGTTCCGGTTGCTCCCAGCACAAAAGTCATATTTGCTATCACAGGCTACTGCCCCTTTCAGAATAGACATAGCTTAGCACACTATTACAACGCTTACGCTCAACAAAAAGTCATCCTATAGGACTAACGATATAGGCCTACTATGGGGGATTATCCTCTGCCCTCATTGCTATCCATTACATGAAGATTGACAGACTACTACCGGAACAATATCGTTATTATTCCTCCCGCACGTATCCCCACATGGACAGATTTCGTGTACGGGCGCCGCTGGCCTGCGCCCTCTCGCGTTGCGGGCGCCGCCGGTCCCTCTCGTGTTGTCGCCGCTTCGCCTTCTCGCATTGCCCTCTCCCCCGCGCCCTCTCCCTCGCTCCATTCAAGCTGCTCTTGCGGCTCCTCCAATAAGTTTGTCACAAAAGCTTTGCTACACACAAGCCCTGGTCGCACACTGGCTTCAACGGCATGGTCGAGCGGGTTGTATACACGCACAATCACGCCATCGCCCGCGTTGCTGCGTTTGATTGTGCTCACCACCAGCGTGCGCGGCTCAACCTCCACCAGCGCTGTGCGCGTGGGGAGCCGGCCCTCGTGCTGTTCGGTAACTACGGCGCGCACCGGCAGATTGAATGCCTGTGCCTCGCGCAGCACCAGCGCCTCTTCGGCCGCCCAGTCGCCACTGTGGGAGACCAGCGCGTAGTCAAACTCTTGTCGCCCCAGGCACTGCCCCTCCGGCGTATACTCCATTGGTCCCGCGTGTCCCTGGCGCGTCGAGAGGTCGCCACGCGAGAGCCAATCGATGCAGCGCAGCAGCGTGATGGCTATGGCGACCTGGCCCATCGCGACACCGGTCCCATTACGCAGGATCTCGTATTCGGGCAGTCCCCGGTTCAAGACGCCCAGCCCCATCTCCCCATTGCTGGCATCGACGAAGCGCTTCTGCGGGAAGACACTGACCGGCTCCTCCGCCCACTCGCTGAAATTCGCAGGGCGCGACACAGAGATAGGCCGGGTGCGCACCTCGAAGGTTCCCTCGGCGGCAGCATGCTCTACGCTATAGGGCACAGGGAAGAGCACGCGCAATCGATGGTCCTTCACTCTATTATCCACTACGGTATGAATATCGACACGCCGCGCCCCCGGCGTGAGCGAGATATCGCTGCTGATGATGCAGACCTCTGTCTCGCTGGCGCGCGCATCGCGAGTAGGTGTACACGTGGCCGGCAACGACCAGCGCCCGCTGACGCGCAGCACGGCGCGCACGGGACCCGCGTTCACCAGTTCGATGCGCGGCGGATCTATCGGCGCGCTCACCAGCGTCTCCTGAGCGGGCGGGCAATAAGTATAGAGATCGCCCACGTCCCCACCATCCACGAAGCGATTCAGGCCCGTGAAGACCGCATCGGTTTGCTTATCGCTTAGCGTCAGGGTACCATTGTCAGGGTTGGCCTCGACGCGGTAGTACTCGTTCTCGATGCTGTGTGGCTGGCAGACCAGCGAACTCACCGGCACGGGCCGCGTCTCTCCCTTGAGGCCGTGCGGATAGAGCCAGAACGTCTTCAGGCCATGAGCCGGCAGGTTGGCAGCCACAAAGTCAATGACCTCCTGCGCCTGGTCCACCACGGCCACCTCCAGCGTATGGATGTCTTCGCGCTGCAATAAGGCCAGCAGTTGCTGCTCGGCGGCGAACAGTTCCTGCTCATCGATGTTCACACGTCCACGGGGGGCGATCATCATCTCGACGCGTTCAACGCCCGGCTCCTGGGTAGCCTCTACATGGATATGCGTAATCTCGCGCGTATCATCGGGCTGGCCCAGTGTCGTCATAATCATATCGTGAGCCATGCCGATAAGCTGCCCGGCCGATTTGATATCTGATAGCGCCATGACAGCAGCGAGCAGATCGCGCAGGATGCGCCGCGTGCCCAACTCCCGCTGCTGCTGGCTGACCAGGTGGTAGAGCATCTGCTCGCCGCGCTCATCAACAATGACCGCGTTGCGCAGCGAGCCGGGGATCTCCACCTCTGTCAGCACGGCGGTTGTGTACGGTCCTGGGGCGGCGTTAAACACCACGATGGGCACCGGCTGGTAGCGCATATGCGATGCCTCGAAGGGACCGATTGTGTGCGTCTCGCGCGCCAGGCTCAGCAGCGCCTGCGTCACGACGCTCTCGCCTATCTGCTGGCTCTGCGCGAAACGTACGCTATTTTCGCGGTGAACCTGGTCGACGCTACAGCCACAGATGCTGTCGTGGGGCTGGTTCTGCAAGAGGTAGCGCCAGGCCAACCTGACCAACCCCTGTGGATAGGTGGCTCCCAGTTGCCACGCCCAGGCCGCCAGCGGCTCAACCCAGTGTTCGAGCAGGTGCTCCGTCACAGCGTTCTGCTGTTTGATCCACATGCGCGTGGAGAGAACGGAGGGCAGCAGGTGCGCGTACTGGCTGTCTCGCATCTCGCCGCTCAGGGTCCTGAGTGGCGCCACCCCTGGCTGCTCGCTGTGCGCGCGTATGGTCGCGATGTATTGTGGCAGGGTGCCGATCTGGAGGTGAATGCCGCTGTAATGAGGTTTCCCATTCTGGCTGGCGTGCGCGAAGCGCTCCAGGATCTGCTCATGTCGGGGATCGATATGGGCCAACAGCGCATTGGCAGCCTCGATGGTCGCCGGCAGGCCGGCCTGGGCCTCCAGATGGTCGGAGCCGTTCATGAACAGCACAGTATTGGTGGTGGCCTTCGCCAGCAGGGGGATGCTCAGCAGTTCCACCCGGGTCGCGAAGTCCTCGGGGGTCAGCGGCATCATACGCGCGTTCCCGTAGCCATCGGGCAGGTAGATGACCAGCACCTGCGTGCCATCGGGGGCGGCCCAATAAAACTCGCTTTCGCGCGCCTCCGCGCCCACACCACGCCAGAAGACGGCGGTATCGATGCCAGCGCCCTGGAGAATCTGCGGCATCTGGGCGATATGTCCAAAGCAATCGGGGAGATAGCCGACGCGCATCGGTTCCCCGAAGTCGGCGGCCCGCTTCAAGCCAATCTGTAGGTTGCGGATCAGCGACTCGCCGCTCACCAGAAACTCGTCGGGCTGCAAGTACCAGGGGCCCACCAGGATGCGGCCGGCGCGGGTGTACTTCTTGAGGCGCTCCTCCTGCTCCGGCTCTACCTCCAGGTAGTCGTCTAAGACAATGGTCTGCCCATCAAGCATGAAATAGCTGAAACCCGGCTCGTGATCCAGGATATCCAGCAACTTATCGATGGTGCGCACCAGCCGGATGCGAAACTGCTGAAAGGTCAGATACCATTCACGGTCCCAATGCGTGTGTGGCACAAGAATGATGTTGAGCTGTTCGGACATTATCTCCCTCTCTTGATTTTTCACATCATCAGCCGGTTACGAGGCGACCCATTCGCGTGATGGCGAGCCATATCAGTCTGGCGAAACTATTATACAGGATGAGGAATCATCAGGCAACCTTGCAAGCCGTAAATCGCCTTCTTCATATAGAGCGATGGAACCGTAGGGGCGCCGTTTACAAGCCCGCCTGGCAGATAGATGTCGGTTGATACTGTGCGGGCTTGTAAACGGCGCCCCTACGGTTCATGCACCTCACACCTTCATGCCTTTCCATGGCCGTATACGTCATAAGCATTGCAGGGCTAGCGCCGCAGCGCGTTGCTGAGCAAGAATACGATGTTCGCGGGACGCTCGGCCAGGCGGCGCATGAAATAGGGGTACCACTGCGAGCCATAGGGTACATAGATGCGCACATGATAGCCCTGCTGCACCAGTTTCTCCTGTAGATCGCGCCGGATACCGTACAGCATCTGGAACTCGAAGGCCGCCTTGCCGATGCCGTTGTTGCGTGCGAATTTGCAGGTGGCATCGACGATAGCCTCGTCGTGAGTGGCGATGGCCGGAAAGTTGCCCCGCAGCAGCAGCATGGTCATCAGCTTGATATAATTATGGTCAACTTCGCTCTTGTTCTGGAAGGCAATCTCCTTCGGCTCCTTGTATGCTCCCTTGACCAGGCGCACGCGCACACCCTGGGCGATCAGTTGCTCGATGTCCTTCTTGCTCTGGTACAGGTAGGACTGGATCACCGTGCCTACATGCTCGTATTCCTTGTGCAGGCGCAGGACGATATCCACGGTGCGAGCGGTGTAGGGTGAGCCTTCCATATCGATGCAGACGAAAATAGGAAATTTCTTGGCCTGCTCTAAGATGGCGCGCACATTCTGCTCGCACAATTCCTGCGAGATGTCCAGTCCTAGTGCCGTCAGCTTGATAGAGATATCGGCGGTGACTCCTGCCTGCTTGATACTCTCAAGCGCGCTGATGTAATCCTGGGTCGCGGCCCTGGCTTCTTTTTCGTCCGAGACATTTTCACCCAGATGATCAAGGATGACCTGTAGCCCTTGCTGGTTGAGTGTGCGTGTGGCCTGGATACTTTCGTCCAGTTGCTCCCCCGCGACGAAGCGACGAGAGAAGCCCCGCCCGGCCGGGTTGTGAATGACGAACTCGCGCATCTTCTGATTGCCGGCCAGATACAACAATGTATCTCTGAGCATCGCTGCCCTCCCTCTGCATCTATACTACCATGACAATATGAAACGGCAAAGCCTATCCTGCCTCTAAGGTTATGATAGCACATAGGCGTGGGGGCGTGATTGATCGCGCCTCTACTGCTCTGTCAAACTTCATGGCACGGGCATCAGGGCGCTCCCTCTCTCGCGTAGGGATTCGGCTTGCCGCATCCGGGTGGCAGGCCCCACAGGCACCCCAAGGGATGCCGCACCCGGATGCGGCAAGCCGAATCCCTACGCGGATTAGGAAGGTGATATAATAGAACATACTTTCTTCAGAGGCAATACGTTCAAAAAAGGAGCATCTGAATCCCTATGAACCTTCTCAACCGTATCGGAGCCTCTCTCCTTGCTGGTCAACATGGCCACCCGACGGGTATCGTCGGCTATATGCTTGGTGAGCAGATGGTACGCCAGCACATGCCAGAAACCACCTGGACGCTTTCCTTGCTGGATCTCAAGCCAGAGGATCAGATACTGGAGCTTGGCTTTGGAGCAGGCCGTGCCATTGAACTCGTGGCAGCCCAGGCCAGCAATGGGCATATATCCGGTATCGATCTTTCTCAAGAGATGGTGCGCGCCGCCAGCCGTCGCAATGCCAGGGCTATCAAAGCGGGACAGGTCGCATTGTACCACGGTGATCTGAGCACCCTACCCTTTGCCAACAACCAGTTCGACAAAGTTTTCAGCATTCAAACCCTGTATTTCTGGCCAGACCCGCCACACGCGCTCGCTGAGATCTTCCGTGTGCTCAAAGTAGGTGCCATGCTCGTCGTTACGCTCTCTACCGGAAAAATAGACACAGGTGAAGTAACAGGATTGGAGCATTATCAGATGATTGTAGAGGAACAGATCATTCCAGTAATGAGACAGCTTGGTTTTACTCAAGCATCCATCAAGCAAGGGCCAGCTTCCAGGCAATTCAAAACAACTGCGGTAATTGGCGTGAAGTAGGGATCGGGGCGCAGGCCAGCGGCGCCCCTACACGAAAGAGGTTTATCTGTGCCCCGCAGGAGCGACACATTCGAGGCTCCT
>JALYTT010000252.1 GCA_030854145.1 Chloroflexota bacterium | reverse complement strand
AAAAGTTGGAAGTGATCTGATGAACAAGGCAGGGAGAAAACAGCGATGACGCAGAAAATGGTGATATTAGCTCCCTTTAGCGTCGACTCGCCCTATCTGGCCGGGGCGGTGCGCTGCTATGTAGAAACCTGGAAACGGGATTGGGAGGCGTCCTACGATTTTTTCTTACGCTACGCGCATTACCCAGATTTTTATGGGCTTGTCGCGCTTAGCGACGGAGAAGTTGTTGGTTCAGGCTTCGGCACGCGCTCGCTGCCGGGACAATGGTGGCATGATGTGGTTGCAGCCCACGCCGGCGCTGAGCACCCGGCGCTCCAGGACGCCTGGGTGCTGGTCGAACTGGAGGTCCTCAAAGCGTACCGGGGCTATGGCACCGGCACGCGGCTGCATAATGCCTTGCTGGCCGGTCAGCCCTGTCCCAGAGCGCTGCTCTCCACCGAAGTAGCGAACCGGGGAGCGCGCCGGCTCTATGAGCGTCTGGGCTGGCACTATCTGCATCCCGGCTTCAGGTTCAACGAGGGCCAGGAACCATATGTCGTGATGCATAAGGAACTCGCGTAGAGGCGATGGCTTACGTGTATGCCTATGTGGCAAGCCATCACCTGGTGTGGATTGAGGGAATGGGGGAATGCGGGGGGTTGACAAACCCACGCGAGGTAGTGTATCCTCAAATACAACAAGATACGTGTGACAACGAAAGAACTCCGGCAAAGAAGCCTTTGATCCTCAGTGTCCACCTCGTAATCTACCAACAAGCATATTTCCGCGCAGTTTATTTGGAGGAATTCATGTCAGCAACAGCGTATTCTACATTCGCCCAGCCAGCAATGGTTGCTGGCCGCGCCTGTATGAAGCGCCCGGCTGCCTGTATGCCTGAAACGGCCATGGCCTCCGCAACTGCCAGTAGCATACATATGATCGGAATCGGCGCACTCGCGCCGATTTCTTTATGTGGGCTGCTCTTTGCCATTTCCAGCCTTCTCCTTGTAGGTGTAGGCGTAGTAGGCCTTGGGCTTATTACCAGCCTTACCGGCCTCCTTAGCCTTACAGGGCTTGGCAGTCTTGTAGGATTAACTACGGGGCTAGCGCCAAGCGCAGTACGGGGAGAGTAAAGGGGGCAACGAAGCAACCCAATCCAAAGCAGGTAACCTAACGAGGACCTCCCACCGGGCGGTTCTCGTTTTTTTATTGTTTTAGCGTTTTTCAGGAGGAATTATGATTGCTGCAACGATTACTCAGCAGCCCATGAAGGATCAGGAGACCCAGGCGCAACTGCCCGAAGATGCGCGCGAATTGACGGGAAGCCACATTCTCTGCGAGGCGCTGGTACGCGAAGGGGTAGAACTGCTCTACGGGTACCCTGGCGGCGCGATCATGCCTTTTTACGATGCGCTCTCATCCTATCCGGCACTGTACCATGTGCTGGTGCGACACGAGCAGGCGGCGGCCCACGCGGCCGATGGCTATGCGCGCGCCACCGGAAAGGTCGGGGTCTGCGTGGCCACCAGTGGACCTGGAGCCACCAATCTGGTAACCGGGCTGGCAACAGCCTTTATGGACTCGACGCCCATCGTGGCGATCACCGGGCAGGTAGCCCGGCCCTTTATCGGGCGCGACGCCTTCCAGGAGACCGATGTCATCGGCGTAACGCAGCCGATTACCAAGCATAATTTCCTGGTACGCAACGTCGAAGAGCTGGCGGATATCGTACACGAAGCCTTCCAACTGGCGCGCAGTGGGCGACCCGGCCCCGTGCTCATCGATGTGCCCAAGGACGTGCAGTTCAGCAAGACCCTGTATCGCTCCTCGACCTCCGTGCGTTCGATGGAGTACTTTCGCGCCTGCCGCGTCCCTCCGCCCTCATCAGACGCCATTGCCCAGGCGGCGCACCTGATCGCTGGAGCCAGGCAGCCAGTAATTATGAGCGGACATGGAGTTATCCTCTCGAATGCGTATGCCGAGTTGCGGGCCTTCGCCGAGAAGAGCAACATCCCGGTGATTACCACGCTCCTGGGCCTGAGCGCCTTCCCTGAGACCCACGCGCTGGCTCTGGGTATGCCTGGCATGCACGGTCCCGCGCATGTCAATCGCGCCATAGGTGACGCGGACCTCGTGATCGGCGTGGGCCTGCGCTTCGATGATCGGGTCACCGGCAAGGTGAGCGACTTCGCGCCCCACGCGCGCTTTATCCACATCGATATCGACCCCTCCGAGATGCACAAGGTCAAACCAGCGACCGTGCCGATCGTGGCCGACGCTAAAGCGGCCCTCGCCGCTCTCGTTGAGACCATTGAGCCGGGCGATCACAGCGCGTGGATCGCCGAGATTCGCGCCTGGGAGAGCGAGGCCAGCGAGCGCGCTCAGCATATCGTGCGCGACCAGCAGTATCCCGACCCGACCTGCATCCTCGATGCCATCCGCGCTGAGACCGGCGGCGATGCCATCATCGTCACCGACGTAGGGCAGAACCAGATGTGGACGGCGCGTCACTACCTGTGGACACGGCCCAACAGCCATATCACCTCCGGCGGCCTCGGCACCATGGGCTTCGCGCTGCCCGCCGCCATGGGTGTCAAGATGGGCATGCCCAATGCCACAGTGTGGGCCGTGGCTGGCGATGGCGGCATTCAGATGAATATCCAGGAGCTTGCCACCCTCAAGCAGCAGGGCATCTCCGTCAAGGTCGCCATTATGAACAACGGCTACCTGGGCATGGTGCGCCAGTGGCAGCAGTTCTTCCATGCGCGCAACTACTCCGAGACGCCCATCACCGGCCCCGACTACGTACAACTGGCCGCCGCCTATGGTCTGACCGGCATGTGCGTGACGCGGCGCGAGGATGTGCAGGCGGCAGTGCGCCGGGCCATGGAGACCGAGGGGACAGTGATTATCGATTTTGTCATCGAGTCGGAAGCTAATGTCTACCCGATGGTCGCGCCGGGTCATGGCATCACCAGCATGATCGAAGAACACGAGGAGAGCGTGCAGCATGACTGAGCACGTTGTCGCCAGCGAACGCGCGGGCCAGGCCAATGCGCCTCAGGGTTCCGAGCGCCTGCACACGCTGGTCGTGCTTGTAAACGACCGGCCAGGTGGGGTTGATCGCGTTGTGGGCCTGCTGCGCCGCCGTCGTGCCAGGATGCAGACGCTGGCTATCGGACGCAGCGAACTGCCGGAGGTGGTGCGCATTACAGTGGTTGTCGACGACTCTGAAGTGCATGTCGATCAGTTGGTAGAACAACTACGTAAAATCGCCGATGTCACCCATGTTGTCAATCTTTCGTCCGAACAGGCGGTTGCGCGCGAACTGGCCCTGGTGAAGGTCAACTGCACCAGCGCCAATCGTAACGAGATTATCGAACTCGGTCATCTTTGCGGCGCGCACGCCCTGGATATCACCCCGCAGACCGTCACTCTGGAAGTGACCGGCAGCGAGGAAAAGGTCGCCAGGTTGATCGACCTGTTACAGCCCTATGGCGTGCTTGAGGTCGCCCGTACCGGCCGCGTGGCCATGGCCCGCAGCCTTGAACCCAATACGTAGGGGCCCGATTTATCGCGTCCGCCGCGATTTATCGCCTGTATGTCGTTTACGTATGCGTTATCTGCACATATATTGTTTCACGTTTAGCGCGTTTCAAACGCATCTAACCATAAAGGAGAATTTTCTATGGCGAATATTTATTATGACGCCGATGCCAACCTTGAACTTATCCAGGGGAAGCGTGTCGCCGTCATCGGCTATGGCAGCCAGGGGCATGCGCACGCGCTCAACATGCGCGACAACGGCTGCAACGTGGTTGTGGGCCTCCCCGCCGACAGCAAGAGCCGCGCGAAGGCCGAGGCCGAGGGTCTGCCGGTCATGACGCCGGCCGCCGCCGCCGAGCAGGCCGACCTCATCATGATCCTGATCCCTGACGAGAAACATCGCGAGGTATTTGAGCGCGATATCCGGCCTGGCCTGGCCCCCGGCAAGATGATCATGACCGCGCATGGCTTCAGCCTGCACTACGCACAGATCGTCCCGCCGGCCGATATAGATGTGGCGATGGTCGCGCCCAAGAGTCCGGGCCACATGATGCGCCGCCTCTTCGTCGAAGGTGTTGGCGTCCCCGCGTTGTGGGCCGTCCAGCAGGACGCCACTGGCCAGGCCGAGGCGTTGACCCTGGCCTACGCCCGCGCCGTTGGCTCTACCCGTGCCGGTGTGCTGCGTACGACGATTGCAGAAGAGACCGAGACCGACCTTTTTGGTGAGCAGGCCGTGCTCTGCGGCGGCGTCACCTCGCTGATCCGCGCGGGTTTCGAGACGCTTGTCGATGCGGGCTACCAGCCGGAGATCGCCTACTTCGAGTGCATGCACGAGATGAAGCTGATCGTGGATCTGATGTACCAGGGCGGCATGAGCTACATGCGCTACTCGATCAGCGATACCGCCGAATTCGGCGACTACGTGTCCGGTCCGCGCGTCGTCGATGAGCGCACGCGCGACGAGATGCGCAAGATCCTGCGCGATATCCAGGACGGCACCTTTGCCACACGCTGGATTCTTGAGAACCAGGCCGGTCGTCCATCCTTCCAGGCCATGCGGCGCAACAATGCCCAGCACCAGATTGAGCACGTCGGACGCGAGCTGCGCTCCATGATGCCCTGGCTCAACCCGGCGACCAAAAAGCCCGAAATTACGGAAACAAAGAACGCGGAGATTGCGGAAACAAAGAATTAGGCGCGAGATTGTCCTCGCCCTATTACACAGTTACAAGGAGGAAACAAAACCATGGGAGATCCCGCTGTAATTCAGATTTTTGATACCACCCTGCGCGACGGGGAACAGTCACCGGGCGCCACGATGAGCACCGAAGAGAAGAAACAGGTTGCCGAGCAGCTTGTGCGCCTCAAAGTAGACATCATCGAAGCTGGCTTCCCCGCTGCCTCCCCCGGCGACCTGGCGGCGGTCAAAGAGATCGCGCGCAGCGTGCGCGGCCAGCAGGAGCATACGGTCGCTATCGCCGGACTCGCGCGCGCCAACAGAGACGACATCGATGCCGCCTGGCAGGGTGTACGCGAGGCCGAGAGGCCGGTGATCCATGTGTTTCTTGCGACCTCTGAAATTCACCTGAAGCACAAGCTACAGATCAGTCGCGAGGAGGCGCTGGAGCGTGTCAGGACGATGGTGGCCTACGCGCGCACCCTCTGCCCGGTAGTAGAGTTCTCGGCGGAGGATGCCACGCGCACGGACTGGGATTATCTCTGCCGTGTCTGCGAGCTGGCCATTAAAGCGGGCGCGACGACCATTAACGTGCCCGATACCGTGGGCTACGTGATGCCACACGAGTACGAGATGCTCTTCCGCTACCTGCGCGAGCGTGTGCCTGGCATGGAGGATGTAGTGATGAGCGCGCACTGCCACAACGACCTTGGCATGGCGACAGCGAACACGTTGGCGGCCATCAGGGCCGGCGCGCGCCAGGTCGAGGTCACCGTCAATGGCCTGGGCGAGCGCGCGGGCAATACCGCCATGGAAGAGGTGGTTATGGCCCTGCGCACGCGTCCTGAGATCTTCAACTATGCCGAGACGGGCATCAACGCCGAGGAGTTCGTGGCCACCAGCCAGTTGGTGAGCCGCCTGTCGAGCATCCCCGTGCAGCCCAACAAGGCGGTTGTCGGCACAAATGCCTTTGCCCACGAGGCCGGCATCCATCAGGATGGCATGCTGAAGAATCGCCTGACCTACGAGATCATGACGCCCCAATCGGTGGGCTGGTCGGATACCCGGCTCGTTCTGGGCAAGCACTCCGGTCGCCACGGCCTGGATGCTCGCCTGCGCCAGTTGGGCCATAAGCTGAGTGCCGATGACCTGAAGGTGGCCTATCGCCGCTTCATCGCCATGGCCGATCGCAAAAAGCACGTCACCGACGCCGACCTGCTGTATATTGTTGAATGCGGCGTGGAGACACCCGCCGCGATCTGATTTCGTCCTGCACCATTGGTAAGGAGCAAACCCGTGACCCAGATCGAAACACCACGAGAGCATGAACAGGCGCGCCTACAGAGCGCGGAGGCCCCCAGAATACCGGTCCTGGGCCTTGAAGAGGGCTATGCCTACTTTGAAGGCCAGTTTGTGCCGATGGGCGAGGCCAAAGTCAGCATTGCCACTCACGCCTTGCAGTACGGCACCGCCTGCTTTGAGGGCATACGCGGCTACTGGAATGCCGGGCAGGAGCAGCTCTACCTGCTCAAGCTGCGTGAGCACTACCAGCGCATGGCCCAGTCCTGTAATGTGCTGCATATCCAGCTCCAGGAATCGCTGGATGAGATGTGCCGGATCACGGTAGAGCTTGTACACAGGCATGGCTATCGCCAGGATGTCTACGTGCGCCCCCTGGCCTACAAGGCGTCGCGTACCATCAAGCTCACGCTCAGTTCGCTGGAGAATGCTCTTGCCATCTATACCTTCCCCATGGGCAATTATGTCGACATCAGTGCAGGCCTGCGCGTCTGCACCTCGTCGTGGCGGCGCGCCAACAGCAATGCCATGCCTGTGCGCGCCAAGGTTACGGGCGCCTATGTTAACAGTTCGCTCGCCGTGGACGACTCCAGCGCCGCCGGTTTCGACGAGGCTATCATGCTCACCCACGATGGCTACGTCTCCGAGGGCAGTTCGTGCAACCTCTTCATCATGCGCAATGGCAGGCTCATCACCCCGGCCGTATCCGAAGATATCCTGGAAGGCATCACCCGCAACACCCTGATCGAGATGGTGCGCCAGGAGTTTGGCATGGTCGTCGAGGAGCGGCGCATCGATCGCACCGAACTCTACGCCTCCGATGAGATCTTCCTGTGCGGCACCGGTGTGCAGGTCTCGCCCGTCGTCAGCGTCGATCACCGCGTGGTCGGCACTGGCCTGCCTGGCGCCTTCACCATGCGCTTGCAGGCGCTCTATCTGGCAGCCTGTCGCGGCGAGAACGAGCGCTATCGAGACTGGGTCACCCCTGTGTATTAAGATAAGAACGAGAGGAACTTGTAATGCGTTCAGACCAGATCAAGCTCGGCTTTGAGCGCGCGCCCCATCGTGGCCTGCTGCGCGCGACCGGGGTGGTGGGCGAGCATGATTTCCATAAGCCCTTTATCGCCGTTTGTAACTCGTATGTTGACGTGGTGCCGGGCCATGTTCATTTGCAGGCCTTCGGTAAACTGGTAAAAGAGGCCATCCGCGCGGCCGGCGGTGTCCCCTTCGAGTTCAACACCATTGGCGTTGATGATGGCATTGCCATGGGCCATATCGGCATGAAGTACTCGCTGCCCAGTCGCGAACTGATCGCCGACTGCGTGGAGACGATGGTCGAGGCGCATCGCTTCGATGGCATGGTCTGTATTCCCAACTGCGATAAAATCGTGCCCGGTATGCTCATGGCGGCTATGCGCCTGGATATCCCTACCATCTTCGTCAGCGGCGGTCCCATGGCGGCGGGCAAGCTGGCCGATGGCCGCTCGGTCGACCTGATCAGCATCTTCGAAGGTGTGGGCGCGTACCAGGCTGGGAAGATCGACGACCGCGCGTTGCTGGAGTTGGAGCAGCAGGCCTGCCCCACCTGTGGCTCATGTTCCGGCATGTTCACCGCGAACTCCATGAACTGCCTGATGGAGGCCCTGGGACTGGCCCTACCCGGAAACGGTTCCTACCTTGCCACCAGCGCGGCTCGTGCGGAACTGGTGCGCGAGGCCGGACGCATGATTATGCGCCTGATCGAGTCCAACCTGACGCCCCGCCAGATCGTCAACGTGGAGAGCATCGATAATGCCTTTGCGCTGGACATGGCCATGGGTGGCTCGACCAATACTGTGCTGCACACGCTGGCGCTGGCGCGCGAGGCCGGCATTGAGTACTCGCTGGAGCGCATCAACTCCGTAGCTGCGCGCACGCCGCACCTGTGTAAGGTCAGCCCTTCCGGCTCGTGGCACATGGAGGATGTGGAGCGTGCCGGGGGCATCAGCGCTATCTTGAAGGAGCTGGCGAAGAAGCCCGGCACACTGCACCTGGAGCGGCCCACCGTCACACTCAGGACGCTGGGTGAGAATATCGCCGAAGCCGAGGTCAGGGATCGCGAGGTCATTCATGCCGTCGAAAGCCCGCATAGCGAGCGCGGCGGGTTGGCGGTGCTCTTCGGCAACCTGGCCCCCGATGGTGCGGTGGTGAAGGTTGCGGCTGTGGCGCCCGCGATGATGCGCCACTACGGCCCGGCGCGCATCTACAACTCGCAGGAGGAGGCCTGCGCTGGCATCCTGAACGGGCAGGTCCACTCTGGCGACGTGGTCGTCATTCGCTACGAGGGTCCGCGCGGCGGTCCGGGCATGCAGGAGATGCTGGCCCCCACGGCGAACATCATGGGGATGGGACTTGGCGAAGAGGTGGCGCTGATCACCGATGGGCGTTTCTCCGGTGGAACGCGGGGGGCCTGCATTGGTCACGTCTCTCCCGAGGCCGCCGCTGGTGGCCCTATCGCCGCGCTCGTCGATGGCGACATGATCCACATTGACCTGCTGGAGTGCCGCCTGGATGTAGACCTGTCTCCCGCTCAGATCGAGCAACGCCTGCGCGAGGCGACGTCTCCCAGGGAGCCTGCCAGGAGCCGCTGGCTGCGTCGCTATGCTGCGATGGTGACATCGGCGAATACTGGCGCCGTTCTGGCCGAGATATAATCTCGCATGTGTAGGGTGTTGCTTGCGGGTATGGGATACCAATTACTTTTGGCATAGATTGATTACATCTCGCGTTGAAGGTGGTAGAATAGAGCCACCTGAGAAAGGATACGCTCATGCGTGGTTTAGCGGAAAGGCAGGATACGGGCGATGGCACTGGTATTTCCTGCCTCGGTTACCATTCTCACGCCAGCCACCTCGGCTAACCTGGGGCCGGGCTTCGATAGTTTGGGACTGGCGTTACAACTCTATAATCGTTTTGAAGTGGAAGAGGGGGGAGATGACCCGCTGCATCCTGGCATCGAGATCCAGGGAAGCCTGGGCGTGGGTCTGTCGAGCGGGCCGGATAACCTGTTTTTCCAGGCCTTTGCCTCGCTCTTTGAACGTGTGGGGGTGGCGTTGCCGGCGATCCGTATTCGCATGTCCATCAACATCCCGCCCGGCTGTGGCCTGGGTAGTAGCGCGACCGCTGCGGTGGGGGGCGTGTTGATGGCGAACGAGTTTCTGCGGGTGCGGGGCAAGGAGTTGCCCCGGCAGGAGCTATTGGAGCCGGCGGTGGCCTGTGAGCCTGGCAATCATCCCGATAACGTCGCGCCCGCCCTGCTTGGTGGGCTGGTGGCGACAACGGTGATGGCCGGCAAGACGCATGCCATCAAGACGCCGTTTCCCGATGCCTTGAAGGCGGTGATCTTCACGCCCTCGTTCCCGATGGATACGGTGGCGGGCCGCAAGTTGTTGCCGCCCAGCTATTCAAAAGCCGATGTGACCTTTAATACGGGGCGCGTGGCCCTGCTGCTATCGGCGCTGCAAATGGGACACTACGAGGTGATCGGCGAGGCCATGCAGGACCGCCTGCACCAGCCGTATCGCCAGGCGCTCTTTCCAGCGATGCCCGCGATTATCGACGCGGCCATCAATGCAGGCGCGCATGGAGCATGTCTTTCTGGGGGTGGTTCGTCTTTGATAGCGCTTGCCAGTTCTCGTTTTCATGAGATCCTGCGTGCAATGCAGGAGGCCGCTCACTCGTCAGGAGTGGAGGGGACTGGCATAATTTTACGCGCAGATAAAAATGGCGCGCGGGTGCTCAACACCCGGCGCGACCGTGTGCGAAAGGAAGCTCGTGCCCGCCATGGCGATCAATTTTACTGGTCTCCAGCCAGGTCAACCGGGGGAAAGCCGCGCGCAGAATAATGCGCGTATGTCGGAGGTTGTGAAGG
>JALYTT010000012.1 GCA_030854145.1 Chloroflexota bacterium | reverse complement strand
ATTTCATATGCACCGACACGGCGCACAACCCCATCCAGGCAATCATTTTGCGTCCCTTGACCCGAAGCTCATCGGCCTGGACATGGACCAGATCGAGCTTCCCTTGTTCGACGATGGCTGCGTGTACCCGTTGACAGTGCTTCCCGGCTCGATCTCGCCACTGGGCCACTGTTCGTTCATCCAGTCCAAATGCCTGCACAATCGCTTGCACAGGACATCCATAGGAGAGCAAAATGACGACGATGGTGATGAGATCAATCGGCTTACGCAACCCCTCAAACATCGTTCCTCGTCGTTCGCTCAAGGTCTTTTTGCAGACTTTACATTGGTAGCGACGTCTCTGCTTATCATGAATCCGAATCGTTCCCTGGCCCTGTTTGCCTCTTGCAGAACACGACTCGTTCTGGCAAAATTGCTGGGACGGGTCCATTGCTTCTGTGAGTGTTTGCATACTCTACAGTATGACAGTGGACGCTTGTTTTTTCTAGCTCCCCTGACTTTTCACCACTTCGTGATATTGTTGGCGAATGCAATTGCACGTTGAAAAAGGCATATTCTGGCCTGAGGACTTTCTCGTTTCAGGCTTATTATGTAAGAGCTTGTCCATAGCGGTTTGCCTAGATTTCATTGCCAGTGTCATTCGCCAACAATATCTTCGTGTGGCTCTACCGAAATACGAAATATGAGCACATCCTTAAGTAAGTCACTATGAAGAACGTAACAATCAGACTTATAATGCCTCCTATAAGTAGAGCCATTGCTAAATCTAGCCAATCTAATTCATGTTTTTTAGAAGAATCTAACCAGTTTGAAACAGAAACGTTGTGAGAGCTTGATGCTAATGGCTTATTAGACGAGAGCTGATTTTTTCGATAGTATTGAATGATTTGAAATGCATTTATACCAAGAACAGCAACGATGGAAGCTGGTATTTGAAGTATGCTGCTCAAATTGGTCCAGAAGTCCATGGCTTTTTATCTCCTAACAATTGACAAGATCTTTTCATAAAGTAAAACGTTTCTAGCGTTTAGAACTTAAATCACTCTACTTAAATTAGGAGAAAAGGTATGTTTTGATATACAAGATAGGGGTAGTATTTTCTATTGGTTTCCCGTGATCATCCTCTCCATTCAGAATTGGCATCCTTTTCGAAGATACACAAAGTTGTAATCATAATGTTTCCAGAATAATATTATGGAAGGCTCAAGAAAGCTCGCCATGTACATACTTTAGGGCGTATAGTATACTGTAACCGCTACCAAGGAGGGACTCTTTATACAAGCGGTGAGGAATGCAATATGGAGCCAGACAATGCCGCAAAAAAAGTTGAAGTTTTTTACTCCTATCACCCTCAGGATGAGAAACTGCGGCAACAACTCGAGAAGCATCTCAGCATTTTGAAACGAAATAAATGTATCAATACCTGGTTTTTTCGAAAGCTTCAGCCAGGTGTTGATTGGCTACAAGTAATAAATGCCCAGCTCAATGTAGCTGATATCGTCCTCTTGCTGGTCAGCCCGGACTTCTTAGACTCCGATTATTGTTACGAAGTCGAGGTGAGAAGAGCAATAGAAAGATCTGAATCTGATGAAGCCATAGTTATCCCTATTATATTACGTCCAGTTGATTGGGCTGGAACGCCGTTCAGTTGTCTCGCACCGCTACCTGCAGGTGGTAAACCCGTGACTACCTGGAAAAATCGTGAAAGTGCATTCTATGATATCAGCCTGGGAATCCAGGACGCAGCTAAAACCGTTTTAGAAAAGTATGGTATTGACAATAGCCAACATCACTTTACTCCACCTCTACAAGAACCACAAGGTATATTTGTACAACACTATCTCTATGATATCGTCCTGGAATTTGCTCTCGAGGATCGTCCTTATGCTGAGGACCTCGCTGATTCACTACGTTATCATGGCCTGAAGGTGTTTTGCTATAGCGAAGGCACCGACAAAGAAATGGAGCTTGCCTTGTGGGGTAAACCCCGTTATGCCTCTTTTTTTGATCCTCATCAAGGACGCTGGCGGTACTGTGTCTTATTATTATCACAATACTATGCTCAAAAGTTGTCTCACCGAAAACGAGAGGTCGCTCTCGTTCGTGCGCTACAGGATCAGGGCTATATTCTTCCTATCCACTTAGATGAGACTACTTTTCCTGATATTAATGAGGATACGGCCTTTGCTATCAAGTGGCATAAGATAGGCTCACAAGCTATTGCGGATTTTCTGGCAAAAAAAGTTCAGGAGGTATCTCGTCTCATGCCTGACCAGTAAAGGCAGTCAGGTAGCCTTCATGGAAAAAGGGGCAATGATTTCGACAAGATTTGGAGAGCAAGTAACGAATGGAGCATCATAGATGGCGCAAATAAACGAGCATACCTTCGAGCAAAGCCGAACGCTTCGTGCTGATGTCCTGCTGGTTACTGCTACAGCCGTTGAGACGCGAGCAATACTTGCTGTGTTCTCCCAGCAGAATACAGCTTTTAAGAGATGCCAGATTGGCGAGAGCATCTATTTCGACCTGGGAGTCATCGGGGGGGCTAAAACATTTCTGGTGCAATCCGAGATGGGCGCTGGGGGGCCAGGGGGAGCCAGTTTGGTTGTCTACGAAGGCATCAAAGCTTTGTCGCCTTCAGCGGTCATCATGGTTGGCATTGCCTTTGGCCTCATTCCGCAAGAACAGCAACTGGGTGATATCCTGGTCTCACGGCAACTCGCAGGATACGAACTACAAAAGATCGAGCAGGGGCCTGATGGTACAGAGATCATCAGACCCCGTGGTGACCGTGTGCAAGCTTCTCCTCGTTTACTAAGCCGTCTGCGCGCCAGTATCTTTGATTGGGAAGGTGCAAAGGTACACTTTGGCCTCATGCTTTCTGGAGATAAACTTGTCAATCACAAAAATTTTCGTAAGAAACTCCTTGGCATCGAGCCTGAAGCTATCGGCGGAGAGATGGAGGGAACAGGTGTGTACGCGGCGGCCTATCGC
Source organism: Chloroflexota bacterium (assembly GCA_030854145.1). The sequence goes on along the minus strand of JALYTT010000012.1, from coordinate 27,303 downwards.
AATAAAGTCGATTGGATTCTGGTCAAGGCCGTCGCTGATTGGGCGGATGGGTACAAAGATGACGCCAATCAGCAGCAGGCCGCAGAACATGCTGCGCGTTTTCTCCTCCATGTGCTCCAGCAGGAAGGGCCAGTCGAAAAGGACTCCAGTGTACCTCCCATATCTCAAACGTTTGCCGAGTCCTCCCCGCGAAAACGAGCTTTAGGGAGCAGACTTTGTACCTATCGCGACCATGCCAGTTGGGTGCTCGCGGTTTCCTGGGAACCCGAAGGCAACCGTATTGCCTCGGCAGGGGGAGACGGAGTTGTGCGGGTGTGGGATGCCAACAGTGCTCAGACGGTTTTGACCTATCGCGGTCATGCCTGGCTATTCGAAAAAGTGAACTGGCTCCCCAAGATCTACACGATCGCCTGGTCTCCTGAGGGATTGCGGCTGGCATCGGCAGGCGACGGCAGAAAAGTCTATGTGTGGGATGCTACTACCGGGCAGACAATCACCCAATATGAAGGGCACACTGGTGTGCTGTCCAATGTGTTCGCGCTGGCCTGGTCCCCGGATGGGAAGCGCATCGCTTCGGCTTGCAGTACAGCCGGTTTTGATAAAACGGTGCATGTGTGGAATGCGAAGACGGGGAGCGTTCTCCTGCGCTATGATGCATCGTATGGCTATGTACCCAACTTCTCAGTCTCATCCATAGCCTGGTCACCACAAGGTGACCGTATCATCTGGGCCTGCGGCGACAAGACCATCCGTCTCTGTAATGCCACAACTGGCAAACGCATCTCAACTTTTAAGGCCAGTTCTGACTGGGTGAACAAGATCACCTGGTCTCCTGATGGCCGGTATCTCGCCCTGGCAAATGGAAACTCCACAGCAGAAATTCGCAATGCCGCCACCGGGGAGATTTTGCTTACCTATCATGGACACCATGAAGGGGTACGGGATATTGCCTGGTCACCTGATGGCAACCATCTTGCCACTGCTAGTAACGATACAACTGTCCAGATATGGGATGCTCACACCGCTGCCTGTCTCTATAACTATGATGGGCATGGCGCATGGACGACTTCGGTAGCCTGGTCACCCGATGGGACACGTATCGCCTCGGCGAGTAACGATAAAACGGTGCAGATCTGGCAGGCAGTATAGAGGCTGTAATGATGGGCATCCCGAATTAACCGGGACGCCCGCAATTCGCTTCTCTATGAGTGATTGTGTTACGCCGCTACATCAAGAGCAGCGTCCGCGACCTCGTAGAGCACGTGCATCCCGCCACGCAACTTGCGGTTGTGGGACTTGTTCTGGATGAAGACGCGATAGGCAGCCAGGCGCGCTGGCCGGATGCGCGCGGTCTCTCCCAGGGGTAGACCCAGCATGACGCGCGCCTGGCTGCCTGTAAAGAATTCGCCTGTCGCCAGGTGCTGCAAGATGATCTCTTTGCTGGCCTGGATCGTCTCCGTTCCTTTGAATTCACAGAATCCTTTGCCCGTTTTGAAGATCAGACCATTGCGCTGCACAAAGGCTTTGATGGCCTCCGGCTCCTCGACTTCCAGCATCTGGAAGCGACCGGCGGACACGGCGCGCAGCTCTATCGGCCCCTCCTCTACCACTGGATCGCGCCCCTTCATGGTGGTAAAGGCGCGCTTGAGCGAACGACTCATGCGCCCCTCACGCTGAAGCTCTTGCTCATACGCCAGCAGCTTGATATCCGTGTGCTGTCGATAGCAGATCGCGATCAGCATGGCGGTGATTTCGGAGAATTGGCCCAGGCTCAGGTGGCAGCCGCCGGATGTAGCGGCCATCTCTCTATAGAACGCCAGCGAGGCCCTGTTGTTGAGCGCCTGCACCGCGTAGATGCTGATTCCACGAGCTGCCAGCGCCGCGACTTCAGTGTGCCAGTTCAGATGTTGGGGATTGTCTTCCGGCTCATGGGGCACCGCGTCGCCGATCATCACCAGGACGCGCTTGGCATCAGGACGCCAGGCAAGTTCCTGCGCTTCGTGCAGCACCAGCTCGTAGCATTCCGGGGCGTCACCCCCACCCGTGGCCGGGGTATGCTCCACGAAGTCTGTAATGCTGATGGTATCCTGTGTCAGATCCAGGTGCCGCGTGACATAGGTTGAAGCCGCATCGCAGTAATCGCCATGTACAATAATACCAATGCGGATATCTGGCAATTCACCCATCAGCCGCTCGACGGTCTGTTTGATTTTATGGCGTACCTGAGCGAGGACAGAGGACATGCTCCCCGTCGTATCAAAGCTGATCACAACATCAATAGGGTCGCTGATCATTTCCATGGAGTATCACCCTTTCTTGATAGTAGTTGCATTGTATACGCTACACATATATTCTTTTTCGACATGATAGAATAGGAAGCGCTAGACAAGTTTCTTGATATCTCCGTGGACACGGTAGAAATCTCCATGCGTGGCCAGTTGGACCTCATCAACGAGGTAGCGTGCGTGCTCCTCGCGAATGTTGTGCGGAAACTGTACCCGCAGGCGTGAGTTATAGCCGGCGGAAAGCACGCGCACGCGTAACTGGCCTCCCTCGCGGAAGCATTCCAGCATCACCCCCTGATTGGCATCGGTTGTTGTCTCCAGGGTGGTTGAAGGGGGAGTGGCAGCAACCGGCGGAGCCTTGAGATCGATAGCCTGGGGCAACCGGCCCTCGTTTGCGGCCTGAATGGCCGTTTCACTCACATCAAGACAGGCCAGCGCCCCCGAAGTGGTCACAAGGTAGAGCCGTTCATTCAGGTACTGCATGGAGAACGCGGAGCCGCAGCCTGTCCCCAATTTCCAGAGCCGCAGCCCGTCCTGGTTGAAGCAGTACACTGAAGAGTAGTTATCGCCAGCGAAGACATAACGGTCTTGCTCTGCCGTCGCGCACGAAAAGACGGGAGCATCACAGGTATAGACCGCTCCCAGTTCCCCCTGTTTGCTGAAGCTGTAGACCTGGTGATCGCTGGCGCCGGCATAGACCCGGTTCTCTGCTTGCCACCCAAAGAGGACCGATCCGCGTGTGCGTTGCTTCCAGAGCACCTCACCGTCCAGGTTGTTATACATGGTGACGCCGGCGGAATGGCCGTGATACACGCCCTCTTCCCCGCAGCGCACCATCCAGCCGGAAGCGGCCATGCTCGATTTGAGCCACTCCGACTCGTCTTCGAAATTGATCCGCGCGACGCGCCCACCGGCATCGGAAACGGCCAGGGCGCCATTCCTGATGTCCAGCCAGTAGATGTCCACATCCTCGGCAATCTGGTAGGAGACGCGGGGAATTTTGCCAGAGAGGTCGTAGACATTGCCGTCATCGCATCCGGCATAGAGCCAGATGTCGTCGGCAACCAGGCACTTGACGCCATCCGGGAGCTGGTAGTGCGTCTGCACCTGGCCGTTGTGGTCGAGTCCAAAGACAGTGCCAGCTTGATTGCCAACCCAGCAGTGGCCTTCATCGATAAAAATGCCGAAGGCGGCGCTGCCGGAGGCAAATTTCCAGAGCACGGGAGCCTGGCTGGCTGTTGAGCGCCTGCTCTCGATGACGCGCCTGGTGACCGCTCGTTTCTGCCTCAGACCCATCACAGCCCGTTCATAGCCTTTGTTGAGCTTCTCGCGGATCTTTTTGGCGGCGAATTTCTGTGCTAGCGCAACGCTTGCATAGTCGCTGGCCTGCGTCTGGCCCACATCGCCAATCCGTCCAAAACGAATGAGTACCTGGGTGTCGGCAACCACAAGTTCATAGAATTTGTGCGATCCCTCACCCGCCTCCGATAATTCAAGGTAGACTGTTTCTTCTGTCATAGCGTGTGTTTCCTTTCGGCTGTCTGCTGGGACCTATGCCGGGATGGCCTGCCAAACGGCTGCAATGGTTTCCTCTTCTCTCCGGTGATAGTCATCAGAGTGAGGAGGGAAGATGTTATAACTCTGAACAACCGAGAGCGCACGTTCTTCATCGGAGAGCAAGGACAGAAAAATCGTCATCCAATGGTCTGCTTCAGGGATATCCTGTCCGCGCACAATGCAGAGATCCTGGACGTACTGACCGTTGGTAAACACCCGTACGCGGCGGTCGCGCAGTTTGGCTGGATCGCGCCTGACGCGATAGACCCGTCTTTCAGATGCGTAGCGCACGCTGGAGACATCCAGAAAGTGCTGCTGCTCCAGTTGGACATAAAGCGAGTCCCCCAGGAAGAGGCGCAGGGTATTTTCGGCACGTTGGACGGGAGTATAGCCGTCTCCAAGATTTATCTGGTCGCCGACGCGCAGGATATCGGCCAGTCCCAGGCTCCGGCTGTCAGCAGTTGTCGCGCGACGCGTGACCGTAAAATGTTCCGGCGGCTGGCCGGCGAGCGCGTAACCGGCGGATCTGGCAACATCGGCGGCGATGGTGTAGCCAGCCCAGCCCGCGACTCCTGCCACCATACTTTCAGTGGTGAGATGGTAGCGCCGGGCAAAGGCCACCAGTCCGGTCGCGGTCGTGCCATTGCCAGTTGTCAGGTGTAAGAGCACAAAATGATAGGGCTGATTATCGATAGTGCCGGTGCGTTGTTCGAAAGACCACCTGCCCCCCAATCCCGGCCATTGCTGGCGTGTGGCCTGTACCAGGCGATGGGTTTCAGCGGCCGCGCCACTGGCCCGCTCCACCGGCTGGCCGGCGAGCCGGGCATTGACTCCTCCTGTTGGGTTCAGCAAGAGGTACGCGATGCGAGTATGTTTGCAGGAACGTCCTGTGTCCGCTGACCCGCCAGCCTGGCGAAAGGTCCAGGCTGGGCAATCACAGGAAAGCTGTCCTGAATGGTGATCGCGGAGCACACGATACCAGGAATGAGCACGCGAGGCCGATTCAACCGCCATCAGCAAGCGATAATCGCCATGCGCCAGGCTACGCGGCATAGCAGGCTCCTTTCCTTCTCTCCTCGCCTGTCGTCACGTTGAGAGACCGCGTGTCCGTAGGGTGTGGCTTACGTGTACGCCTATTAGGCAAGCCACGCCCTACGGACACACGGTTCGCTTTAGCCGCCGCGTGTCAAGCTGAGAATGAGAATATTCTCTACCTGGGGGTCAAACACATTGACGGCTGTGGGACTGGGAGCTGTGCCTGCCTGTGGCGGCTGTGTTGCCATCACAGGCCTGCTCTGAGTGTGGGCGGCGCTGACGAGATCCTGGGCCACCTCGACAGCCCAGCGCTCATCCGCTTCCAGGGTAGCCAATGCCGCGAGTGATTCAATACGAGGAAAGGTGACGGGGGCATCGCCTGAGCGACCAAAGACACGAATAGTCCCAACTCCAAGGACGGCAGGACTGAAGTTTCCTTGCTGGCAGCGCTCGCGCCAGCGGCGCTGGAGCGTTTCCGGGCTGACGGATCGACGGGTAGTCGCCATGTATTTCCTCCTCTGTTCAGCGCTACTTGAGGCTCAACGCTTCACTACCTATCTATTCTTTTCAGACCGCTGCTGAGCGGAAACGCAGCAGGCACAAAGTGATCTTCACCCGTTTTTGTGGAGATAGAGAACAGAAGCCAGGCCTGATGAGGATAGGTGTGAGTTTTCTCGCACCCTAATGAAGTGACACAATTGCCTGCAAGAGAAGTAAACAAGCCATGCCGCTAAAGATGGGCAGCAGTCCGATTCCCAGCCAAGCAAGCCCGCCACGGAAATGTCTTCATCAACAGCTTCCCAATGAATACCAAGCCCTTGACCCATCAACTCCCAGGCGCGGCGCTACTCATCTGTCGCATGGAGCAAACGCGGGAACCAGGTCAAAGGCCCACTAATTTCTCGTTCATCCGAGAGATGAACATATAATCGATCGTCTTTGAAAAAAACATGTGTTGTACCTCTCAAGATAGTAGGCACAAAATCACCTTTCTGCAGACATCATAGTTGATACGAAGCTTCGAGAGTTGCCCTTTTCTTAGCATACCACACATCTCCGGTGAAGAACCAATCTTTGGCTCATATCTGGTTCCACCCCAGATGAGGTACAACTTGCCGTTTCCGCTTCTGCCCCGTAGAATATCAAAGAGGACTAGACACCTAGAAAGAAACGATGGGCTGAATGATTTATTCTAGACATAAGATTAGCAGGGTTCATTTCTTCCTCAGCATAAAAGAGATAGGCTGCTGGCGAATTATGTATTGCTTCCTGCACGGCTTTACGCCTATCTCGTAGCACTGGAAGCATGCTAAAAACAAATGCACTTCCGCCAGCAACTAGTGGATGGACAGAAGGAATATGTGCCTGGTTAAAGAATGGTGCTTCACTAGTAACGAGAGTTGGCTGATTAACTCGGATACTTAGAGCCGTAGGTACAATTTCCCAGCCTTGCCCCTTCAAGCACTTTTTTAAATTTTTTATATCTTGCACAGAATTTGCCTCTTTGAATTTGACAGAATCTTCTGCCTATATACCTTCCATTTACAGAATTGCTTGTGGTGAGAATTCCATTGTAACTCCAAAATGAAATAAGCACAAGATGGCTAAAAAGCGCTTTACAGCCTGCGTAGAAAGCTCGCAGCCTCACGACGCTGCAAATGCTGTAATCTGGATGAATTGCTGCGAGCTTTCCTGCGTAATATGTAATAACTGATTGCGATTGTGTCATGCCAGGTGCATTACTTGCGTTATTCCGACCACATTTGAGGCCTGTTATCCGCTGTCACTACCGGGAGAAGCAGATTTGTTGGTAGAAGTGGAGGGCGAAATCGAGGAGCATAAAGGCCTATGTCGCATCTGCTGTTGTGGGAGGTCAGAGGATGAGCCGACGTTTTGCGGTCGGCTCATCCTCTGACCCCATAGTGGAACGCGTTTCAGGCGAGATCGGGCGGGTCAGATCCAGGGCTCATCCTTGCTGGACATTTTGATATCTCCCCGAACCCCGCCACACATTGAGGCCAAAGAAGCCCGCTGTGTAGCTACTGTCCGTCACCTGAATGATGGGTGTGCTCCCATTGTTGAGGAAGACCTGGAGGGACGGGCCAGAGGCAACCACTTTGAGGTGGTAGGTGGTGTTGACGGAGATAGGCGTGCTGTAGACCCCCAGGGAGACATACGGGAACTTAAAGAGCTTGATCTGTCCTCCGTTTTCGGTCGAGATGTTGACGACGTACGATCCGTTCAGTGGATTACTTTGGGAGCGGAAGACAAGCGCGGCGGCGCTGCCACCCGTGTTGCTGGCAGTGATCGTCAGATCGCCCTCATAGGTGAAATTGCTTCCGCTCTGGCTGGCGACATAGAAGGCATCGCCGCTCGCATTGGCGCCATGCTCCCCGTCTATCGCGCCAGTCCAGCTTCCTCCCACGACAGACCAGCCGCTGAGATTGGTCTGGAAACCGCCGGGCTGGGTGTTCAGTTGCACCTTTAGCGTCGCGCCGGCGGCAATGGTGAGGCCTGGAAAGGTGACGATTGCGCTATTCCCAGTGGTGCTCAGTTGCACTCCACTGACAGGAGCACTGTTGAGCGTCACGGCAACTCCATTTGCCACAGTGCCAGCCGCTGTGGTTAGCGTGACAGTCTGCAAGGGAAGGGAACCAGAGGCCAGCGTGATCTGGTCGGTCTGTGTGCCGCTTGCCTGTTGCTGGAGAAAGGTGCCCCAACTTGTGCCAGCGTTAAAGAAGGATTGGTGGTTGCTAGGACTATAGGTTGGCGCAAAGCCTATCGTCTGGGCCGCCTGGTTATAGGTAAAGCCCTGCGCGGCCAGCAGCAGCGACCAGCTCGATAACGAGCGACCATACCATTTGCCGCACTCATCATCGCCAAAGGGGTTTCCGCTGCCATCGCCGATACCGCAACTGCCGAAGGTCAGGTAGGCATCGTTGCGCAAGCGCCCGTCGTAGCGTCTGGCGATCGCATTGACTTCGGTGAGTCCCTGGGTCAGCAGGCCCCGCTGGATCATCTCCGCCGCCGCGGGATACTCGGACCCGCTGAATAACTCATTGTCATATAAAACGTGGTTGGCTGGCTTATCGTTGTTGGGCCAGGTATCATTGAGCATGCCAGCATCAAGCGGCTCAACGTAGCCCCGTTCTGTATGGGTATACGCGTACGATGCGTATGGATTGGGACCCAGGAAGCTGCTCTGGTAGTTGTCCTGATACAAGACCTGCAACGCCTGCGTCATGTGTTGGGAGTTGTAGATGTCGCCCAGCCCCAACTGCGTTGACCACCATTGGCCCAATAGCATGTTGATATCGACGGCATTGCCCAGGAGAAGCGGGTTGCCCGCGTTCTGCGGTTTCTCGACGTAGTAGGAACCATTCCAGAAGAGCTGCTCCTGGTTCACCTGGCCCTGTGCATAGATACTCTGGTAGCGACTGACCGCCGCGGTATCGCCCATAACGCTTGCCATGTGAGCTGAGGCATTGATAGCCGCCAGGTACATCGAACCAAGCCAGGGACAGGAGGTCGGCTCCGCGTTGTCCAGCGTGGTGAGCGCTGCGCCTTGCAGAATGCCGTTTTTATGGGGGTCAAAGGTATTGACGATATAGTCCATGGCCAGCTTGATCCTGGGCCAGTAGGTCGTAAGCCAGCTCGTATCGCCGGTATCGAGGTAGTCACGGTAGGCCGAGAGGATCACGCCTGTCTGACCGTCAAAAGCAAACTGGTTAGTATACCCGTAGCGATAGGGGATCAGTCCATTGGATTGCTCAGCATTGAACCACTGCTGCTCGAACATCTCCCCAATTTGGGGCCAGAGCCGCGCCTGCGCCTGGGCATATTCCCAGACATGCGTCGGCATGTTGGGACAGCAGCCATAGCCTTCCCAGCCACCAAAGAAGCCATTTTGTGCCCAGAACACCGTGGGTGTATGCAAGATCGCGACACCTGATGAGATACGATCGAGCATATCCTGCGGCAGGTTCGAACGATACAACGTATCGTGATAGAGTTGGGTAGTGGTCTGGAGGTTGTTCAGATTGCCTGTGACATATTGCTCGACGTTCGTCGCATCGGACCAAAAGTTCGTATATTGCAGGCCGTTGCCGCCGAAGCTGCGATTGGCGGTTGGGAAGTACCAGCTCAGCACGACCGGAATAGTGACTGACTGGCCAGCACTCAGCGTGAGCGTGTTAGCAATGGCCCCATCAACGGTGGTTTGCGCTGCCGGACTGGTGGCACTCGTGACTCCGCTCACCGAGCCATTGGCGGAGAACGCGTTGAACAGGCTACTGTTGCCGGTCCATGACGCTGTGGCAGTCGTATTGCCTGCCAGCATCGCCAGGTTCATGCTCCCGGCACCCGTACCGCCGACCATCTGAATCTGTGTCACCCCGGAAGCAGACGTTACCGTATTGGTGTTTGCTCCATACCCGCTGAATGTATCGTTGTTTGTGCCAGCGATCGTGCCGGAACCGTCATAACCCACGGCGTTCTGCTGGGTGGCCAGTAAGGAGACCTGCGTTGGGCTGCTGCCTGTGTTTTTGACAGTGAAATCATAGATGGCGGTTGGAATGGCTGAATCCTTCAAGTTCCCAGGAATCATGGGATTCTCTACCTGCTCCGTGACCTGCACGGGGAGCGCGCTATCGCTGAATTGATAGGTACCAAGCGGATACTCTCCCTGGAATGCCAGGGACTGCGTGGCCGGGAATGACCCAACGGCGGTCGTTTGCAATGCGCGTACCACCGCCGTGCCTCCCTGCGGCTGAGCGCGAATGGCGAAGAAGCTATTGGGTATAAGGCCTTGCGTGCGATTGTGGAAATTGTCATCGACGTTGAAAATCCAGCCTTCGTTGCGCGAGGCATCGCCGAAGTGCAGGATACCGCCCGCCCCGATTGGTCCCACCGGAAACTCGATGCCGGTCAGGTTAGCACCTGTATAGTTGGTGGTTGATCCACGGGCGAAGAGATCCTGGTAGGGGCCGGTATAGGCCAGGTTCTGCTCAGACTCCGTGCCGTCCGTCCCCATTGCCGACACTGCATAGAAATGTGCCAGGTTGGCATCCACTGAGGTATCCACATAGCTCGTCGTTGTCACGAGGGAACTGTTCAGGCGCGTATAGCCACTGGTCTGGCTCGTCGAACGATAGACATTGTAGCCCGCGATGCCTGCTTCCGGCACTGGGTGCCAGCTAACAGCTACTGAGGTAGTGTTACGCGTTGTAGCCAGCCCCTGGGGCGTCACGGGGGCGTTGGCACGCACGTCGTCGAGCGTCACATGGCCCCACCCGGCAGTCGAATTGTCGACAACCTTGAAGAAGATGGTCTGCCCGATATACGCGGAAAGGTTCAGCGTCTCATATTGCAGGATTTCATCGTTGTTACCCTGGGCCTTTGCCACTTCACGGCAGTTGTAAGGTTGCGCGGTATCGACGACGCACGCGGCCACATAGGTCGATGGCGAGTTGCCACCACCAATAAGCATCGACGCGCTTGGATGCGTGAGCGTGAACTGTGGTGACACAATCACGCCGGTATAGCCATCGTTGAATGAGCCATCTGGCGCTTCAAGGGTTGAGAGGAAATAGGTACCCTCTTTGTCATAGAGGAGCGTTGAGCGGTTATGGAAATACGCGCGATTGGTGATGAGTTGACCGAAAGAACCGGCGACTACCTGCCATCCCTGGAGCGTGCCATCTTCAAAGCCCCAATAGACAGAGCTGGCGGCAGCATGTGCGGTTTTGGACTGCATGATCCCGCCGCTGATAAAGCAGGCCAGAATTACGAGGGAACAAATAGACCACTGCAGGATCTTATGCCGTATGCTCCGTCTCCTACAGGAAAAGGGGAAAGCTCCACTGACAATCATCGAAAGATTCCTTTCTCCGGTGAAGGAAGAGAAAAGCTTTTCTCCTAAAAGGGTGGTGCTTGTACTGACAGCCATGGAAATAAGAAAGGCTTTTCAAGTCCAATAGTTTGCCACTACGGGGAGTATAGAGTAAAAAGAACCAGATTGTCAAGGATAATTTGCTCTATTTGAAAAGCCTTTCATAATTTTGTGCGTTTATGCTTATAGGTTTGAAAGGCTTTTCAGAAGGGTAATGTCCAGTGCAAAGGAGTCACAGCGCGCAATGGGGTGCATAGGGGCTCAGGAGACAACGAAGCACTCCATGTTCCCGATGACTATTTTTGGGGGGAGCTGAAGCATGAACTAACTATTACAGCGGCCCAATGCGACGACAGTGATAGTTCCATACGTTTCTAAAAAACCTGGTTTCGTTAAAAACTTTCTCGCGTTTTCCCGCTATTTGCTCATCGGGTGTCCAGCTAAAGGCCTGTCCAGATGCGGAAGCCAGTAGTTGAACCTGGCTGGCGCGCTCTAAATTGATGGCTGAGACGATGGCTTTATAGATAGTATCGCCTGCTACTACAATGCCGTGATTGACCAGGTAGCAAGCAATACTGTCACCTAACGTGCTGGCGACTGCCTCTCCCAGTTCGCGTGTCGTGATGAGGTCCGAGGTACGTGTGAAACGCGGGACATCGGGCGGCGTAAACTGCGCTCCTTCGTGTGAGACGGCATGTAATGGCTGTCCTGTAGCGGCAAAGGCAATCGAATAGATGGGGTGGGTATGCACGACACTGGTAATGTCGGGTCTGGCTCTGAAAATCTCAGCATGGATAGGGAACTCAACGTGACGTGGCAGGTCACCCTCGACAACATTCCCATCCAGGTCAATACGAATCAGCGTCTCTGGCGTGATTTCGTCCAGGCCTATAGCCGATGGTTTCATCCAAAAGGTCTCAGCGCCTGCCTCGCGGTACGTTACATGGCCGTAGACGGTATCGTTCTGGCCGTTGGCTGCCAGTATGCGACAGGCGTAAGCCAGCTCACGACGCACCTGTAGACTCTCTTCTGAGAAAACTGCCATCACGATGCCTTGCCCTTTCTTATCGCAACTACGCTTACTTTCCTCTAAAGTGTTCGTTTCATCTCCAGCAGGATAACATTTCAAGCGACCTGTGTCAAGAAGTATCCTGGCTTCCCGCAAATTACCCATGCTGTTCAGGCTTGACAGCGATGGCTTTGGTAGGGTATCCTCTCCCCAAGAAAAAATATCCTGTTACGCAAAAGGTCTCATGGAAAGTGGAATGGGCTGCTGCTAATTTCTGATGAGAGGTACAATCAGACCTGCTCACAAGGCTCGTGAAAGGATGGCAGGCTATGCATCAGGGTCGCATCCCTTTCCTGGTTATTGGGGGTGGCATCGGCGGCCTTACGGCTGCCCTGGCGCTCTCACAAAAAGGCTACCCGGTCCACCTGATCGAGAGGGCCGCAGAGTTCGGCGAGATTGGCGCCGGTATTCAGATTGCTCCCAACGGTTCGCGTATGCTCGACGCCCTCGGCGTCCTCGACAGGATACAGACATATGCCGTCTATCCCCAACGGCTCATCCTGGTGGATGCCCTCTCTGGTAACCTCCTCACAACATTGGACTTCGGTGAAAATTTCCAGCGCGCCTATACGTATCGCTATCTGGTGATGCATCGCAGTGATTTGCTTACCATCCTACTGGACGCTTGCCAGCAGAGCGCTGCCATCACCTTAGAAACGAATCGCGAGGTTGTTGCCGTCGAAGATCTGGGCGACGGTGCTCTGGTTACCTGTGCGGATGGCTCGACGTATGCATGCGCTGCCCTGATTGGAGCCGATGGACTCAAGTCCGTCGTTCGCAAGTACGTGATTGGTGACGGTGATCCGGTCTGCGCGGAGTTTGTGGCCTACCGTGGCGCGATTCCAATGGAAGAGGTCATTGAGTCCGCCGGGATGGACACCATTCGCTACTGGATTGGGCCGAACCTGCATCTCATCCAGTATCCGCTGCGCCGCGGTGAACTCTATAATCAGGTTGCCGTGTTCAAAAGCCAGCGCTACCGTGCGGATGCTGACGATTGGGGTACCGAGGATGAATTGGAAGAGCACTTTGCCAGCACGGACGAGAGTGTGAGAAAAGCTCTGGCCAGGGTGAAACGCGACAGGCGCTGGCCCCTCTACGACCGGCTTCCCAGCGACAACTGGACGCGCCATCACATCACCCTGCTCGGCGATTCAGCCCATCCGATGCTCCAGCACATCGCCCAGGGAGCGTGCCAGGCTCTGGAGGATGCCGTGGGCCTGGCTGACATGCTTGCCAGCTATCAAGGAGATGTCAGCCAGGCCTTCCTCGCGTATCAGGCGGAGCGCATCCTGCGCACGGCGCGTGTGCAGCGTTCGGCCCGCCTCTTCGGTGATATCATTCATAGTGATGGCCTCACCGCGATGCTGCGCAATGCGCTGCTTTCGGGGCGCGCGCCTGACGATTATACCTATACTGACTGGTTCTACGGGTACCAGCCTGAGAGGAAGGAGACCGCCAATGGGCATTGACATGAGCCACACGTACACGGTAGAGGTCGGCTATGATGAGTTTTGTGGCGCGCTCGCGGCACGCGATCTCAAGCCGCTCTGGAAGATTGCCAAACAACTGATGCCCGAAGTTCCGCTTCCCACGACCCACGCCTGGCTCTGGAAGTGGGACGATGTGCTGCCGCTGGCCAAAAGGGCGGGCGAACTGATCACGCTCGAACGGGGTGGTGACCGGCGCGTGCTTGCGCTCTCCAACCCTGGGCTGAAAGGTCTCCCGTTTACCAGCACAACGCTCTGGGGTGCGCTCCAGTATCTGGGACCGCAGGAATCGGCGCCCGCTCACCGGCACACGCCCAGCGCCATTCGCTTCGTCCTCACTGGTTCAGGCGTGTATACGACAGTCAATGGCGACGCCTGCGACATGGAGCCGGGCGACTTGATTCTGACGCCGATCTGGAACTGGCATGACCATAATAATCGGAGCGACGAGCCTATGGTCTGGTTCGATGGTCTGGACCTGCCGCTCTTGACGACGTTGGAGTCTATCTTCTTCGAGAATCACCCGGACCAATTGCAGCCAGTGGTTGGCCACAACCGTTCCGAACAAGGATTTGTGGGGGTTGGACTGCGCGAGATGGGAGCCAGCTCTCCCATTGCCCACTCGCCGCTGCTCCGCTACCGCTGGAGCGAGACCAGGCGGACGCTCGATGCGCTGCAGCAGGCTCGCGGCGGCTCGCTGGTGAGCCTGGAGTTCGTGAACCCGCTGACGGGAGGCCCGGCAGTGAGTACCTTTGCCTGCGAGATGCACCGCCTCTCCCCTGGTGCGCGCACACCTACGAAACGTAAGACGGGTAGCTCGGTCTACGTCGTCTTTCAAGGCAGCGGTCGCTCTGTGATCAATGGTGTGCTCTTCGAGTGGGGTCCTGGCGATATCTTCGTGACTCCGTCCTGGGCCAGCGTTGATCATGAGGCAAACGCTCAGACGGACCTGTTCGCTATCAGTGACCGACCAGTCCTCCAGGCTCTGCACCTGTATCGTGAAGAGGAGCTTGCGGAGTACCAGGAGGTGCATGGCACGTTTATCCCTCTCGAAGGCGCTTCGAGCTAAGCACACCTTGCTGGGGCCTTTGATTTTTTCAATTCCCCACCACTTCATCGCTTAACGGGGGGCCCCACTGAAATTACTAAAGAGGATGTTCAAGAAGCGCTCAGAAAGGTAGGTGAAGACTATGAACCCTAAGCATTACTCAATGCTCATCCAGTGGGATCCACGGGACAATATCTATGTCGTGACCATTCCAGAACTCTCTGGATGCCGTACCCATGGCGATAGCTATGAAGAAGCCATCAAGAATACGTTAGAAATCATAGCCTTATGGATTGAGGATGCGCAAAAAGCCGGTGAGTCGATCCCACAGCCAACATTTGCTGCATAATGTACATCTTACAATCTAAATATTTGCTCAATTTCAAGGTCCATACGGAAATTTGGATAAATGGTGCTGATCTTCACGCGTTTTTGTGGAGACAGGGAACAGAAGCCAGGTCTGATGAGGATATAGGTGAGTTTTCTCGCACCCTAATGAGGTGACACAAATACCTGCAAGAGAAGTAAGCAAGCCATGCCGCTAAAGATGGTCAGCAGCACATTTTTAGTGCGCCAGGCTACCAGGGTCGCGAGGATGCCCGCGATAAGACGGGCGTTGCTCAATGAGACATCGAATGAACCGCCAGGAAAGAAGAGCGCGGGTGCGATGAGTGCTGAGAGCACGGCGATTGGCACGAAGCGCAGAGCCTGCTGTGTTCTGGGCGAGATCTGTAGCTTGCCCATGAACACCATGAAGGACAGGCGAATACCCAGCGTCAGCAGTCCGACAATGATGATGGTCACCCAAAGCCATCCGTGTGACATACCCGGCTCCTTGCTATTTCGACGGTGTTTTCTTCATCTCTAGAACGAGGCCGACAGCGATGCCAACCAGCGCGGCGATCGCGATGCCTAGTTTCAGGGGCAAAGCCATGACCAGCAGCGCGGTCAACGCAGAGGTCAAGGCGACAGTTGTGCTTATGCGATCCTTGAGGGTTGGCACCACGAGCGCGATAAATGTGAGCGTCGATGTGAAGTCCAGTGACCAACTTGCAGGGATGTGCCCGCCAAGGAAAATGCCCGCGGCAGTACTCAGTTGCCAGGTCGTCCACAATGCCAGCCCGGTTCCCAGAAAATACCACTGCCTCTGTTTCTCGTCTCCGGGCTGCTGGTAGTGCAAGATGGTCACCGCGTAGGCCTCATCGGTCAAGAGGTAGGCCAGCAGCCATCTCCAGAGAGGGTGGAGCCTGTGGGTGTAGGAAGACACTGAAGCGCTGTAGAGCAGATGACGGATATTTACGATAAAGGCCGTCAGGATGACCACAAGCGATGGCGTGCCAGCGGCGATGAGCTGGACGATTACGAATTGTGCCGAACCCGCAAAGACGATGCCTGACATGGCTTGCGCGATACTCGCCGGGATGCCCGCGCTGATCGCTGACACTCCATAGATCATCCCAAAGGGGAGCACACCTACCAGGATGGGGAGTTCGTCCCTGATCCCATGGAAGAACTCGGAATATGACGTTGTCATAGGGCCATTATAGAAGGCGAGAAGGGAGCTGTCTTGTCTGATATTGCTATTTTTTATGAACTGCGCCGTACCGTCCGGGTGATACGCCGACAATGCGCTTAAAATGTTTGCTCAAGTGGCTCTGGTCCGCAAAGCCCACAGCTATGGCTGTGTCTATGCATGGCAAACCCATACTTAACATGTGCTTCGCATGCATGATGCGTGTTTGTATCTGATAGGTATGAGGCGGCAAGCTCACCTGATCCCTAAACGCGCGCAGCAGGTGAAACGGACTGAGATGCGCAATCGCGGCCAACTGTTCAAGCGAGATGTTCTCGGCATAATTTTCCTCAAGATAGGCGCGGACGCGCTGGATGCCCCTATGCTCTTTGGCGAACTGACGCGGACGCGGATGATCGTCGGCATAGCGTACAATTAAGCGGGAGAGGGTCCATAAGAGCCGCGATTCCCGTTCGAGTGCTGAGGAGGCCTGATCTTCCAGCGCACGATGGGTGAGGGAGAGTTCCGTCATCATTTCAGGATCGTGAACCACCGCTTCAGCAAAGAAGGGGATATCACGAGGCCTGCCAGTGAGATCAGAGACAGCCCGCTGTAATAGCTCGACCGCTGGATAGAGCGTCCTATACGTCCAACCGTGTTCGGTGGCGGACGAACCGGTATGCATTTCGCCAGGATTGATAAACACGATGCTTCCGACCGGCGCTATGTGTTGACTTCTGCGATAGGCAAACTGCTCCGCGCCCTGTTCAATGACGCCTATCACATAGCCTTCATGCGTATGGGGCGCAAAGGTGTGTGTGACATAGGTCGCATGCAGCAGTTCAAGATTACTCAATGTGGCGTCATGCCAGAATTTGATGTGTTCTACTTGACTAATCGACTTCCCAGCCAAGCAAGCCCGCCACGGAAATGTCTTCATCAACAGCTTCCCAATGAATGCCAAGCCCTTGACCCATCAACTCCCAAGCGCGGCGCTGCTCATCTGTCGCATGGAGCAAACGCGGGAACCAGGTCAAAGGCACACTAATTTCTCGTTCATCCGAGAGATGAACATATAACCGATCAGCATCGAAAAAAACGTGCGTTGCACGAATAATTTTACTTTGTAAAGTACTCATGCCATGCCTCCTGAAGTTCTGCGAGATGCTCTCGAATAATCTCCTCAATACGTTGCAACTGTTTCCGATTAAATCCAGTCGTGTTCACCATGCTGACAGGACTCAGCCAGAATTTTGCCAGTCCCTCTGCTTTTTGCACGTGAATATGTGGCGGCTCGCTACCCTCATTACTGTAAAAGAAAAAGCGGTAGCCTTCTACTCTCAAGACAGTAGGCACAAATTCACCTTTCTGCTGACATCGAGTTGATAGGAGGCTTCGAGAGTAGTCCTCTTCTTAGCATACCATACATCTCCGGTGAGGAACCAGTCTTTGGCTCATAAATCACTAAATCACTGCTCGTGTACGTTTTTTTTCGACACTTTGCGAAAATAAACGATATTTCTCCTGTGTGAATGCGCCTTTCCTTGCCTCTTGACTGCATAAATTGAGGACTTTCCCGCCTTCCGAACCCCAGAAGAAACAAATTCCCCATATTCTTGCATGCACTACTTGACAATTGGGGAAAAATTGGCTATATTCATAAGAGGTGCTCCGATATTGATTTCGAAAATTGTCGAGAAGATCAGGTTGCAGAGGTGCCCTGTTCTAGCTCAACTATTATGCGTTGGCGCATATTTTATCGGTATAAGATAAGGAATGTCACTCTTTCAGTGCCGGAAGGAGTTCTTTATGTCTCTCTACTCTTTATGGCCCATCCTCATTCATCTACCCTGCCTTTCTCTCGAATCACCAGCATATTTTTCGCAAAGTATCGAAAAATACACCGTTCAATCGGCTGCTGCCTTGGAATACATGACCCACACTCTCTAACAGAGAGTCGCGCTGTTTGCTTACAGAGAGGTGCTTGTTTTTCTCGCTGCCCTCTCTCCATTGAAGTCTAAAAACCTCTATTACCAGCCGATAAATGAATATTCTGTAGAGATAAGAGAGAGTATTTCTCTGAAAGGAGCCAGGCCGTGCTGGTCACGAATGCGCGTGCTCCCCCACTGCCTATCGCAGTGAAAATATTCACACGAGCGCTGTTTTATCGAACCCCTTTCTGTTCAGTACCCTGGTATGACTACCAGGAAGGAGATGTCATGGATGCAAACAGACCCGGCGCTCTGCTGCGCCGGAAACCGCTTCAACGGCTCATTGGGATGATCATGCTCCTCTGTTGCATGATCGGACTCTTCGCCGCCTCTCCCTTCTTTATGAGTTCTCCTGTTGCTCACGCGGCAGGAAGCGTACAAATCAACGCGGGCGGCCCAGCGGTCTCGCCATTCATTGCTGACACAGACTTTAGCGGCGGCGCGACCGCCAACACCAGCCATACGATTGATACCAGCGGGGTCACCAATCCTGCCCCGGCGGCGGTCTATCAGAGCAATCGCTACGGCACTTTTACCTACACCATTCCTGGTCTGACGGCTGGCAGCGCGTATACCGTGCGCTTACACTTCGCCGAAGAATACTGGACGGCGGCCGGCAAGCGTGTCTTCAATGTCAACATTAACGGCACGCAGGTGTTGACCAACTTTGACATCTTTGCTGCGGCAGGCGCGGAGTACAAAGCGGTCGTTAAAGAGTTTAGCGCCACGGCCAGCAGTGGCGGGAGCATTACGATCCAGTTTGCCAACGTCGTTGACAATGCCCAGGTCAACGGCATCGAGGTGCTCGGTGGCAGTTCTCCTACACCTACGCCCACATCCACGTCTACACCAGGGACGGGAGGCGTACAAATCAACGCGGGCGGCCCAGCGGCCTCGCCGTTCATTGCTGACACAGACTTTAGCGGCGGCGCGACCGCCAACACCAGCCATACGATTGATACCAGCGGGGTCACCAATCCTGCCCCGGCGGCGGTCTATCAGAGCAATCGCTACGGCACCTTTACCTACACCATTCCTGGTCTGACGGCTGGCAGCGCGTATACCGTGCGCTTACACTTCGCCGAAGAATACTGGACGGCGGCCGGCAAGCGCGTCTTCAACGTCAGCATCAACGGCACGCAGGTGTTAACCAATTTCGACATCTTTGCTGCGGCAGGTGCGGAGTACAAAGCGGTCGTTAAAGAGTTTAGCGCCACGGCCAGCAGTGGCGGGAGCATCACGATCCAGTTTACCAACGTCGTTGACAATGCCCAGGTCAACGGCATCGAAGTGCTTGGGGGTGGTTCGGTAACGCCCACGCCGACCAATACGCCAACCTCGACGCCCACTATCACGCCGACCTCAACCCCGATCACGGGTCCGCCCAACTTTGGTTCCAATGTGTACATCTTCACGCCCAGCATGCCGCTGAGCCAGATCCAGTCAACGGTCGATTCTATCGCAAATCAGCAGACCGGCAATGAGTTCGGCACGCAGCGCTATCAACTGCTGTTCGCGCCAGGCACCTATGGCACCAGCAGCAATCCTCTGAACTTCAAGGTGGGTTACTATACCAGTGTGGCCGGTCTTGGTCACTCCCCGACCGATGTCGTCATCAACGGGTCCATTGATTCCTACAACTTATGCTCCGGCACCGTCTGCAACGCCACAACGAACTTCTGGCGCTCGGTGTCAAACCTGACCATCAATGTGACCAATCCGAGCGCTGGCTGCTATAGTAATGCCGAATTCTGGGCGGTGTCGCAGGCCGCTCCGATGCGCCGGGTTGAGATCAACGGAAAACTGACGCTTCAGGACTATTGCACCAATCCGAACTACGCGAGCGGCGGTTTCATCGCCGACTCAAAAATCACCGGCAGCAATATAACAAACGGTTCGCAGCAACAGTTCTTTGTCAGGAACAGCCAGATCCCTGGCTGGGGCAATGGCGTCTGGAACCAGGTGTTTTCTGGTGTCATAGGTGCGCCAGCCCAGTGCTTCCCTGCGGGGTCCTGTGGTGGCCCGTACACCACGCTCCCAACCAGTCCGGCGACACGCGAGGCGCCCTTCCTGTACATCGATGCCAGCGGGAACTACAACGTCTTTGATCCCTCCGTTCAGACAAATACCTCTGGCACGAGCTGGGCGAACGGCGCAACTCCTGGGACGTCTCTCCCGATCAGCAAGTTCTTTATCGCTGATCCGAGCACCTCTGTGGCGGCCATCAATAGCGCCTTAGCGGGCGGCTTGAACCTGATCCTGACCCCTGGAGTCTATCACCTGAGCCAGAGTATCAATGTGACGAATCCGGATACCGTGGTGCTCGGTCTCGGCTTCGCAACGCTGATTCCTCAAAACGGTATCGTGACCATGCAAGTCGCCAATGTGCCGGGAGTCAGAATCTCCGGGCTGATCTTCGACGCGGGCACGCCGACCTCGCCGGTGCTGCTCCAGGTTGGAAGTAGTGCCATGCACAATAACCAGTACGCTGCCGACCCGCCGACTCTTCAGGATGTGTTCTTCCGTATCGGAGGCGCGCAGGCAGGCAGTGCGACGAACAGCCTGGTTGTCAACAGCGCCAATGCGATCCTCGATGACATCTGGGCATGGCGTGCCGATCATGGGAATGGTGTGGGTTGGACCGTCAACACTGCCAATACCGGTCTGATCGTCAACGGCGACAATGTGATTGCGTATGGCCTGTTCGTCGAGCACTACCAGCAGTACGAGGTGATCTGGAATGGGAATGGTGGTACAGTCATCTTCTTCCAGAATGAGATGCCCTACGACCCACCCAGCCAGGCGGCATGGATGGAGGCTCCTGGTGTCGATGGTTGGGCTGCCTTCAAGGTTGCCAACACGGTGACCAGCTTCCATGGATACGGCATGGGCAGCTACAGCTTCTTCAACCAGGGTGTGACCATCTACGCCGCAAACGCGTTTGAAGTTCCCTCCACCCTGCCAGCGGGAAGCATGCACGATCTGCTGACCATCTTCCTCTCCACTGCCGGGTCTGGCGGCATCCTGAATGTGATCAACGGTGTAGGAGGACCGTCGACCAGCGCCAACGCGGATAAGCCGGTCACCGTGACAAGCTACCCATAATAGCGTGACATTTTGTTGAACCATTCGATCATGGACTTGGGTAGGTTGGTTCATGGTGAAAAGCCGGTAGGTGGAGCTTGTCTCCATCTACCGGCTATTTACGAGAAAAACCAGGACGCTTCCCTATCTTCTGCTTTTGTCCCGTTCAATCTGCCGTTGTTTTATTGGGCTTATCAACGTACTTCCATTCCTTTTCTCTCTTCTTCCAGCTCCTAGGGAACCCTATCCCCTTTTCTGAAGCACGTTCGCTTCAGCAAAAAGGTGACATTCCTATTCTGCTATGGTGCTCCAGGCAAAGAATAATGCAACGTTTTTGCGCTTACAAAACGTGTACCTGAGAGAAAACAGGAGCGAGGAAAAGCCGCTCCATTCTTACGATTTTCTTACCGAAGGGAGGTAGGCTAGGGAAAGAATGGTTCACAGTCGTGTCCCTCTTGTACAGAATATAGATAAATGAATGAGAGAACGGCTCCTGGCATAGACAAACAGAAGCGTCTTGAGGAGATATTTCAATGTCGGTGTCTTTGGTTCTTGCTTCCCTCGGATTTCCCATCTGGCTCCATTTCACAAAGCAAAAGGTGCCAGAGAATCAGCTCTGGATCTCAATTAATACGAGAGATGAAAACAAGAAAGGGAATGTATCATGGGACAATTTGACCGTGGACTGATGCGTCATACGGGTAGTCTATGAGGAGTTGAGACACATGTCTGATCTATCAAAAACCTATCTTCCTATTGAAGATTACGCCTTGATTGGCGATTTACATACCGTTGCCCTGGTTGGCAAGAACGGCTCTATTGACTGGTGCTGTCTGCCACGCTTCGATGCTCCCAGCGTCTTCGGTGCATTGTTAGATGCGGGAAAAGGAGGCTTTTTCCGCATTGCACCAACCAATTCATCAGAGGTCAAAAATCAACAGCTCTACCTACCGGAGACGAATATTCTGCTCACGCGTTTTCTCTCAAACGACGGTGTGGGCGAGATCACTGATTTTATGCCGATTAAGCCCACCGGGACGGAAAAACATCAGCATCACCTGATTCGCTCGGTCGCAGTGATCAATGGCTCGTTATCGTTCACGTTGACCTGCCGACCCGCCTTCAACTATGCTCGCGATTCCCACCAGGTCAGCATTTCACAGGAAGGAGTTCTCTTCCAGAGCCAGCATATTCACCTTGGCCTGGCATCACCTCTTGCATTGGAGGATGATGGACACGCAGGAGTACAGGCAACCTTTACCCTTCATAAAGGTCAGAGTGTCCACTTTATGCTGGAAAGTACGCAGGCAAGTGAGCAGGCACCACAACTCCTGACAGAAGATCGCTATCAGCAAGCATTTCAGGAAACGTTGCGCTATTGGCGCAACTGGCTCTCCCAGTGTCAGTATCACGGACGCTGGCGTGAGATGGTCCAACGCTCGGCTCTGGTCTTAAAGCTCTTAACCTATGACCCAACAGGAGCCATTGTAGCAGCGGCAACCACCAGTCTGCCCGAAGCACTTGGCGGGGAACGTAACTGGGATTACCGTTACACCTGGATTCGTGATGCCTCCTTCTCACTCTATAGCCTTTTGACGCTTGGCTTTACGCAAGAAGCACAGGCTTTTATGGGCTGGCTGGATGCTCGTTGTCACGACATCAAGGATGGTGGAACGCTCCAACCCATGTACGGCATCGATGGCGAACAGCAGTTGACCGAGATCTCTCTAGATCACCTGGAAGGCTACCGTCAGAGTCGTCCAGTGCGCATCGGCAATGGAGCCTATACGCAGAAACAGCTTGATATCTACGGAGAGATGCTAGACGCCATCTATATCTACAATCGTTATGATGCCATCTCCTATGACCTCTGGCTCCACCTGAATTCTCTTCTCGAATGGTTACAGAACCATTGGCAAGAACCTGATGAAGGGATCTGGGAGGTTCGTGGAGGGCCAAAGCAATTTCTGCATTCACGCTTGATGAGTTGGGTAGCTTTTGATCGTGCCGGGCGTATTGCGCGTCATAGGGGGTGGCCTGCACCTGTCGATGACTGGCGCGATATCAGTAATGAGATCTATCGACAGATCATGGCACAGGGATGGAGCGAGAAAAAGCAAAGTTTTGTGCAATATTATGGGAGTGATGCCGTCGATGCCAGTTCATTGCTGCTGACTATTACCAACTTTACCAGTTCAAAAGAACCTCGCATGTTCTCGACTATTCAGCGTATTCAACAGGAACTGACCAATGGGGCATTGGTCCATCGCTATAATCCGCAAGATGCGGCAAGTGATGGATTAGGAGGCCAGGAAGGGACGTTCAGCGCTTGCAGCTTCTGGCTGGTAGAAAATCTGGCACGAGCTGGGAAAGTGGACGAGGCCCGATTGATGTTAGAAAAGCTCCTCTCTTATAGCAACCACGTTGGTCTCTATGCCGAAGAAATAGGCTCGACAGGCGAAGCATTGGGAAATTATCCTCAGGCGTTTACCCACCTCGCACTGATTACCGCGTGTGTTCATCTTGATCAAGCTCTAGATGAGCAACAAAAAAGCGCGAATGGGCCTTCCAGGATGTTCTATTCATGATTTCGAGGCGCTAAGAGAAGATTGAAAGGGCAGTTTCATCTGTGGCATACTCTTCTAGCAACAAGTTTTGCTTGCTACTTCACCCGATGGAAGGGAAACATTTACATGATAGATATCGTTTCTGTCGTACGTACTTTTATTATTCTTCTCTTAATTGCACTGGTTGTAATTATAGTGGCGCGGCGGCTTGCAATACCCTACACTCTTGGCCTTGTTATTGTTGGACTGGCGATCAGCCTCTTTGTTAATCTGCAAGGCGTGCGCTTGACACCTGATCTTGTCCTGTTTGTATTTCTGCCAGCGCTTCTTTTTGAAGGGGCATTTGCCTCTTCGGTAAGGCATCTTCGTGAGCACTGGTTGCCTGTTTTGACGTTTGCCATTCCTGGAGTTTTGCTCACGCTGATCATCATTGCGCTGCCTTTTCACTTTCTTATCGGGCTTGATTGGGCAACAGCCCTCCTGCTGGGTGCCATTTTAGCACCTACTGATCCTATTGCCGTACTTGGGCTCTTTCGCCAGTTGAAAGCGAGTCCAGACCTTTCGGCAATCATTGAAGGTGAGAGTCTCTTTAATGATGGGGTCGCTGGCTCGCTCTATCAGATCTTTCTCGCCTTGATTGTGGCCTCTGCACAAGGCCACGCCGAGACAGGGGCTGTGCTGTGGTTCCATGGAATCGGGACCTTTCTTTTAGAGGCCGGGGGAGGATGTGTTGTTGGACTTCTTTGCAGCTTTCTGGTGAGTCGCGCCCTCAAGTTTGTTGATGAACCTCTCTTTGAAACGATCGTGACGATCGTGACGGCCTATGGATCCTATTTGCTTGCCGATGCTTTGCACGTCTCGGGAATTATTGCCGTTGTGGTGGCCGGATTGGTCATTGGAAGTTATGGACGCAGTATCGGCTTATCGGAGCAAACGCGAGAGATCGTCGATGCATTCTGGAGCGTTCTGGGCTTTCTCGCCAATGCATTGATCTTCTTGTTAGTCGGTTTGGAACTTAATCCGGTGAAGTTCCTGACCTTTCCAGGTCTCAATTCAATTTTAGCGAATGCTGGATTAGCGATTTGCGCTGTATTAATTGCACGTCTTTTGATGGTATACCTCCTTCCTCGTGCATGGACATCTGTAAAAGTCAGGTCGCTTCCACTCTGGCGCGTCACATTATTTTGGAGTGGTTTGCGCGGTGCGCTCTCACTGGCTTTAGTGCTGGCACTCCCCTTAGAAGTACCGAAAAGGGAGGTTCTGCTCATCTCTACCTATGCGGTTATCCTTTTTACGCTACTTGTGCAGGGCTTGAGCATTCGCGTAATTATCCAGCAGGCATCAGTGCGTACACCAGAAGTTTCCCAAGAAGACGCGACCCCATGAGGGAGAATTTCCTGGAAGTACCACCTGCACACTTTTAGAAAGAGGAGGTCAAGGGCAGTCACTACGACTCCAGTGCAGCGTGAGGGTTCACCTTCTATGTAGCCAGTGCAGGTGTTAAAAAATAGTTCTAACCTTTGATGTATTGATAGAATAAGCTGATGAACGCAAGGAGCGCTAAAAAGATGGCAGAAGGAAGTGCCGATACGGCAGTGAAAATCTGGCAAACAACCTGAGCAGGAGAAACAGACAGTATGAAATTTGGCATACGCTTCCTACATCAGATTCCTGGCGCTCGTCTCTTCCTGATGATCACGGTCATTTGTGGGACGCTCCTGGGAGTCCTGGTTGTTTTGCAGGCGTTTTCTCTGAGTCAAATTATCACTGGTGTCTTTCTTCGTAGACAGACATTACAACAGGTGGAGAGCTTGATGCTCCTTTTGATTGGTGTCATTGGACTGCGGGGACTCCTCTCGTGGGGAAACACAGTAGTGGCCAATCAGATTGCGGCAACGATCAAAATAAAGGTACGCAAACGTCTCCTTCTGCATCTCTCTGAGCTTGGACCTCTCTATACACGAGGAGAGCGCAGCGGCGAGTTGATCAACACACTCAATGGCGGCGTTGAAAGCCTGGACCCCTATTTTAGCCAGTACTTTCCACAACTCTTTCTCTCCTTTCTTGTGCCAACAATTCTTGTCGGTACGATTTTCTGGATCGATCTCCCTTCTGGTATCATCTTGCTGGTGATGGTTCCACTTCTCCTGTTTCTCCTGGTGCTTGCCGGAATGATGGCTAGCGCGGAAACAAAACGACATTGGAAGGCATTGAGCCTTATGAGCGCCCATTTCCTCGACACGCTGCAAGGACTCACTACCTTGAAACTCTTTGGACAAGGAGAAGATGCAGAGGATCAGGTACGCAAGGTAAGTGAGCGCTTCCGACAGACGACCATGAGAACGCTGCGCATCGCCTTTTTCTCCTCATTTATCCTTGAGGAAGGGGCAACGATCAGCGCTGCTATTATCGCCCTGGAAATCGGCTTGCGTTTGCTCATTGGACAGATACCCTTCCAGTCAGCGCTCTTTGTCCTGCTTCTCACTCCTGAATTTTTCCTGCCACTACGACTCGTGGCCGCACGCTACCATGCTGGCATGACGGGTTCTGTCGCGTTACAACGGATCTTTGAGATTCTGGAAACGTCAGTTCCGTCGCCAGCAACTTCTGACGCACAATCTGTTCTCTTTCGTACGACTGCTTCGGCAGAGACCAGTATCAGTCTGGAGCAGGTGAGTTATACCTACGATGGGCAACGGCCTGCTCTGCACGATATTTCGTTTGCAGTCGCTCCTGGACAAAAAGTAGCCCTGGTTGGACCAAGTGGCGCGGGTAAGACGACGATTGCACACCTGCTCTTGCGCTTCATCGAGGCCGATAGTGGTCAGGTCCATCTGAATGGTGAAACAGCGCAAGAGATGTCGCCTCAAGAGTGGCGCAAGCAGATCGCGTGGGTACCACAACATCCGTATCTGTTTAACGCAACCGTCACTGAAAATATTCGCCTGGGTTGTCCACAGGCGACGCATGCACAGATTTTAGAAGCTGCCCGCCTGGCTCATGCTAATACGTTTATCGATGCATTGCCACAAACATATGAGACCATGATTGGAGAACAGGGCGCTCGCTTGAGTGGAGGTGAGGCGCAACGCATTAGCCTGGCACGGGCCTTTCTCAAAAATGCTCCCCTCCTCATTCTCGATGAAGCCACTTCCTATCTGGATTCCGACCACGAAGCTGATATACTGGAATCCATTGCCCATCTCGAAGAGGGACGCACCGTGCTTCTTATTGCCCATCGCTTGAGCACAGTCTATAGCGCGGATCAGATTGTGGTAATTGACGCCGGGCGCGTCGTTGAAAGCGGAACGCATCAGGAACTCTCTCAACAATCGGGCATCTACCAGCGTTTCATTCAGAGTATCAGGAGAGGAATGCAGGAATAGGATGACTACATCGCTGACTATCACAGGGCGCTTATGGCGCGAAATGAAATCCTCGCTCAAATGGATGGCCCTGGCAACGTTTTTAGGCATCTTGACCATCGGATGTGGCATCGGACTCCTGACCTTTTCTGGCTATCTTCTCTCACAAGCTGCACTTCACCCCTCTCTAGCATCCCTGGCTGTGGCAATGCTGGGCGTGCGCGTCTTTGGCGTGCTGCGTGGCGCCTTCCGCTATCTTGAACGGCTGGTCTCTCATGATGTGATCTTTCGCTTACTGGCACAGTTTCGTGTCCGGTTCTATCATGCACTTGAACCACTGGCTCCTGCACGTCTGATGGCGGACACAACGACCCGCTCCATGAATGCGACGAGCGGTGATCTCTTGAGC
>JALYTT010000251.1 GCA_030854145.1 Chloroflexota bacterium | reverse complement strand
GAGTGTACGAGCCATCGCGCCCATCGCGCGTCAGATGGACGAAATCGAGCGCGGTCTTCTCGATCTGATCGTAGGGACGACCCAGCGTCTCGCAGTGGCCGCGCAAGATATCCAGTTTGCGCTGGAGTTCGTTGTCGCCCATCCGCGCGAAGAGGTTACAGGCATCGGCGTACTGCGCGACCAGCCGCAGCGTCTTGCGCTCACCGCCGCCACCGATGAGGATCGGCGGGTGGGGCTTCTGCACGGACTGCGGCGAGTTCAGCGGGCGCTCAAGCTGATAGTGCTTTCCCGCGAAGGCTTTATCGTCGCCGGACCACATCTGGTGCGCGATCTGCAGGGTCTCCTCCAGGCGCTCGAAACGCTCCGCTATCGGCGGGAAGGGGACGCCCAGCCCCTTGTGTTCCTCTTCGTTCCAGGCCGCGCCAATCCCAAAATAGGCCCGGCCATGCGAGAGCACATCCAGCGTTGTGGCCGTCTTCACCAGAAGGGCGGGATAGCGATACGTGACGCCGGTCACCATCGTGCCCAGCTTGATGCGATTCGTGTGACCGGCCGCGAAGGCCAGCGCGCTCCAGCCTTCCAGCATCTCATGCTCCGCCGGACCCACCATCCTGATCTGGAAGAAGTGATCCATCACCCACATGCTGTAAAACCCAGCCCGCTCGGCCCGCTCGGCGATCAATGCGAAGGTATCGCCAAGCTCACTCTGCCCATTGGGCCAGGTGAAACTGGGAACTTGTAATCCTACACGCATACTGTGTTTGCTACCTTTCTCTCTATCTCTGCTGTGCGAGGCAGTCAAGAAGCTAACTTTTTCATAGTAATTATACAAACGATAGGACGGAAGTAGCAAGAGAAGATTTTTTTCGCAAATTCCCCTCTAGACTTTCCTCTTAGAATCTGGCATACTATATACTAATGTAACATGCTGTAAAAGCGACGATAGGGAGAGTACGCGGGCACCAGGGAAGCAGACAGAGAGAAAGGGCCACCGGCTGCAAGCCCCTTCGCGGAACTGCTCGCGGAAGTTCACCCTAGAGCTGGCTGTTGAGGTCGCGCTAGCGCGCAGGTAGACAGCCCCGGATTGCCTCCGTTAGCGGGCAAACCAAGTGGAATTGAGGCTCGCCTACTGCTTGCTATATGTACGCAGTCGCCCTGGCTCGATTCAAGATGGGTGGTACCACGGAGAGCGCTGACCGGCAACTTCGTCCTGTTGACGAATGTGCGCCGGTTTTTTGATTCCTAGCAATGTTTGTCTGCTACAAAAGACCACAGGTTGGATTTATTGAGGTACATATGATTGGACAACTTGATACTCTACTTGGGCAGCTTGATGCGCTGCTAGCACGCGCCATTGAGGAGCTGGAGCCGATTACGACATCGGCCGGACTCGACGAGTGGGATACGCGCTACCTGGGACGCAATCGCGGCGAACTCAAGAACCTATCAGCCGTCATGCCCCGGCTCACCAAAGAGGAGCGCCCGGTCGTTGGCCAGAAGATTAATACTGTCAAGGCCGAACTGGAGCGGCGCCTGGTGGCCCGGCGCGAGGCGCTACGCAGGCAGGAACTGCTGCAAGCCCTTGAGAGCGAGCGCATCGATGTCACCCTGCCGGGCCGCGAACTGCCCGTTGGACACATGCATCCCCTCTCACGCATCACCTGGGAGGTGACCCAGATCTTCGCGAAGATGGGCTTCCACATCGTGCAGGGGCCGGAGGTGGAGACCGACTATTACAACTTCCAGGCGCTGAATATCCCGGCCGACCATCCCGCGCGCGACATGCAGGATACGTTGTGGGTATCGCCCGGCGAGATCCTGCTGCGCACGCAGACCTCGCCGATGCAGATTCGCCTCATGAAGCAGACGCGCCCGCCGGTGCGCGCCGTCGTGCCGGGCAAGGTCTTCCGCAACGAGGACATCGACGCATCCCACGAGGCCATGTTCCACCAGATCGAAGGGCTGCTGGTCGATGAGCAATGCACGATGTCCGACCTGAAGGGCTGCCTGGAACGCTTCGCGCGCGAGATGTTCGGCGAAAATCGCCGCGTGCGCTTCCGGGGCAGCTACTTCCCCTTCACCGAGCCGAGCGCCGAGGTCGATATCGACTGCCCGTTCTGCAACGGCCCTGGCTGCCGCATCTGTAAGTACTCCGGCTGGCTGGAGGTGCTCGGCTCAGGCATGGTCCACCCCAGAGTCCTGCGCGAGGTGGGCTACGATCCGCAGAAGTACCGGGGCTACGCCTTCGGCATGGGTGTGGAGCGCATCGCGATGCTAAAGTATGCCGTCGGCGAGATACGCCTCTTCACCGGCAACGACCTGCGCTTCCTGCGCCAGTTCTAAGGAGAATATCTTATGAGAGTGCCATTAAGCTGGCTCAAAGATTATGTTGATATCACACTGTCGCCGGAGGAACTGGCGCACACCCTGACGATGGCGGGGCTGGAGGTCGAGGCGGTCGAGTATGTGGGCGCCGCCTGGGGCGAGAGCATCGTCACTGCGCAGATTATCCACCTGGAGAAGGTGCCAGACTCCGACCACCTGAGCTACACGCGAGTGACCACGGGACATGAGGAACTGGGCGTGATCTGTGGAGCGCCCAACATCCGCCAGGGCGACAAGGTACCGCTGGCGATGGTCGGTGCCACCGTCGGCGATCTGCTGATCGGCGAGAAGCGCGCCATGGGCTACCTCTCGCAGGGCATGCTCTGCTCCCCGCGCGAGTTGGGCCTGGGAAACGACCATTCAGGCATCTACATTCTGGACCCGCAGACACCCCTCGGCCTGAAGCTGGTTGACGTGCTGGGCGAGGTCGTGCTGGATTTCGCCATCAAGGCGCACCGGGGCGACCTCTCGTCGGTGATAGGCATCGCGCGCGAGGTGGCCGCGCTCACGGGCCAGCAGGTGCGCATCCCGCAGCCGGCCTTCCAGGAACAGGGGCCACCCGCGACCGAACTGGTGCAGGTCACTGTCGAGGATGCCGACCTCTGCCCGCGTTATAGCGCGCGCGTGATCAGCAACATCAAGATCGGCCCCTCGCCCTCCTGGATGGGGCGCCGCTTGCTGGCGGCGGGCATGCGCCCGATCAACAATATCGTGGATATCACGAACTACGTGATGCTGGAGTTCGGTCAGCCGCTGCATGGCTTCGACTACGATCTTGTGCGCCAGCAACATATCATCGTACGCCGCGCTCACGCAGGCGAGGCGATCACGACGCTGGACGACGTGAAGCGCACGCTCAGAGACGATATGCTACTGATCACCGACCCCCAGGGGCCAACCGCCATCGCCGGCGTGATGGGCGCGGCGGTCAGCGAGGTCAATGACCAGACGACGCGTGTGCTGCTGGAGGCGGCGAACTTCAAAGCCGCCAGCGTCCGGCGCACCTCGGTCGCTCTGGGGCTGCGCTCAGAGTCGTCGGGCCGCTTCGAGAAGGGCCTTGATCCCGAACTGGGCATCGCCGGGGCGAACCGCGCGGCACAGTTGATGGCAGAGCTGGCCGGCGGCACCGTTAATCCGGGCATCGTCGATGTCTATCCACAACCGGTTCAGCCGCGCACCATCGCCTTCTCAATCGACGAGGTGGAGTGGCTGACAGGCATGAAGGTCACTCAGAATGAGGTAATCGATGCCCTGAGCGCGCTCAACTTCACTGTGGAGGTCGCTGCCGGCGGCACGCGCTATGAGCATGGACGCGTGCAGCAACCACCTCTTCAGGTGACGGTGCCGACCTACCGCACCGATATCCACGAGGGGGCGGACCTTGTAGAGGAGGTGCTGCGCATGATCGGCTACGATAAGCTGCCCAGCACCATCCCGGTTGGCCCGCTGCCGGAGCCGCAGATCGATTCATGGTTCGAGCGCGAACACGAGGTGCGCACGATCCTCATCGGCGCTGGCCTCAACGAGATCGTAACCTACGCCATGACCAGTCGCCCTCGCATGATCAACCTGCTGGCGCACGCCGACGCGGCCTCGGCGCGCTACCTGTTGCAGGCGCCCAACGGCACGAGCGCATCCGGGGAAATGAGAGGTAGGGGCGCCGTTGACAAGCCCGCGCACGAACATACCGCAGTGGCGGCTCAACCTACCTCCAGCGCCAACACGGCCCTGGCGCCATTCGACGCGCGCAGCATCCCGGCAGTCGCGCTGAGCAACCCGTTGAGCAGTGACATGGAGGCTATGCGGCTCACGCTGATGAGCGGCCTGCTGGAGACGGTGCAGGAGAACAGCAAGCGCAACCGGGCCGGCCTGCGCTTCTTCGAGGTGGGACGGCGCTACCTGCCTTCCAGCGAGCCTGGTAGCTTGCCTGACGAACGACGCAGCGTGGGCATCGCCCTCTGCGGTCCGGCCGAGATCTCGTGGTCCCCGGAACTGGCGCGCGCGGCGGATTTCTACGATCTCAAAGGGGTGCTTGAGGCGCTGCTGGACCGTCTGCACATCAAGCGCTATCGCTTCACGCCGACGCAGCACCCAACATTCCATCCCGGTCGCTGCGCCCTGCTGGAGCTACCGCGCCTCGCAAGCGATGGCCAGGAGACCTTCAGCCCGGCCGGCGTGCTTGGCGAGGTTCACCCGCTGGTGCAGCAGCGCTACGATCTGCCACACCGCGCCTACCTGTGCGAGCTTGACCTGGAGATGCTCTACACGGCCGTGCCACACGCGCTGAGCTACGAGCCAATCTCACGTCACCAGGAACTCACGCGCGACCTGGCAATCGTGGTGGATCAGCAGGTACCTACAGAAGCCATCAAAGACGAGATTGCGCGCAACGGTGGCGAGTTGCTGCGCTCGGTCTTGCTCTTCGACGTGTACACCGGCGACCCCATCCCGGCCGACAAGAAGAACCTGACCTACTCGCTGACCTACCAGGCGCAGGACCGCACGCTCAAGGATAGCGAGGCCAACGCAATCCAGGAGCGCATCGTCAGCGCACTGAACAAAGAGTTCGGAGCCGTCTTACGCTAAACATAAATATATGCGGGTGGGGAGAGAAAACGCGTTTTCTCTCCCCACCCGCATATATACCTCTTGCCTTATTGCTCTAGCCATACCTGTTTCTGGTCTGCGGGCATAGCACTCTTCTGGATAGCCTCATCGAAGCTCTGTTTCTTCGCGCTCTGCTGACCGCTGCGCGCGGCCTCACCTGTCTGGCGGCGATTGAGCACAAGGGCGGGCTGACTGTTGTCCAGCAGCGACCCGAACTGGTCGGCACTGACCTGGAAGAAGCCGGCGAAGCGCTCAAGCTGGCGCTGGCTCAGGCTGAGCAGGTCGATGGCTCCATCCTCAAACTTCTTCCACACATCGACACCAAGCTGGAGACCTTTCGCCGCCTGCACCAGGCTGAGGCTGCGCAGCGCGCGCAATTCGCGCAGCGTGCTGGCTGCCACAGTGACGGTGATCGCCACCTGCTCCTTACCGAAGACGCGCCCGAAGGCTGTCTGGCAGGCCCGTTGAGTCAGGGGTAACAGAGGAATATCTTGTGCCAGCGCGACATCCTGTTGCGTCACATCGGTCGCGCGATAGGCGGCGATAAAGTCGACCAGGGCCGATTGTATATCGGGATGATCGCGCAGGAGCGCAAATTGCCCTTGCTTATCGCCTCGCTCCTCGGCGGCTAACCACGCTATCTTCACTTGCTGCAACTTGCTGGTATTCATTGTTCTTCCACACCTTTCTGTTACCTCGACCGTCAATAGGTCTGTGCGTTAGGCATATATTCCGCCTGCTCGTTATTTACGCATTCGCGTAAATATTTGCAGGCTCGCTCATAGCGCAGACGCACTGTACGCTCGGTGCGCTTGCAGACCTGCGCGATATCATCCCACTTCATACGCTCAAAAATGCGCAGGACCATGATAATACGATCCATGGGGTCGCTCAGGTAGGCCAGGATGCGCTGGCTCTCATCGAGGGCGTGCAGGCGTTCGTACTGGTCTTCCTGGTCCGCCACATCCGCGCCCGGCGAGCCGTCATCGTCCGTCGGACCGGTGTAGAGCGGCTCCATCAGCGTGCGCGGCACATGCTGCGGGCGACCCGATGGACGCCCCTCGCTGTCGCGCCGGTAGTGCAGGCCCTCCTGACGCAGGATGCGCGTGAACTCATCGGCGCAGAGACAGCGCAGGTAGTGATAAAAATTCTGCGTGATAAATATCTCTTTCGGGTCCAGGGCCTCGCGCAGCAGGTGCTCATTCATATTGGCGATGGCATCCTCACGCAGGTCCGGCCGGTGACGCAGCCCCAGCGTGCGTCGCTGAAATTCTGCCGCACAGCGCTCCACCAGTGCCTCGCACAGCAAGCGCACGCTGGCCTTATCCCCATCGGCATTGCGCACACGAATATTCACTACCAGTTCGCTATCGCCTACCTCATATCGTCCCTCTGCCGTCCGCCGGCGCAGGCGTTCCTTCAATGCGGGGTCTTGCAGGTTGATCATGCCTCAATGCTCCCCTTCGTGTATTTTGTGTGACTCTTCCCCCATATACAATATCTGTATACGCGCATCTCGTTTCAGTCTATAGACATATTCTTTGCACACTCTGAAAAACGGAAATTCTCTCCCCTACACGGAAATAAATCTCTCTTCACCCGTTTGCATCTTCCAGAAAAGAGGTATTTTGGTAGATATCGGCGAGCGGAATACGAAGGCCGAGGCTATTTAGTTCGATGGTATCGTTTAATTCCAACGTATAGAGCAACCAGAATCCCTGTTTCCCGCGGCGGAAGACTTCGACGAGGGGAAACTCCGAACTTATCAGCAGATATTCTTGAATGCTGCAGCAGGAACGGTATTGCAAGGACTTCTGACCACGGTCGCGCGCTTCGGTAGTAGGCGAGAGAACTTCAGCGACCAGAGAGGGATAGCGGACGACTTCCTGCGCACCGCGGTCGCGTGGATCGCAACTCACCGTCACATCGGGGCAGACACGGTAATGTTCAGAGAGTTGCACATAGACATCTGAATTGTAGACAATGCAGCGACGACCACGCAGGAAGGTTTGCAGCAGAGCATTCAGATTGGAGCCAATGATCGAATGATCAGGACTGCCACCCGTCATCATGTAGACATGACCATTCAGATATTCATAGGCATGCTGCGAGTCCTGCTCGACACGAGCACGGTATGCTTCAAAACTCATCAGCTCATAATGGGCGCTGTGTTCAACTGCCATTGGTCATTGCTTTCTGGTCTTGCTTAACGATATACCTGTCTGTCTTCATAACAGGTTTCATTATAACATGCAGAGATCGGACATGCGCCACTGCTACAATTTAACCCAGAGCATTTACCTGAATGCCGGATAGTACGGCGGCTCAACCGCCTCGGGCCAGAGTTCGGCAAGCTTATCGGCTATAGCCCGCAACATGGCGCCAGTAGCTGGCATGCAGCGAAACTCGTCTGAGGTAGACGCCGCCGAGTTCAGGTACAGCAAGAAGCGTTGCCGGTCTGACAGGGCCACAATCGAGCGATCCTCATGTAGCATTTTCTCCAGAGGGCGCATGAACTGATGGAAACTCAGGGCCCACGCAATACAAGCCGCCACCAATCCCTGCCCAAATAGCTTATTATCTCCAGCCGCTGGACATCCCCGCACAAGCTCCGCGCGATACGAAGCCTCGGCCCGCCGCATGATATGCTCCGGCAGGTGGTACACACACCAGCAGGTGGGCATCGGCATGCGACAATAGGCCCCCTCTAAGAGCACATGCCCATAGTGAGCTCCCTCAAAATCCAGCAGGCGCCAGTTCCCGTCAACCAGCATACGATTATCCGGGCAAGCATCAACCTGCATAAAGCCCAGGAACGGCCCTGGATTGAGCAACATAGCCGTTAGAGTCTCCAACTCCTCGTCAACTCCCGGTTGCAGCGGGATAGCCAGTTGCTCAGCAAGCGTATGCAGCACAGGCCTCAGCCAGTCATACCTATAATACTCCGCCGGGAGCGGGATATTTGGCCCTAGAGTCTCGCGGAGACGCAGATACTCCTCCCTGTGTGTCATGCTTAACGCGTGTAAACGACCATGCATGGAGGCATAGGCCAGCAAGCCGGCCTCAGCCGCCTGCGATCATTTCCCAGCAGCAAGTGATCTAAGCGCGTTCCCTCGCCCATGTCCTCCATCACAAACAAGCCCACTGACCTATCCCCTCCGTAAAAGACAGGAGCCAACCGCTCTGAAGCGGCTATCTTGTCCAGAAACTGCAGGCTTGCCCAATCATTGAATAAGTTCCAGGCCAGTTCATGCGAGGCATCTGGCTCAAAAGCAGCACCGGCTGTCCGCTTCACAATCACACTTCTGGGTACGGTCGTAGGACCCTCCAGTACAGCAAAACGCAGCACCAGCGAGCGATGGCTTCCCCCAAGATCGCTTCCCTCACCCAGGCGCACCGCCCCATGAAAGGTTTCGGTCAGAATCTTCTCAGCAATAGCCTTCGTGGCAGAGAGCATAACGGTGTCTTTCTGCATAGTGATACCTACTTTCTTAATTTATCTTAATTGTACAATTGTAAATTTATCTAATTATCTGTCAAATGTCAATACCCCATTTTTGGGTAGCATCTTATAGGGATACGATGGTACCTCACGTATGATACGTTTGCCGCTTGCCCGCGCCGGTCATGCTCTATAGACTACAGGCGCGGGGGTATTTCCGCAGGTTCTGTTATGCCAGCAGGTTGAAGAGAAGAGAAAAAACGTGTTAGAAGTTCTACCTAAAATCGCCAAAATGCAGGCCTCATATGCTCTGGGCAAGCCCCTGGCGCTGCCGCTGAATCTCACCATCAGCGTAAGTTATCGCTGCAACTCTCGCTGTAAGACATGCAATGTCTGGCAGCGTCCCAATGATGATTTCACGATTGAAGAATACGATAAAACCTTTGCCTCGATTGGGCGCGATGCCTACTGGTTCACATTCAGTGGCGGCGAGCCGACGCTGCGCAAAGATCTGCCGGAGATGGTTGAGGCCGCCTATCGCCACTGCCGTCCGGGCATCATCAACATCCCCACCAACGGCATCCAGGACAAGATCATTCCGGGCCGCATAGAGCGCGTATTGCAGGCCGCGCCCGGCTCTGAAGTCATCGTCAATCTCTCGCTGGATGGCATCGGCGAAAAACACGATATCGTGCGCGGCGTCAAGGGTAACTTCGAGCGCTCCATGCGCACGTACGCGGGCCTCAAGGCTTTAAAGGGACGCTACAAAAACTTCACGCTGGGCGTCCACACGGTGATCTCAAACTTCAACATCGATGAATTTGAGAATATCTACGCCTTCGTGCGCGACGAAATGAAGCCGGACTCGTTCATCAGTGAGATCGCCGAGGAGCGCGTCGAACTGGATACCGTCGGCATGGGCATTACGCCGCCCGTCCAGAAGTACCAGCCCGTCATCGAACGCTTGCAGGAGGGCATTCGCAATTCCGAGTTCAGCGGCGTCTCACGCATCACGCAGGCCTTTCGCGACCGCTACTACGATATGGTCAAGCGCACACTGACCGAGAAGCGCCAGGTGATTCCCTGCATGGCCGGCATTGCCTCGGCCCAGATCGCCCCCAACGGCGATGTGTGGACCTGCTGCATCCGCGCCGAGTCGGTTGGCAACCTGCGCGATCACAACTACGACTTCAAGACTACCTGGACCACCGCCAAGGCCGACGAACTGCGCCGCAGCATCAAAGCCGGCGAGTGCTACTGCCCACTGGCGAATGCCTCCTACACCAACATGCTCTGCCACGTGCCCACCCTGAGCAGCGTCGCCATCGATGTCGCCAGGGGCACCGCTAGCGCCGCGCTCGCGCCCAAAAACAAGGGCCGCTCCGCGAAGTTGCGCGCCCTACCCGTCATCAACGCCAGCGACGAAGCCCAACATAAGGCCGTCCCAGCGGGTAAGAGCTAAACTTCGTCCTCGTGCCGTAGCGCGTGGC
>JALYTT010000250.1 GCA_030854145.1 Chloroflexota bacterium | reverse complement strand
GGCTTGCCGCGTCCGTGTGAGGCATCCCTTGGGGTGCCTGTGGGGCCTCCTCCCAGCCACCCGGATGCGGCAAGCCGGGTCCCTACGCGGGAGGGGGAAGCGCCCCGATATCCGTGCAATGACGCTTGACAGAGTCCCTACGTAAATAGCGGGATATCTTTGCGGATCAGAGGGGCAATGATTGATGAGTAGCCTGATTCTTCTTGGGACTGGCACGTGCCAGATTGAGCATGAGCACCGGGCATCGAGCGTGCTCATAGAACTGCATAGGAAGCGCGTGCTGTTCGATTGTGGGCATGGGACTGTGCAGCGGTTATTGGAGGTGGGCGTGCGGCATAGCGAGATCGAGCATGTTGTGGTGTCGCACTTTCACCCGGACCATATCTCGGACCTGGTACCCTTGCTCCACGCCGGGGCATGGTCCAGGCGCAATCCGCGCACCACGGACCTGCATATCTATGGGCCGCCCGGCTTACAGCGGGTCTTTGATGGCCTGAAAAACGTCTTTGGGGCCAGTAGTTTTGAGCAGTCGCACTACCAGATTGTGATCCACGAAGTGACGGATGCATCCGTGCAGACCAGCTTCCATATGTTTGAGTTTATCAGTCTGCCGCCGGCGCATAATCATGGTCTGCGCTTCGAGTGGGGCGGCAAGCGCTACGCCATCACCGGAGATTCCCACTTCCACGAGCAGGAGATCGACTTCCTGCGCGATGTGGACATGGCGATCATCGACTCCGGGCATCTCCAGGACGAGGAGATCGTGCAGCTTGCCCTGGCCTCGCGAGCGAAAACCATCATCTGCTCACACCTCTACCGTCAGATCAACGCGCTCCAACTCCAGGCACTGGCGGAATCAGCGGGCTATACAGGCACCATTATAGTGGGGCACGACCTGCTCAAGTTCATATTGTAAAGATCACAAGGTATAGCGCAACACCAGCATATCGCGCATAGGGATACCATGCTCGCTGATGGGTGGCTGAATGTAATCGAAATAGTTATGGCGCACATGGTCCATGCGAAAGCCGCACTTCTGATAGAAGGCAAGCGTCTCCAGCGAACTATTAGCCGTGCCTACCAGCACCGCACGCGTCGTGCGCTGGCGCGCCTCGTCCAACAACGCCGCGATGATCGCTTTGCCGTAGCCGCGAGCGCGCACCGTGGCGGCGACCGCGATATACACAATCTCGCTCTCGTCCTCGCGCCAGAGCATAGTCGCCGCCCCGATCAGTTGCGCACCCTCGCGTGCCGCATAGGTCGTATGCATCTCGTCCGCCAGCGTCGCTCGTATCCGCGCTTCGCCCTCGTCAGCAGCGAGCAGCAAAGGGACAAGCGCCTCTGTTTCGTTGGCATGTGCGACATGTAATGTTATTGGCATATGCATTCTCCTTCTACGTTTTTAGAGAAGTAGGGGCACATCGTCCCAAGTGAAGATATGTCGTCTTGGAACAGAGCGACCGCAAGGGACCCGTACATTACATCTTCTATATGTAGGGTCTAGTCAGTCCCAGGTAGGGGAGACCATTTGACACGCATAATTATACCAGCTACACTCTGTGAAAAGAACGGATCATTTCGTGGAGGGGCGCCGCTGGCCTGCGCCCGGCATACCATTTCGTGGGGGGCGCCGCTGGCCTGCGCCCAGGAGCGTGCATATGTCGACAGCAACGATTACCATTGTGGGACTGGGACCGGGCGAGTGGAGCGACCTTACCGTGCAGGCACGCGAGTTGCTGGCACAGGCGGCTGGAGAGCAGCAGACGATCAACTTTCGGACGATCATCCATCCGATTGTCGAGCCACTGAAAAGAACGTTCCCCGACGTGCGCATCGCCTCGTTTGACCATCTTTACGACGAGTCAAGCGAGTGGGAGACGCTCTACCAGCGGATCGCCGAGGAGGTCTGCACGCTGGCCGGAGAGCGGGCGGTGATCTATGCCGTGCCTGGTCACCCGCTGGTGGGCGAGGTCTCGGTGCAGTTGGTGCTCCAGATGGCGCGCGAGCGGGGCATCAGCACCAGGATTGTGGCGGGCCTCTCCTTTATCGAGCCGGTGTGCGCGGCCCTGGAGCTTGACCCGCTGGCAGCCGGCATGCAGGTGACCGACGCCACCTCGCTGGCCGCGCTTGCCGAGGACGAGATCGCCGGCAAGATCATCCCCACGGTCCCGCTGCTGGTAGCACAGCTCTACAATCGCCGGCTGGCGAGCGCCGTGAAGCTGGCTCTGAGCGAGTGCTATCCCGACGAGTGGCCCGTGAAGCTGGTGCGCATCGCGGGTGGTGACGCGCGCGCTGCCGTCGTCGAGATGCCCCTGTACGAGCTTGACCGCAACACCCTGACCGACCATCTCAGCGCGCTCTATGTGCCGCCGGTTGACGAGTTGTCGGCGCTGCGCCTGCCTGAGACCCTGCGCTACATCATTATGCGCCTGCGCCGCGACCCCGATGGCTGTCCCTGGGATCGCAAACAGACGCACCAGAGTCTCATGCGCTATGTACTTGAAGAGGCCTACGAGGTGGCCGAGGCG
The DNA here is from genome assembly GCA_030854145.1 of Chloroflexota bacterium. Next base: position 7,402 of record JALYTT010000250.1, on the reverse strand, counting down.
CTGGAAGAGAACGACATGGAGGCGCTGGCCGACGAACTGGGCGACCTGCTGCTCCAGGTCTACCTGCATGCCGAGATCGCGCGCCAGGAGGGCGATTTTTCCGTCAGCGATGTCTACGAACACATCAACGCCAAGCTCATCAGGCGGCATCCCCACGTCTTCGGCACTGTGCAAGTCAGTGGGGCCGAGCAGGTCGTGCAAAACTGGCAGGAGATCAAGCGCCAGGAGCGCGAGGCAGCCGGCAAGCCTGAGCGCGTCGAGAGCATCTTCGACGGCTCCCCTCGTGTCGCGCCCGCCCTCGTCATAAGCCAGGAATACCAGAAGCGCGCCATCAATGCAGGCTTCAACTACGCCAGCTTCCAGGGCATCCTCGACAAGTTGACTGAGGAGATCGCAGAGCTACAGGAAGCCGCCACGCCTGAGCAGCAGCGCGAAGAGATGGGCGATGTCCTCTTCGTGGTCGCGCTCGCCGCCCGCGAGATGCACATAGACGCCGAAGATGCCCTGCGCCACGCGAACCACAAGTTCCAGCACCGCTTCCGCGCCATGGAAGCCAGCGCGCGCGAACAGGGCCGCCCGCTCTCGTCATACAGCAGGCAAGAGTGGGGCGAGCTATGGAAGCAAGCCAAAGCTGCAAGCACGCTAACCCACTCGCCGGGATCATCATGATATCCTATTGGTTGAGAAGAACACGTACAAAACGTAGGGGCGCCGTTGACAAGCCCGCGCGCCCTCGATGGTATCACGATCTCGCCTGCCATGCGGGCTTGTCAACGGCGCCCCTACGTCTCATCAACACCTTTTCCGACGCTCCTATGCACGGATGGGATGCCAATAGCTGCGCGAAAAAGTTGACTGCTAAGCCGATGCATGATACAGTGTGGGCAACGCTATGAGACAAGAACTGCTGGTATGGTTTGCTCGCGAAGGCCTGTTATTGCACAGTGTGACGACGGGCGCAGAGGACCCGGAGCACGATGAGGTCAAAGTAACGGTCAGGGCGCCAATCATCGCCTTGAGCCGCGCCAGAGACGACTTTCGCGAATGCCCCGACCCCGTGCAATTTGGCTACCCAGCCTCAAGCCTGGAGATGATGACCCTGGAGGACTTCCACTGGTTTGTGATGCGCTGGTTTGAGCGCGCCGTGGAGGCGGGGATGGCACGCTGCTTTGTCTGCAATAAGCTGCTGACTATGGACGGCGAGCAACCGTGGGACGCGGTTTTTGTGACCACCGGTTGGCTCTGCTGGCTGGTGGTGCATTTCGATTGTAAAAAGTACCTCAACCGGGACCTCAAGGGACGCAATCCCTTTGAGGTGGCCCTGCGCGAGCCGGAAGCGTTCGACTTGCGGGTAGATTAGCCTGGAAAGCGGATAGATGATGGACAAGGCTCAGGTCGCCACACTGCTGGATGATGTCGCCACGCTGCTGGCTCTCAAGGAAGGGAGCAGCCAGTTCGAGGTGCGCGCCTATCAGAACGCGGCTCGCTCCGTGAACGGCCTCGACGGCGACATCACGCAACTGGTGCGCGAGGGCAAGCTCAAGGGAGTGCCGGGGCTGGGATCGACCATCATCAAGCGTATCGAAGAGGCCGTCAACAGCGGTCATATGGCCGTCTATGACGAGTTGCGCGCCAGCACGCCGCAGGTCAAGCTCGATATGCTGCGTATCCAGGGGCTGGGTCCCAAACGCATCAATACCATCTACGAGCAGTTGCAGGTACACAGCATCGCTGAACTGGAGCAGGCATGTAAAGAAGATAAGGTCGCGCACATCCCCGGCTTCGGCAAAAAGACCCAGGATAATATCTTGCAGGGCATCGCCTTCCTGAGCCAGCATGCCGACCGCTTCCTGTATCCCGTCGGCGAGCAGGAGGCCGTGGCCCTGCGCGAGGCGCTGGCGAGCCTGCCAGGGATTGTGCGCCTGGAGATTGGCGGGAGCCTGCGCCGCCGTCGCGAGACGGTGAAGGATATCGATATGGTGGCCAGCATAGCCGACGACGCAGGAGTAGAGGTCAGGCGACAGATCATGGATTTCTTCACCAGCCAGCCCGCCGTTCAGGCGGTCACCGGCAAGGGTGAGACCAAATCGAGCGTGGTGCTGCACACCAGCATGGCTATGGACCTGCGCATCGTCAATGACAGCCAGTTTCCCGCCACCCTGCATCATTTCACAGGTTCCAAAGAGCACCACATCGCCCTGCGGCGGCGCGCGCTCGCCATGAACATGACTATTAACGACTATGGGCTGTTCAAGGGCAAGGAACCCAACCTGGAGCCAGTTCCCTGCAAGAACGAGGCCGACATCTACGCCGCGCTCGGTATGGCCTATATCGAGCCGGAACTGCGCGAGGACATGGGCGAGATCGAGGCCGCCATCCATGGTACTCTTCCTACCCTGGTACAGGAAAGTGACCTGCGTGGCGTGCTACACGTTCATTCAACATGGAGCGATGGTCACAACACCATTCGCGAGATGGCGGAGGCCTGCATTGAACGCGGCCTGGCATACCTGGGCCTCACCGATCACAGCAAGGCCGCGGCCTACGCGAGCGGTCTGAACGAGGATGATCTGCGCCGCCAGGGAGAGGAGATCGACCGCCTGAACGCTGAGTTCGCCGGGCGCCTGCGTATCCTGAAAGGCACAGAATGTGATATCCTGAAGGATGGGTCGCTGGACTTCGCGGACGAGGTGCTGGCAACGTTGGATTTTGTGGTGGCCTCCATCCATAGCAATTTCAATCTCGCGCCGGAGGAACAGACGCGGCGCATGCTGCGCGCCGTTGCCAACCCATACGTAGACATCATCGGGCATCCCACCGGGCGCCTGCTGCTGAACCGGGAGGGCTATAGCCTGGACATAGAGGCGCTGATCGCGGCAGCCGCCGAGCATGGCACCTGCATCGAGATCAACGCCCACCCATCGCGCCTCGACCTGGACTGGCGCTACTTGCACAAGGCGCGCGACAAAGGGATCAAGATACCTATCGACCCGGATGCCCACGTCATCACGGGCCTGGATGATATGCGCTACGGCGTTGGCATGGCGCGCAAGGGCTGGCTGCGTGCCAGCGATGTGCTCAATGCCATGCCCACCGAAGAACTGCTGAGCTTCTTTACAACGAGAAGATCAACCGCGCTGAAAAAGCACACATAAGCGAAATTTTAAATAGCGAAATTTTAAAAAGGAGAGGCGTCCCTGGTGGGCGCCTGGAGGATGTATGGCACAACAGGTAGAACTAGAAGTGGCGCGCCGCGAGGTGCTGGGAAAGAAAACCAAGCGGCTGCGCAAAGCGGGCATCATCCCAGCGAATATCTTTGGCCACAAAGAGACGCCGGAGGCCATCCAGATCGACGCCGTGGCCTTTGACCGCTTCCGGCGCGCGAACCGGCTGACGAGCATTGTATCGCTACGCATACCCGGTAGCACCGCCGCCCAGACCGTCCTGGTCCGGCACATCCAGCATCATCCGTGTACTGACAAGATCCTACACATCGATTTCTTCCGCGTCAGCATGGACGAGAGCGTGCATGTCAAGACCACGCTACACTTTGTGGGCGAGTCGCCGGCAGTGAAGAACGAAAACGGCGTCCTGCTGCACCTGATGGACGCGCTCGAAGTAGAGTGTCGCGCGTCGGATATCCTGGAGTATCTCGATATCGACATCAGCTCCCTGGCCGAGATCGACGCCACCCTACACGCCAGCGACGTGGTGCTACCGGCGAATGTCGTGCTGATCACCGATCCTGGCGAAGCCATTGCGAAGGTCGTTGCTTCACGCGCTGAGAAGGAAGTTGAAGAGGCCGCTGCTGAGGCTGCCCCCGCTGAGGCTGCCCCCGCTGCCGACGCTGAAGCCAGCGCTGGCGCATAACGGAGTAGATACCAGGAGGCTCTTTAAGAAACGAGCGATAGACATGCGTATCGTGATCGTCACCGATCAGTATCCGCCGATGGTGGGCGGCGTGCCAACCGTAACACATGGCCTGGCCGTCGATTTCGCGAACCGCGGCCACCAGGTGTGGGTTGTTGCGCCCAGCCAGGGGTCGCGCGATGTGCGGCGCCTGGAACAGAAGGTACGCGTCTATCGCTTCTCTTCGTTTGAATGGCCCACCTATAAGGATTTACGCATCCCGTTCCTGCCCTTCGTGCCCATACGCAATCTGCTGAAGAAGGCCGACCCCGACATCATTCATATCCACTCGCCCGTCGTCCTGGGCAACATCGCCCAGATCCTGGCCGGCGGCCTGCGCAAGCCGGTGATCGCCACGAATCATTATCTGCCCATCAATATCAGTCGCTCACTGACCTCGGACCCCCTGTTCGGCAAGCATTTCAGCAATATCTCGTACGGGTACCTGATCCATTTTTGCAACCGCTGCGAGTATGTCACAACTCCGACCACGACGGCCATGGATCTGCTCTATGAGCACGGGTTGCGCGCGCCTGCCGGGGTCATCTCCAACGGCATCGATCTGAAGAAGTTCTCGCCCGGCCCGCCCAACGAGGAGGTGCGCCACCGCTTCAATCTGCCCAAAGATCGCCCGCTGGTGCTACACGTCAATCGCTTGAGCGAGGAGAAGCGGGTAGATGTGCTGCTGGAAGCCGCCACGCGCTTGAAAGGCAACGCCTACATCGCCCTCGTGGGCACCGGTCCCGCCGAGATGGAGCTGCGCGAGCAGGCCGAACGGCTCCAACTCGGTGATCGCGTGGCCTTCCTGGGCTATGTGCGCGATGCCGACCTGCTGGCCATTCGCCACATGTCCGACGTGTTCGTGATCCCCTCCGAAGCGGATCTACAGAGCCTGGCCACGATGGAGGCCATGGCCTGCGGCCTGCCCATCATCGCCGCCAACGCCTATGCCCTCCCCGAACTGGTCCACCACGGCGAGAACGGCTTCGTCTTCCAGCCCGGCAACAGCGAAGAACTGGCGTATCAGATCGACACGATACTGGCCGAAGGAGAGATGCGGGCGCGCATGGGGTCAAAGAGCCTGGAGATTATCGCGCCACACGACCGCATACAGGTGCTGGACCAGTGGGAGACGCTGTATCGCCGTCTCTCCACCGAGTTCATAGAGGCCAAACTGCGCAAACAACGGCGTCGTATGGAGCGCAAATACCCCGACTACAAAAAGCGGTCCGCACTGCGCCCGCGCATGGTGCGCACAAGTTCGCTCTTCAAAGAGCAACGCACCTTTCTGGAGGAACCCTAGAGGAGCATTATGCGCCCCAGCGGCGCCCTAAGAGCCGCGCCAGTTGCCGCTCGACATCCCAACGTAACTGCACGCTGTGATAGTGCAACCAGGCGCTACAGAGCGACCACCACGAAGGGTTCTGCTGCACGAGTGGTGGTCGAGAGCCATCTCCAACGGGCACAGGCGTCAATGATCGAAGATTCCTGGAGAAGAGTCTATCACGCATGCAACAACCTGCTCCCTATGTCACATGGCGAGTGGGCGAGCGCAAGCCAGCGCTACCACGCCATGTCATATAATCGTACACCTATCTGCTTAGCCAAGTATAGACCTTATTGGGGGTCTTTGTCCAGGTCACCATCGCAAAATTTTCCCCCAGAAGAACCAGTGTAATATGATATAGTGTGGTTGATATCCTCTATTTGATGAAGTTCAGCAGTGCCAAAAGCACGAATAGGCATATACCTCAGGAGAGAAACACATGGCAACAACGACAGGTGGAAAACTGGCAGGCCAGGTAGCATTGATTACAGGGGCCAGTTCTGGCATAGGTGCAGCAATAGCGCGCACATTTCTCAACGAGGGCGCGGATCTCGTTGTCGTGGCCCGCCGTGCAGAACGGCTGCAAGAGTTAGTTGATGAAGCACAGAAGCGTGGGCGTCGCTGTGTGGTCGTCATTGGCGACACACGCGAGGAGGCGACGGCCATACAGGCCGTTCAGACAGCCACACAACAGCTTGGTCGCTTAGATATGCTGGTCAATAATGCCGGTATCGGCAGGTATGCCGACCTCGTTGAGACAAGCGTAGACGACTACGATGCGATGATGGATACCAATATGCGCAGTACCTACCTATTTACGCGCCATGTTGTGCCTATCCTGCTTGAGCGCAAGGCGGGCTTCATCATCAATATCGCGTCAATGGCCGGCGTGACCGGATTTGCCGGCGAATCGATCTATTGCGCTACCAAATTCGCTCAGGTTGGCTTCACCCAGGCGCTTGATCGCGAGTTGCGCCCACATGGCATCAGGGTTGGCGTCATTTGTCCTGGCGGTGTGAAGACGGAATTTGCCATTGGGACAGGCCGAACTGAAGAAGGCGTATCAGCGTCGGGTATGCTGGAGGCCGCAGACGTTGCCGCCGCCGCCTTACTCATGGCTACACAACCAGAACGCGGGCGCATTACAGAGATTCGCATGCGCCCCATGGTAGAACCACTCTTCGGTAGTGATCCCGCGTAAAGCGATAGGAGCAAGAGGAGCAACCTGAACTACCAGCTAAGGATCAATCCTGTTCGTACATCAGCCCTTTTCAGGCTTGTAAACAGAGCACTACTATTCTGTCAAGCGTCATTCGGCGGACATCAGGATGATCCTCCACCCGCGTAGGGACCCGGCAAGCCGCGTCCGTGTGAGGCATCCCTTGGGGTGCCTATGTGGCCTGCTCCCTGGCCGCGCACGCGAGCCCCCACACGGACGCGGCAAGCCGGGTCCCTACTGGCATCCTGGTAGCGGATTGGCTATAATGATCTCTGGAAAAGGAGATACCAATTCGTATCAGGAGATATTTCTATGCAACAGCAACAACAACATGCCGATTACGACCTGTTAGCGGTCTTCAATGATGAGAGTAAAGCCGACGCGGCGGAGAGCAAACTGCACAAAGAGGGCTTTGGCGACGAAGAGGTCTATCGCCTGCCGGCGAGCATGATCGTCGGTGGGGAGTTCCGCGAGCATGGTCCCAACCGCGATCGCAGCGCGGTCTTCTTGCAGACGACGCGCTCCGGTCCCAGGCCAGCACTGGTGGTCACGCTGGCCATTGTCTTTGGCCTGGTGCTGGGCCTCTTGATGTTCGCGGCGCACTTTGCCTTCAGCGCGCTGCCCGAAGTACCAACCATCGTGGCCGGCGCCGTCATCGGCATCATAGTGGGCGCCATCATCGGCTTGCTACGACGCGGCCCTGTGCGTGGTGCCATTGGGCAGGCGCCGGCAATGGTCAGCCCACCCCCGATGCGTCCTGGACAGGATGCTCGAACGGTCCTCGCCTTGCGCCTACCCGACTCTGAGAATATCAGCCGCAAATCGCGCGCGCGCGCGATCTTGCTCAACAATGGCGGGAAGATCGATAGAAGCGTGGGCCGGAGGGAATAAGGCAGGGCTGAAATGCCAGAGAGCGCCATAAAAGGGATGCAGCATCCCTTTTATGG
>JALYTT010000249.1 GCA_030854145.1 Chloroflexota bacterium | reverse complement strand
GCCCAAGGGCCTGCTCCACGGATGCGGCAAGCCGAATCCCTACGCGCGATGGGGATGCGCCCAATGTCCGTCAATCGAAGCGTGACTGAGCACTATTCACTCGATACATTGCTTCTCTAGAAATAATGAAAAAAATTACTTCTCAGGCTTGCGAAGAAGCACAGTTGTCGTTAAAAAAAGTATACCCCCCTCTAAAAAATCAGCCATGTCCTTTCCTTCACTCTTTCAAAATAGACTGTGTCTACCATATCGTTATGACATCATGCTGTACGATGCAGGGGGATAGCCTGTCCGATGCGATTTGTGTACCCCTCAGTGAACCAGATGCTCTTGAGAGGGCCTGCCGTGATTCCACCAAGGCCGTACCGCGGCTGGTGCCGCAGGGACCCTCCTGAGAGTTGAAACTCAGTCACTGCGCCATCGGGGGTAATACGTCCAATCATATCTGCATAAAATTCAGTGAACCACAGGTTGCCGTCAGGCCCTGCTGTAATACCACAGGGACTGGGACCGCTGGAATGTGATGGAACAAGGTACTCGGTAATGACACCGTGCCTGGTGATACGTCCAATTTTGCCGACATTAAATTCAGTGAACCACAGGTTCCCATCCGGGCCGGTGACGATACCTGTTAGATCACTATTCTGGGGGGGGCGAGCATACTTACTGATGGCACCATGTAAACTGGGGGGGACAACATACTCGCTGATGGCACCACGTGAGGTGATACGCCCAATCTTGTTGACACCAGATTCCGTGAACCAGAGCGCCTTGTCGGGTCCTTTCGTAATAGAATTAGGATAACTTCCGGGATCGGGCAACAAGAATTCAGTGATCACTCCCAGGGGAGTGATCCGTCCAATTTTATTCCCATCACTCTCGGTAAACCAGAGATTACCATCAGGCCCTGCCGTGATGTCTTCAGGGTAGCTAGAACTGGTCGGGATAACAAACTCAGTGATCACCCCCGTAAGCGTAATCCGTCCAATTCTGTTCCCAAGGGTCTCGGTAAACCAGAGATTGCCATCCGGTCCTACCGTGATATTTTCCAGCCCACAATCGTTTGGCGCACATTTGTCTGTTGAGACCGGATACTCCTGAAATATCGCCTTTGGCGTCATCCTACCAATCTTAGCCCCATTGGCCTCTATGAACCAGAGATTGCCATCTGGCCCTGCCGTGATTCCAGCAGGATAACTATTCGTGGTAGGAATAGGGTATTCTTTGGAGGAGATACCCGCTCGAACAGCCCCAGGGTGAGCTGAGGCGGCACCGGCTGGCCGAACCAGACCGACACTACTCAAGACGAGAAGAATCCCTACCACCAACAAAAACCGCCTGGACATACTCTGATCTCCATTCTATCTCGCGCGCTCTAGGGGAGCGTTCACACTATTCACCCGCTACATTGATCTTTCGAGAAACAGTGAAAAACACGCCCCCAGGCTATCGAAGAAGCACAATCGTCGCTAAAGAAAGTATACCTCTCTCCAAAAAGTCAGCCATTCCTTAGTATACGCTGTGTTACAAGTGCTGCATTTGGATAGATAGGTACACTGTCTTTTAGAGCCAGAACGCAGTTGTAAGAACAAGAAGGTTGCTTACAAGGCAAGAGGGCCATCTTGTGGAGGCCCAACCCTCACACTGACAGGCTACTCTTGCGAGAGGTTGCTCTGCTCACTAGAGTTTGTATTTTGTAATCGGAACTTGCTTGTTTATAAGCAAGGCATGAAAGGTAAGGATTATGCACCCACGTTACCTGCGCCCTGTATTGACTGGAGCGACATTGCTGCTGCTCTTCATCATGACAGCGCTGCCCGCCGGGGCTACCGCGCGCCAGGACCAGCATCCTCAATCCCGCCCTTCAAGCTTGATGGCATTCCCCCACCAGACCATCAAGCACATTGCCGTCAGTCGCCAACAGGGCCAGATCGATCTCAAGGGAACCAACTTCCTCTACGTTGAAGATGGCACCTGCACCGACGCGATCGATGTCTATAAAATCGGCAATCCCCTCACCTTCGTTGGCAACTTCCCCAACGATGGCTGCCGCTCATTCGCGTATTACGGAACGCAAAGCATCGCCATCGCGGAGCCGAATCACACTCATGGGCCATGCCTGGTGTACGGCGACCAGAACGGCTTTGTTGATAGCTTCCCCATCGATCCCTCAACGGGGGCGCTGGGTAGTGAGGCGAGCCACATCTCTAGTGCTGCACCGGCCGACGTGCATATTGCTGAGAATGGTCGCATCGCCTATGTCTCCAGCCCCGGAATCGACCTGGAGTCCTACTCGCTGGGCGCTGGCTGCGTGCTGACATCGCTTGTGACTGTGCCTACCTCTGAGCTCTACATTTCGTTCGCGCTCGCCAGCTCTACCCGGCTGGTGACGACAGATCAGAACACAGGGACCATCGATACATGGAAGCTCTCAACCAACGGAGGCATGAGCATTGTGAGGTCCGTAGCGAGTCAAATCGCCCAACCGGATGCCATTGCCATACAGAGCATATACACGCGTTCAGGTCTGGTGACCAATGTCTTCACGGGCCAGGCGACCTTTAATCCGCCACAGGCTCAGGGCGGCCAGTACACCATGTCCTCTGGCGCCCTGAAATTCCTGCACGGCAGTCCGGCTGTAGATCCCAATCCCGCCGCCTCCGATGGCGCAGCTATCACCTTTGATAGCACGCATAATTTGCTGATCCAGGGTGAACAGGTCAGCGGCATGCTGGGTGTCTATAGCGTCACCACAGGCAAACCAGGCAAACCAGGCAGCATGGCATTCATGAAAGAAACGCCCCTGGCCGTGGGAGGAGAAAGCCCAACAGCCTTCGTCCAGCGCGGCTCAACGCTCTTCGTAGATGGTCTTTACAACGGTGACATCGAGGCATGTTCCCTCAAGACCAGCGGCGTCACCGCCTGCACAACAGTTGCCGTGCTTACGTATGCCACCGGCTCGTCGCAGGGTATCGCCATCCTCTAGATCCTGGCTGCTCCTTTCAAGTGCAGTTGGAAGGCAGGAGCGCGGTTTACAAACCCTCTCGCCAGGCTGATGCGCGGGCTTGTAAACCGCGCCCCTACCTTCCGCACCTCTACCTTCAGCGCTCCTACCCCTCTCTAATCTACTGCGCGAATAGCCGGGTGCAGCAGGCCCAGCGCGATCACGCTGGCAGAGGTTGCTCCGCCAAGCACAAAGACCGGGGAGGCACCCAGGTGATCAGCGGCGATGCCCGCCAGCCCGTAGCCGATGGGGAGCAGGCTGGAAGAGACCAGAAAATCGATACTGGCGACGCGGCCCAGCAGGTCAGCGGGCACACACTCTTGCAGGGTATTCAGCCAGGCCAGCCCTAAGGTCGTGAAGCCCGCACCCTGGATGAAGAACGCCAGGCACACTGTGACCACGGGAAGAGGCAGGCCCACGGCCAGCAGCATCAGGCTGCTCAGCAACCACGCGCCATAGGTGAGCAGTCCACGCCTCCGCAGGCGTTTGAAATGCCCAAGCCAGAACGCCGCGCTGACGGAACCGAGCGCGGAAAGCGAGGTGAGCAACGCATAGAGGCCTACCTGCGTCCCAAAGCGTTGTTTCACGAGCAGGGGCAGAGCGACCTCAGCGGGGCCAATCAGGAAAATCGTACTCACACTGGCAATTACCAGCGTGATCCACAGCCAGGGAGAATGCAGCACAGTACTGAACCCTGCGCGGATATCTTGAAGCACACCCGCATCTTTCTCAGCGGAACGAAGCAGCGCCGGCACATGGGGAAGCGCGACCACGCAGGCCGCCGAAATGCCAAAAGATAGCCCATCTAAGGCGAAGGCCAGCGACGTGCCACCCAGCGCGATGATCCCCGCGCCAATGGCCGGACCGATGATCTGCGCCGCTTGTAGACCGATGCTCCGCAGCGAGTTGGCGCTCGGCAGCATCTCAATTGGCACCAGATCTGGGACAACGGCTCTATAGGCTGGATCGAAAAACGCCTCAACAACGCCAAAAAGGGCGCTCAAGACAAAGATGTGCCAGAGTTCAAGCCACTGCTGGAAGGCTAGGAAGGCGATCAGCAGCACCACGCCTCCACGGATGAGGTCGGAAGTCAGCATCAGGCGAATACGGGGCAAGCGATCGACGGCTACCCCTCCAAACAAGAGAAACAGGAGCATGGGAATCGTGGAGCAGATCAGCACAAGGCCCATCGCCGTCGCCGAGCCAGTTTTCTGCAGCACCCACCAGGCCAGCGCAATGATATAGAGGCTATCACCCAGGCGGGAGATGACTTGCCCGCTCCACAGCAGGGCAAAAGAACGCTGAGAAAGCGCGCGAAATACCATGATCATCCCCTTTCACAATACAGGTAGGGGAGCGCGCCAGATGTTGTAAGGAACGCGCCCGGTGTAGGAGATACCCTAAGCGTAGGGGCGCCGTTTACAAGCCCGGCCACCAAAACAGAGAACCGTGGGTCGCCGGCGCGCTCGCCCCCCCGGTTCCTTGATTTGTCATAAGCAGCACAAAAGCCGTGGGCGATGTTTAGCTATCACCCACGGCCCTGTTTTTCAGCAATCTTTGTTCAGAGGTGTATTATAATTTTAAAGCTTCCGAACCTGAAAAAGGGCATAGCATAGCCGTGGGCCAAACCGCCGACGGTTGACGATGCCCACAGCAGTGAGCGCGGAGATACCATTTTTCCCGCGTGAGTTCTCTGCTGACCATACTTTGCATCTGCAATCCTTAAACGACAAAAATTGCTGAGCGTGCTTCCACTCGCTCTAGTGGAAGAATACCTGAGTTTGCGTGCGGCGTCAAGCCATCCGCGTGTCCAGGGTTACCCACTTGGGGGATGGCAATTGCTAAATTGAGTAGGAATGAGCTACAATGCCTCAAAGAGCTTTGTAATGTGTTATTCTGGTCGGGTATGCAGACGAAAATTCCCCATTCTGCTAATAGCCATTGAGTACCATATATGCGATAAAGAGAGGATTTCCATGGCTGCTGACTGTTCATTTGATATAGTTTCGCAGTTCGATCAGCAGGAGCTGGTCAACGCGGTTGACCAGACACGGCGCGAGGTGCAGACACGCTTCGATTTGAAGGACACAAAGACGGAGATTGCTTTAACCAAAGAGGCCATCACGATCGTCACCAATAGTGCGATGACGCTGAAAAGCGTGCGCGACCTCCTCGAATCGAAAGCGGTGCGGCGCGGTCTGTCTTTGAAGATTTTCAAGATCGGCAAAGAAGAAGAGGCCGCGGGCAGTAAGATGCGCCAGGTCATTGAGTTACAGCAGGGGATCTCGCAGGAACTGGCTAAAGACATCATGAAGTCGATCCGTGAGGGTTTCCCCAAGACGCGCCCGCAGATTCAGGGCGATGCCGTGCGCGTCATCGCCAAGAGCCGCGATGAGCTGCAAGGGGTGATCGCCCTGCTCAAGCAAAAGGACCTGCCTGTAGCCTTGCAGTTCATTAATTACCGGGGATAAAGCAGAACTGACTAGGATAAAGCAGCGCCGCAGGCTCTATCAGGCCTGCTCATCCGCTGCGCGATGCCCCTTCCCGCGTAGGGACCCGGCTTGCCGCGTCCGTGCAGCCTACCGGGGCTAAAGCAGCGTCGCAGGCTCTATCAGGCCTGCTCATCCGCTGCGCGATGGCAGGTACTTTAGTACCAAAAAGGGAGTTTCAAGTCAGAATTGTAGTAACCTAGTTCTAAATCGGACAAAGCGGAACGCTGGCTTGTTATGTACAACCCATTCTACTTATTAGTATGAGAAAGCGAACCTTTCATGCCTGGGGACAAACAAGTTTTCGGTACGGCTATGAATGTGGCCGACCGCTACCGGTGGGACAGCCGGTGGACAGAGGCGGCGAAGGAGTACCAGCGAGCGTTGGAGGAGTTCCCAGAGGACCTGGCGGCACGTGGCGGGTTGGGGTTTTGTTACATGCAGACGAAGCAGTGGAAGCAGGCGTTAGTCGAGTACGAATATATCTTAGAGCGTGATGCGGGCAACGTTATTGCGTTAAGTAAAACCGCGGAACTCTATGTCATTCTTGGCAGGCGCGAGCAGGCATACAAGGGCTACCTGCACCTTGCCGAATTGTATTCGCAGGCGGGGCAGGGATCGCGCGCCGAGGCGGCATGGCAGAAGGCGGTGCAGTTGTCTCCGGGCGACCCTGAGCCGCACGAGCGGCTCGCGGCCTATTACGCGGAGAAAAAAGATATAGCGTTACTGATACAGGAGCGTCTGGCGGCTGCCCAGGGCTATTTGTTACACAATAATCTCACGGCAGCATGCGCACAGTGTGAAGAAGTGCTGCGCGTAGACATCACCAACGCGCAGGCTAAACTGCTCCTCGCGCAGATGAAAGGGGAGCTGCGGCAGTCATCAAGCTCACTTCAGCAGGGAGCGAGCGCGGCGTTTTCGCAGGCACCAGGTGCCCCAGGTACACCACCGGGTGTGTCCTCTGGCCCACTGGCTTTCACAGGAGCCCCTGCAACCGAGATGGTTGTACCGGGCAACACAAGCGGAGGTAATACTAGCATCATGGGTAATATGGGTAGCGCGGGCAACTTCGGCGGAATGGGGAATCCGGGGCAGGCAATTGCTCCGGGAGGTCCGAATGGTGGGGGATCGGCCTCTCGAAAACGAATTACTGCGAGCCAGGTCACGGGCGTCTTGAGGCAGGCCCAGACCTTTCAGACCCAGGGTCGCTACAATGATGCCATCGACCTCTGCGAGCAGATTCTGGAGAGCGGGTTTGACCGGCCAGATGCGCGCTATTTCCTGGGCTGGCTCTATCAGGAGCAGCAGCGCTGGGATGACGCCATCCGGCAATTTCAGATGCTCTTGAACGATCCCGATTATGCGCTCTCGTGCTACTATGCGCTGGGCCAGTGTTATCGCGCGCGCGGCGACCTGCGCACAGCCACCGTCCATTTTGATGAGGCGGTTGATCGTGTGAACCTGGATGCGCTGACCGCCGAGGAGTCTGATCAGTTAGTGCAACTCTGCCAGGAAGCGGCGGAGGCGCATCGCATGCTGGGCGAGCAGGAGCAGGCGCTGACGGTGTATAACGCGCTGCTGGGCTTCCTGCGCAGCCGCGGCTGGAACGATAAGGTTGCCCAGGTTGAGTTTATGCTACAGCAGCTCCAGAACGCGCCTGTTCCACCTCAGCCAATGACGCCCCCGCCATCACCGCAGGCCGGAGCGACCTATGTGATGCCGCCTGAGATGAGACCCCAGCCGGCGCAGTCCTCGATGCCTGACGCGGCGACCATGATGTTCAACGTGGGCAGCCCACAGAGTATACCTGCGCCACCTCCGGTTCAGCCGCCCATGCCTCCTATTGCGCCCGCTGCCCAGGGGCAGGGAGCCAACTCCATCGGAGAGCTACCCGATTGGCTAACGGGTATTCTGAACGAATCTGAGAAGTCCCAACCCAACAACCCGGTGGCGCCACCCGCGCCGAACATGGGAGCCATCGCGGCGGCTGAGACATCGATGATGAACCAGATCCCGCCATCGCCGGTGGCGCCACCGGCACCGCCGGCGCAACCAGCATCAACATCCTGGCTTACTGACGATGCCAGAGCGGGCAACGCGACACGCATTATCCCGCCTGATCAGATGCTGCCAGCGCCCCCGCTTGCTCCGCCTGCCTCCGGGCCGCTGCCCCAGACGTATTCTGCCATGGCGGCCCCGGTTCAGCCCGCCCCTCCATTGCCAGTGCAGGCGTCGCCGGCGGAACTGCTCAACCCGATCCAGCAATACAGCCCCTCGATGAGGGAGACGAAGGATGGAGCCGAGGAACTCTTAAGCAAGATCGCGGGATCGGCCGGTAAGGATGAGTCGCTGCAACGCGTTGCCAAGGCTGTGCTGGCCAGCACAGCCTCGCTACCGGATGGCCTGCGTATGCAAGTCGTGCAGTCGATGCAGGATATCCAGCGCTATATAGAGCATGGCCTGCTCAACCCGGCCATCGATGAGTGCCTGCGCGTAATCGATATGGCGCCCCAGTACCTGGATGTTCACCAGGTGCTCTGCGAGATCTATGTGCGCCAGGGTAAGGTGGAGCAGGCGATCACCAAGTACGCCATCCTCATCGACACCTATATCGCCAATGGGCGGACCGATGACGCCATCGAAACCTACCGGCGCATCCTGCAATTGGAGCCGAACAACCTGACCTACCGCGTGCGCCTGATCAATCTGCTCTCCTCGCAGGGCAATAAAGAGGACCTGTTGCGCGAGCGCACGATGGCCGCGGAGTCTTACCTGCGCCTGGGCTACATGGATCGCGCGCTCACCGAGCTTGAGCAGGCGCTGCAGGAGAGTCCCACCAGCGTGCCAACGCGTCTGAACTATGCCCTGGCCCTGCAAAAGCTGGGGCGCACCCAGCAGGCCATGACCGAGTACCAACGCGTGCTCCAGGTAGACCCGCGCAATCTGGTGGCGCTGGTGCGCTGGAACATATTGATGATTACGGGTACCGGTTCCAGCCGCACTACCAACCTGGAGGTGCTGACGCGCATTCGCTGGCAACTGCGCGGCGAGGGCCAGCGCAAGTACGAGACGGTGGTGCGCGAGTATCAGCAGGCCGGGGAGATGCAGCCCAATAACGCTGATATCCACTTCGCGCTCGGGCAGGTCCACCAGCAGGCGGGCAACTTTGATAAGGCCGTGGATGAGTACCAGTTGGCCATGCGCGATAGCGTCGTCGAGGTGCTGGCACGCATCAGTATGGCACACTGCCTGCTGACTCAGGGCAAGCCGGAGTCAGCCATCCAGCAACTGGAGCAGGCGCTACAGACGGTGCGCCGTGCGCCCACGTCTATCGACCCGGCGATCTGGGCGGCGCGCCCGCGCGAGGAGGGCGAAGAGCACCAGGCGCCCGATGTCGAGATCTCGATGCTGCTGGCGAAAGCCTATCGGCGCGCCGGCAAAGAGGAGCAGATGGAGGCCGTGCTGCGCCGCGTGAAGCAGGCGACAGCCTACCAGGACGAGGTGTCCTCGGAACTGGCAGAGATTTCGGCGCGCCAGGGCGACGTAGATAGCGCGCTACAAGAGTACAGCGACCTTGTGCGCCACTACCTCAGCAAACGCCAGGGCGAGAACGCGTTGAATGTCTTGAATGAGATGGTGCGCATGGCCCCGCAGGACCCACGCGCGCACGCGGAACTGGCAGAGATCTACGTGAATCGCGGCCTGCTCGACGAGGGCGTCGCGGAACTGCGCCTGCTGGCCGATATTCAGGCGCGGCGCGGTCAGCCGACCGAGGCCTCCAAGGCCATCTGCCAGGTCGCGAACATCTATGCCGAAATGGGCAACAACGAGGATGCCCTTAGCAACTACCAGCGCAGCGTGGAACTCTCCCCCAACGATATGGACCTCTTGCGCGAGGTAGTGGGCTTCTGCTCACGTATCGGGCGCACCAGGGAGGCCACGCACTACCAGACGACCATCGCTCGCCACTACTTCGAGACCCAGCAGATCAAGGAATCGGTGGCGGCCCTGCAACAGTTGATCGCTATCGACCGCACTAACCTTGACGCGTACGACATGCTCGGCCAGACCTACCAGTCAGTTGGCGAGTACGAGCAGGCCAGCCGTGTCTACCGGAACCTGGCCAAGATCAGGCCCGACAGCTCCATCGCGCGCGAGCGCCTGGCGACGCTGCAAGAGCTACGGTCGCGCTAGGAAGCTGTGAGAGTAGCAGCACAAGTAAACAGGGAACGGCCAGCAAGCCGTTCCCTGTTTACTTGTGCTGCTATACTTGATCAAGCCCTGAGGTACGTATCGTTGCACTCACCCTGTGCGGAAAACAATACATTTGAGATGTATGTATAATATGAAATCCGTTTACGTAGTGTCTAAAGATGGCCACCAATGAAAGCGGGTGTGAGCACGCACCACCTCTGGATGATTTTGGAGCCAGCAACACCGCTCGGCTTGAACCCCCTCTAGCTCATCTAA
>JALYTT010000248.1 GCA_030854145.1 Chloroflexota bacterium | reverse complement strand
GGGCGCGCTCATCGGGGGTATCCTGGTGGGGCTGGCCGATACGATCCTGACCTTTCTGCTCGCGGGCCGCACGCTGGGGCCTGTCAATATCAGCGATCCAGGCATTCGCGAGACGCTGATCTTTGGTGGCTTTGTGCTGGTGTTGTTGTTTAGCCCTCAGGGTCTCTGGGGGCGTGCCAGGCTGCGACGCGTCTGATGGGGTCGCGGCACGCCAGTACCCGTAAGCAAGGGAGTTTGCACTATGGCAATTGAGAAGACAATGCGCGCGCTCTACCAGTTGCGGGGCTGGATCGCGGGCTGTAGCGGTCTGCTGCTGCTGGCTCTGCTGCCCACGGTTTATGACCAGCTTTTCGGCTTCAGCGCGGGCTTTGAGCTGCATCGCATCTCGTTGATCGGCATCCTGATCATCGCTGCCCTGGCGCAGAACCTGCTGACGGGGTACGCCGCGCAACCCTCGCTGGGGAACGCGGCCTTCTTCGGCACCGGCGCGTATATGCTGGCCTGGTGTACCAACGATCTCAATCAGCCCTACTGGGTGGGCCTGCTGGCGGCGCTGCTGGTCACAGCGCTGTTGAGTTTGATCGTGGGCGGGCCGGCGCTGCGTATCTCCGGGGCGCACCTGGCGATTGTGACGCTGGGGCTGGTCCTGGTATGCGGCGCGCTGCTCAACCTGTGGGATACCAGCGCCGGCCGGCAGAACTACGCCCTCAACAACCTGCCGGACCTGCTCAACGACGACCACGCGCTCTACTTCATTGTGCTGGGCGGCGTAGTCGCGTTGATCTTCCTTATCTATCATCTGCTACATTCGCGTGTGGGGCGGGCCTGGGTGGCCCTGCGCGATAACGAGACCGCCGCCGAAACCTTCGGCATCAACCTGGTGCATTATAAATTGCTGGCCTTTGTGATCAGCGCCATGCTCACCGGCCTGGCCGGAGCCTTGTATGCCACCTGGGCCACCACCGCCGACTCCAGTATGTCGAGCGCGGACCAGACCATCGCCTTTCTCACGATGATCGTTGTGGGCGGCCTTGGCTCCATCACTGGCTCCGTGCTGGGCGCGATCTTCGTGGGCGCGCTGCCACTGTTGTTAGGCCAGCTCCCCAGCCCGCTCAGCGTTGGCGCGCTGCAAATCCAGGTCTCAACGCTTATCACAGGCGTCTATGGTCTGTTGCTGTTGCTGGCCCTGATCTTCTTCCCCAGCGGCCTGAGCAGCCTGGTGGAACACGGTGGCGGAGCTATCCAGCGTCTGAACAGGCAAGGAGGTCGAGCATGACACAGGAGCAACACACGCCGTTGCTGGCTATTCGCGGCCTGAGCGTGCGTTTTGGTGGCCTGCTGGCCATCTCTGATCTGGATTTGGAGATTGCCGGGGGGCAGATCTTTGCCCTGGTGGGACCCAACGGCGCCGGCAAGACGACGGTGCTCAACTGTATCAGCGGGCTGATCAAACCCGCCGCTGGCAGCATCTGTTTCGCCGGTCACGAGCTGCTCGCGCTCAGGGCCAACCAGCGGGCGGCGCTTGGCATTGGGCGCACGTTTCAGCAGCTTCAGCTATTTACCAGCATGACGGTGCTGGACAACCTGCTGACGGCCCAGCATACGCGCCTGCATGCCGGGGTCTGGCAGGGTCTGCTGCCATTTGGCCCGGCCAGGCGCGAGGATGCCAGGGCGCGCCAGCACGCGCGCGAGACGCTGGCTTTGCTTGGTCTGCAAGCCTACAGCGACCATGTGGCTGGTGACCTCTCCTTTGGCCTGCAAAAGCTGGTCGGCGTGGCGCGTGCCCTGGTGTTGCAGCCGCGGCTGCTGCTGCTGGACGAGCCGGCGGCCGGCGTGCCACCCCAGGAAGTTGACGACCTGGCCGCTAACCTGCGCAAGTGGCGCGACGAGGTCGGCACGACGCTGCTCTTGATCGAACACAATATGCGCATCGTGCAGGCCGTCGCGGACCACGTCTGCGTGCTGGATTATGGCAGCAAGCTGGCCGAGGGCGAACCCCGCAGTGTGCTGGCGCATCCCGCTGTGCTGGAGGCCTATCTGGGGCGCGAAGCCACCGCGAGTGTGAGCGCCCAGAAAGATCAGGGAGGCGTAACATGCTGAAAGTAGACCAGCTCCGCGCCGGCTATGGCGCGCTTGAGGTCCTACATGGCCTCTCGTTCGAGGTGCCGGCGGGGGCCATTGTAGCTATCCTGGGGGCTAACGGCGCTGGCAAGACCACCCTGATGCGCGCCCTGACCGGCCTGATCCGCACGCAGGTCGGGAGCATTCAACTGGATGCCCAGCATATCGAGCGCCTCCCTGTCGAGAAACGCCTGAGACAAGGTCTGGCACTGGTTCCCGAAGGACGCGACCTCTTTGCCTCGCTGACGGTGCGCGAGAACCTCTTGATGGGCGCCTTTACGCGCCGCTCGCGCCAGGAGCGAGAGGAGACGCTGGCGCATGTCCTGCACCATTTCCCGCGCTTGAAGACACGCCTGCACGCGTACGCTGCCAGCCTCAGCGGTGGCGAAGGACAGATGCTGGCCATCGGACGCGCGCTGATGGCGCACCCGCGCCTGCTGCTCCTGGATGAGCCATCGAACGGGCTGGCCCCCATCATCGTCGAGACCGTCTTCGAGGTCATCAGCGAGCTGAATCGCCGCGAGGGCCTGACCATTGTCCTGGTTGAGCAGAACGCCCGCCAGGCCCTGCAGATCGCGCACTCCGCCTATGTCTTGCAGAGCGGCAGTATGGCCCTGCACGGCAGCACCGCCGACCTGGCCCACGACACGGCCGTGCAGGCGCTCTATATGGGTGGGTAGTGCTTTGACCGCCTTTATGTGATAGGTGAAATGCCCTTGTCCGCGTAGGGGTCCGGCTTGCCGCATCCGTGGGAGCAGCCTCGCTTGCGAGGGCTGGAGATGCCTGCCAGACTTGAAAATTGCTAAAATCTGTGTTATGATTATTTATAGACATATAGATATTATCTTTCATAGGAGGAAGGCGCGTGGCGAACACCCCTGCACCTCGTCAATCCCAACGTCCCAGCGCTTCAAGAATTGCCATTCTTGTTCTCGGTCTCATCTTGTTTGTGCTCATCTTTTTCCTGGAATACACATACAGCACAAAACATGGTGACCTTCTGGGAAGCATCATATATGCGCTTGCTTTTACCTGTTTCCTGACCGGAAGTTTGCTCTTTTTTCTAGCCAGCCGTACACAGGAGCGTCAGGCACATATTCCCTGGCACCGGCAGACAACCATAGTAATAGGGCTGCTTTTTTTATCCCTCTCTTTGTTACCTCTCCTACAACTCATTAACAGTCTTCTGAATAACGGCGTGCCAGATGCAGTAGGTATACCCATAGCGGTAGTAGTTTTTCTATTGGAAGTGTGTATCGTTGTACGACTACTAATGATCCGCAGATCAAAGACGGAACGACCCGCGTAGGAACGTGGCCTGCCCCCACGGACGCGGCAAGCCGGGTCCCTACGTGGGTCGAGGCGGCATTTCGTGTAGGGGCGCTGCTGGCCTGCGCCCGGTGGGTCTACGTGGGTCGAGGCGGCATTTCGTGTCCGGGCGCTGCTGGCCTGCGCCCGGTGGGCACATACCGTTCGCGCAGCTCAGCCTTGATGACTTTGCCCATGGCGTTGCGTGGCAGGGACTCGGCGAAACGGACGGCGCGTGGGATCTTGTAGCGGGCCAGTTTGTCGGCGCAGTAGCGCTGGATATCTTCGGGCGTGAGGCTGCCGGGGAGGCGCGGCACGACGATGGCCAGGCCCACCTCGCCCCATTTTGGATCAGGCTGGGCGATGACGGCCACCTCGACCACACCGGGGTGCGTGGCGATCACGTTCTCGATCTCGGCCGGGTAGATGTTTTCGCCGCCTGAGATCAGCATATCTTTTTTGCGACCCACGATGTAGTAATAACCCTCGCTGTCGCAGCGCACCAGGTCCCCGGTATGCCACCAGCCACCGCGATAGGCCTCCCCGGTAGCCTCCGGACGCCGCCAATAGCCCGAACATACGTGGGGACCGGCCAGAAGCAGCTCGCCAACCTCGTCGGGCGCGACCTCACGATCCGCGCTATCGACGATGCGGGCCTGCGAATGGAAGACTGGGCGACCTACGGAGCCGGCCTTGCGCAACGCGTCTTCGGGGGCCAGGCTGAAGCAGTTGACGCCTACCTCGGTCAGCCCATAGCCCTGGCGAAATTCCAGGCCGCGCGCGGCATAGCCCTGGATCACTGGCAGCGGACAGGAGGAGCCGCCGGTGACGCAGAAACGCATGGCGGAGAAATCAGTGCTCGCAAAGGCGGGATGCTTCATCAACGATTGAAAGACTGTGGGTACCGCGAAGACGATGGTGCAGCGCTCCTGCTCGATGGTGCGCAGGACGAGTTCGGGCGCGGCCGAGCGCAGCAGCACCACGGTTCCGCCGCAGTGATAGAGTGGGGTCGTCAGGACATTTAAACCGCCGGCATGGAAAAAGGGCGCAAAGGTCGGCGTAATATCGGTCTCGCGTAGCCCCCAACTGACCTGGGTATTGATGGCGTTCCAGGTGAGCATACGGTGCGAGAGCATGGCCCCCTTGGGTATGCCCGTGGTCCCCGATGTATACAGGATTAGCACAGGCTCTTCGCCATCAGGCGACTGGAATGGCACAACGCTATCCGCCAGCTCGCGATCGCTGCCTGGAAACGCATCCAGGGTCAGCAATGGGAGGTCGTCCAGGGCTTGTGAGACATTGTGAGCAGGGGCGGCATAGGTCGTATCATGTAGCAAGAGTGTTGGCTCGCAATCCGTGAGGAGCGTCGTCAGTTCATGCACGGTCAGGCGCCAGTTGAGCGGCACCAGGATAGCTCCCAGGAGGGCGCAGGCAAAGAAGGCATCCAGGTATTCAGGCGAGTTGGCGGCCAGAATTGCTACGCGGTCACCCTGTGCAATACGATGCTGCTGCTGCAAAACGGCAGCCAGGGCGCGGGCGCGCAGGTTCAAGGTGCGATACGTCAGGCGCGCCCCGGTCTCTACATCGATCAATCCGACCTTCTCAGGCGTGAGCTGCGCTCGCCGTGCCAACCATGCTCCGATAGTGGTAAACGTCATCGTTTTTCCCCTTTACGAAGGGTGAGCGAACAGGCCGTTGTGTGCTCACCCCCAGCGAAGCGCGGTGGCGCCCCAGGTGAAACCCAGGCCCGCGCTGGCCATGACCACCAGGTCGCCGGGCTTCACGCGCCCGCGCTGGCAGGCCAGTTCCAGCGCCAGCACCTGGTCCGGGGCGCCGATATGGCCATACTCATCCAGGTACAGCGATTGTTCCTCTTGCAGACCCAGTACCGCTAAAATGCGCCGGTGCATTGAGGGCTTCATATGGTTGATCGCCAGGAAAGCGATCTCGTCGGGCTGATATCCACTGCGGGCAACAGCCTCGCGCACCACCTGCACAAAACGCTGCTCCGAGATGCCGTCCAGGCCTGCCCGCAGGTGCTCTGTGTCAGCGACATGAAAGGTATGCTGCCGCTGGCTCAGCGTCTCGTGCGAGGTCGGCAGGCGCGTGCCACCGGCCGGGATCACCACATCCTCAGCCAGCGAGCCATCCGTTATAAAAGACGAGGCCAGCACCTGGTTAGTTGCATGATCGCGCCGCAACAGCATAGCGCTGCCGCCGTCCGCCAGGTTAAAGAGGAAGCGGCTGGAGTGGTCGCGGAAATCGATGAGGTCGGCGGTGCGATGGCCACCGCAGATCAGCACCGTGCGCAGGTGGGGGTCGGCCGTCATCAGATCGCGCGCCACCTTGAGGGCCAGCACATTCGTGGTACACAGCGCCACCAGCTCAAAGGCATAGGCATTGGTGGCCTGCAAGAGGTACTGAATGCGATTGGCGGCGGACCAGACATAAAAATCCTTATGCATGCTGCCGGAATAGAGAATCAGGTCGAGGGCCTGCGGCTCAACCCTGGCGCGCTCCAGGGCCAGCGTCGCGGCCTGCACAGCCATATATGTGGTCTGATCGGCGGGACCGGCCCGGTGTTTCTTTGTGATACCCAGCTTATCGCGCACAATGCTTTCAGGAATGTCCGCTTGCTCGGCAATGTAGGCGGCATCCTGCACCTGTGCGGGCAGGTAGGTAGCCATGGCCATCAGGCCAATGCGCGGTTGATGTTGCTCCAGGCCCACATGAACACTCCTTTATATAAGACTCCCATTCCAAACATGACACATGGCTCATATATCATATACTGTACAGAGAAGTGGGGGAAAAGTCAAGGGCATGGATTGCTGGGAGGCATTTGTTGATATCCTCTCCGAGGGTTCACGTTTCGGCGAAGGTGGCCGATAGAGAAAACAACAGGAAGAAAACCAGGGAGAGATACGCCCTGGAGCACACATGAAAGACATTTGGCTGAGCATGACCAGTCTCGTGTTTAGGCGCGAGTAACATCCCTCTGATAGTGCAGGAACTCGCCGGTGTGGCCCATGCTGGACACTACCCGCCAGGAGAGTCTGTAATATGAAACGCCACATGAGCACGATACGTTTGTTCAGCAGGCCACTCACGCCCATCACGTGCTGGGCGATCCTGTTCCTCTGCTTCGATGGCGCCTTCTGGGCGTTCCTCCTCCTGCGACCGCTTGAGCATGCTGGACTGGTCGCCGTCGACGATGTGCTCCAGTGCATCGGCCCACTGCTAGCGGTTCCTCTCTGTCTGGTGCGTCTCCGGCGACGGTGGTCGGGCGCTTCTCTATTCATGGGGCTGGGTATACTTGCTTACGTAGTGGGCCAGGGGATCTGGGGCTTTAATCAACTGACAACTCATGAGACATCCTTTCCTTTGCCTGCTGACATAGCCTTCCTGGTAGATTTTGTTTTGTTGCTGCTGGGCGTTCTGCTTCTGTCCGCGCACCCCCTGGCGCGCATCTCTCGTGTGCGTGTGGGCCTGGATGGCGTCATGATGATGATCGCCATCATCACCTTTAGCTGGTATTTTGTCCTTGGGCCGACGCTTTTGCAAGGCGGTACCTCGCTGCTGGCCAAAGTGGTGGGGACAGCCTATCCCTGTGGCGACCTGGTCCTGTTGCTGTGTGCGCTCCTGCTGTGGAAGCGCCAGAAAGACCGCGTTCTGCGAGCGGGGTTCCTGCTGCTCTTGCTGGGTCTGCTCACACTCGTGCTGGCAGACGGCGTCTACGACTCTCTAAGCTTACAAAACAGCTTTGCTATTGGTGGTCTCATTGACCCGCTGTGGTCGCTCAGCTTTCAATGCATAGGGCTCGCTGTCCTGGCGCTACGGCAAGCGACGACGCTCCCCCCAGCGGTATCACCGGGGCCTCTGCGGTCACTGTGGCCAACCCTGTTGCCCTATGCCTTCATTCCGGCCCTGGGTCTGCTGCTCCTCTATACGTGGCGCACACCAGGGGAGGCGGCCCTGCTGCCAGGCGTGTACATAGGAGCGGCCCTGCTGCTTGGACTGGTGCTGGTGCGCCAGATCGTGGCCATGCGCGAACTGCACACCCTCTATGTCAACAACGATGCCCTCACGTCGGCCAATACGCAATTGGAGACGCTGGCACAGCAACTGGAGATCCAGGCGACGCACGACACGCTCACTGGCCTGCCGAACCGGAGTCTGCTGTGGAGGCGAATCGAGCTGGCAGCGCCGTCGACGGACAGAGATCAGCACGGGGCAGCGCTTCTGATTGTGGACCTTGACCGTTTCAAAGAGGTCAACGACACCTTTGGCCATCAGTTGGGCGATCAACTCTTGCAACAGGTGGGAGAGCGCCTGCGCCGGTCTATCGACGCGACCGTGACCATCTCCCGGCTTGGTGGGGACGAGTTCGCTGTATTCCTGCCAGGTGCGGATGAAACAGCCGCGCTCCAGACCGTCACGCACTTGCAGACGGCCCTTGAGGAGCCGTTTCTGATCGGAGGATATTCGCTCCAGATCGAGGCCAGTACAGGTATCGCTTTGTTCCCAGCGCATGGGAACGACCCTCGGACCCTTTCCCAGCATGCCGATATGGCCATGTCCCTGGCCAAAGAGAAGCCTGAGAGGTGCGCCCTCTACGATGTCAGCCAGGACCAGTACAGCACGCGTCGTCTGGCCCTCCTGGGCGACCTGCGCAAGGCGATCGCGAACAATGAGTTGCACCTCTACTACCAGCCGAAAGCCGAACTGCACACGGGCCTCGTCACGGGCGTCGAAGCCCTGGTGCGCTGGCAGCATCCCACCCAGGGCTATCTTCCCCCCGACCTGTTTATCCCACTGGCTGAGCAGACCGGGCTGATTACCCCTCTCACCCGCTGGGTGGCAGAGACCGCGATACGCCAGTGTCGAGAGTGGCTGGACACGGGACGTGAACTGCGCGTGGCGATCAACCTGTCCATGCGCAACCTGCACGATACGAGCCTGCCGGACGCCATCGCCGATCTGCTCTCGCAGTACAGAGTTCCTCCCCGCCTGTTGTGCTGCGAGATTACGGAGAGCGCGATCATGACCGATGCTGAGCAGACCCTGCGCGTGTTGACCCGCCTCTTCGCGCTGGGGGTACGCATCTCCATCGATGATTACGGGACAGGGTATGCCTCCCTGTCCTATCTCAAGCGCTTGCCTGCTGACGAACTGAAGATCGATCGGGCCTTTGTACAACATGTGGCAACCGACCAGGCAGACCAGGCCATTGTGAGATCGACGGTGAGTATGGCGCATAGCCTGGGTATCCAGGTGGTGGCAGAGGGGATAGAAGATCAGGAGACCTGGAATGTGCTGGCAAGCCTCAAGTGCGATATCGCTCAAGGTTACTATCTCTCCCGCCCGATTCTGGCCCCGGATCTGGAGCGCTGGCTGGATGCCAGGACAGAAGGAGCTGCGTACGAACTGGATGAGAGAAAAGCCGCGCTTGCGCTCTAAGTGCTTCCCTCTCGAATGTGCAGAACTCCATCAAGGAAGGGGTTTTCTCGACTGAGCGGTTTTTTTTGAACTGGTTTTCAATTGGCAATGGCCTTAACGTTGTAAAATTTGCCGGCGAGCCTGATAGGTCATGTTATAATAGTTGCTAAAAACATTGTCCAGCCATACACGAGAGAGTTTGAAAGGCGGAATGGGTATATGTCTGCGCAGCACCGGTCCGAGCAGGATATAGAAGCAACAGAAACCAATAACCAGCACAGTATCAACAAAAGCGATACCTTAAGCCATACTCTGACGCCAGTGACAGCCAGGGGCGAGGCCACGCGGCGCAAGATACTTGACGCGGCCGAGGAAGTTTTTGGCGAAACGGGCTATTACGAAGCCAGTATTTCAGAGATTACGCGGCGCGCGGGAGTAGCGCAGGGCACGTATTATATCTATTTCCATAGCAAGCGTGAAATCTTCGCGGAGCTGGTGGTGGACATCGGGAAGCGCCTGCGGGCCGATATCAGAGAAGCCATCATGGGAGCCACCGGTCGCCTGGATGCTGAGCGGCGCGGCTTTCGAGCTTTCTTCCAATTTGTGGCTACCCACCGCCGCATCTACAGCATTGTCCAGGAGGCCGAGCGCGTAGCTCCCGAAGCGGCCCAGGCCTATTATCGCGGCATCAGCCAGGGCTATATTCGCGGCCTGAACGAGGCCATGGCCGAGGGTAGCATCAGGAATGTCAATGC
This sequence comes from Chloroflexota bacterium, assembly GCA_030854145.1. Next base: position 353 of record JALYTT010000248.1, on the reverse strand, counting down.
CGAGGCGGTGACGTATGCCCTGATGGGCATCGGCCACTTTGTGGCCCTGCGCTGGCTGGTCTGGCCGCAGCAACCCGCAACAGAGCTGGAGCACGAAGGCGCCTTGCCGGAGGAGGTCTTCGAGGCGGCCATGGAGTTTATCACACGCGGCCTGGCTGTTGATGCTACCCCAGAAGATCAAAAAGCCTGACAGGCAGGCGTGGTTCTGCCCTGCGCCATTGGGCCGTCGCATACCGCGTAGGGGCGATGGCTTCGGCCCCTCAATAGGCGTCAAGGTACGTCCATCACCGGCAGGAAGCGACCGGCGTGTCCGTAGCGCGTGGCTTGCCTCGCCGTCCTGCACCACCCAGGAC
>JALYTT010000692.1 GCA_030854145.1 Chloroflexota bacterium | reverse complement strand
GTGCTGAAGAACGCGCTGCCCGCCTCAATATACGCATCAACGGGCGCGAGTGGCGCATGGACCCGGAGCGACTGGACCGCATTACAGAGCAGGCACGGCGCGCCACCGCCGAAGGGGTAGCCGGGGCCTTTGAGGCTGTCGAACGGGCCATGAGGAACTTTGGTGTGCCGGTCCCACCTGATCCCTCGAAGCCGCCCAAGCCGCCCAAACCACCGAAGCCACCAAAGCCGTATACTCAGGAGCAAGCGACCTTTTCGTCGGAGGCTGTTTCAGAAGAGTTCGTGACACCCGTTGCTTCTGATGATATAATAGAAAAAGCGACAGATGGAGAGGGCAGCAAGCAAGAAGAGACAACGGCTGCACTTGATATGCCAGCGGCACAGCCAGAGCAGGAGCGCGAGGCCATTTTGCGCATGATTGCCGAGGGCCGCATTTCTCCTGAAGAGGGCGATCTGCTGTTAGAATCGCTGGGTGGCTAGACTACTTCACCCCTTTCTCCTGGCACCCGTAAGGACGGCACCCCTTACGGGTGCTTTGCTGTGCGCGCTTCGCCCCTACGGAAGAGGCACGAACGTTTCACTTTTGGCAGACAAGTGCAGGCTGTGCGATAATATGCTACAATACATTGCGAACAGTCTCTATTATAACGTGTTAATGGCGGGCAACTGACATTGTTATTTCTTCGTAGTAAGGTAGGGGCATGCAAGAAACGCAGACGTGGCGTGAGCTATTAGGAAATATCATAAGTGACCCTCATGAAAAACAGCAACTCGCGGGGAAGCTGGGCGTCAGTGTACTCACCCTTACACGTTGGATTCAGGGGGAGTCACATCCGCGGCCGCAGAACTTACGTCTCTTGCTAGAGGCCTTGCCCCACTACCGTCCACTGCTACATGAGTTGATTGTGAGGGAATTCGGAGCGCTTTCATTGCGCTCTTCAGAAGTGGGGAATATGTTGGAGGAGATCCCGTCAGAGTTCTACTCACGTGTATTGAGCGCGCATGCCACAACGCCCAGGGTACTGCGCTTCTGGTCCATTTGTAGCCTTATTTTGCAGCAGGCGCTGGGGCAAATCGATCCCCGCCAACTGGGCATGGCGATCACCATCGTGCAGTGTATGGTACCTACGAGCGCAGGCCAGGTGCATAGCCTGCGCAAGAGGGTCACGATAGGCTCTGGTCGCTGGCGCAACGGCGTGGAGCAGCGCTTCTCATTTCTGGGCGCCGAGTCGCAAGCAGGCTATGTTGTGTCATCGGGGCGCTCGGTGGTTGTGCAGGACCTGACCAGGGACCTGCTCTACCCCGCGCAACGTATTGAGGGCGAGATGAGCACAGCGATCTCGCCTGTTATGCGCTCCAGCGAGATTGCCGGCTGCCTGCTAGTCTCCAGCACATTGCCCGACTATTTTTCACTGGCCCATTGCACGCTGATCCAACATTACGCGGAGTTGCTGGCCCTGGCATTCGAGCCTGGCGACTTCTATGCCCTCACACAGATTGATTTGCGGAGAATTCCTCCTTATCAAGTGCAGGAGCGGTATTTTAAGTCGTTCCGCCAGCGCACCTCCAGCCTTGTGAAAGAGGCCGCGCAGACAGGCCAATCGATGACAATTGTGCAGGCAGAGCAGGTAGTCTGGCAGCAATTGGAGGAGGAGCTTTTGCGCCTCCCACCTGATACGCTGTAGGGGCGCCGTTTACAAGCCCGCGCGGCTTCACATGCGCATCGACCTGCCAGGCGGGCTTGTAAACGGCGCCCCTACGCGGGCTGAGATGGTCTTGCAGAGTTTGCGGTTCGTTCGTGGATTGATATAACATGGGACGATAAGATCCTTACTAGTGGGAAAGGAACGAACATGCATACTCGACCGTTTGGGAATAGCGATATGGAGATCACGCCGGTGGGGCTGGGGACCTGGGCGATAGGGGGCGGCGGCTGGAAGTTTGGCTGGGGGCCGCAGGACGATGAGCAGTCGATAGCGACTATTCATCGTGCGCTCGATCTTGGTATCAACTGGATCGATACGGCGGCAGTCTATGGACTGGGCCACTCGGAGGAGATCGTTGGGCGCGCCATCAAAGAGCGCGCGGAGCGACCTTATATCTTTACAAAGTGCTCGCGTATCGGGGACGATACGGGTGAGGTAAGCAGCAGTTTGAAGGCGCAGTCGATCCGGCGCGAGGTTGAGGGAAGTCTGAAGCGCCTGGGCGTTGATGCGATAGACCTGTACCAGATGCATTGGCCCAATCCTGAGGCTGATATCGAAGAGGGTTGGCATACCATGGCTGAGTTGAAGGCCGAGGGGAAGGTGCGCTACATCGGCGTCTCGAACTTCGATGTGCGGCAGATGGAGCGTATCCAGAAGATTGCGCCCAGCACCTCGTTGCAGCCACCCTATTCGCTGATACGCCGCGAGGTCGAGGAAGAGATCCTGCCCTATTGCCAGGAGCACAATATCGGTGTGATCGTCTATTCACCGATGGGGTCCGGCCTGTTGACCGGGGGCATGAAGCGCGAGCGGATTGCCAATCTGCCGGAGGATGATTGGCGGCGCAAATCTGCTGCTTTCCAGGAGCCGCAACTCTCGCGCAACCTGGAACTGGCGGAACTGCTGTTCAATATCGGGTATGTGCATAATCGCACCACTGGTGAGACGGCCATAGCCTGGACGTTGCGGCACCCGGCGGTGACCGGAGCGATCGTGGGCGCGCGCACTCCTGAGCAGATCAGTGAGCAGGTCGGCGGCGCCGAGTTCCGCCTGAGCGAGAGCGAACTCGAAGAGATCAATAAGTTCCTGGCGGAGCATCCGTAGAGGGAGCAGGGGAGAGTGATATTGGCCTTGGAGCAGGGCGCAGGCCAGCGGCGCCCCTACACGAAAGAAGGGGACATATCGGTGAGCGAACAGGACGGATG
>JALYTT010000247.1 GCA_030854145.1 Chloroflexota bacterium | reverse complement strand
GGACCTCAGGTCAATCCGCTGGTTGTCTATATTATGGCCGGCCTGATTGCTGTGCTGGGTTTCACCCTGGTGGCCTTCATTGTGCGCGTGCAGCGTTCCGCCATTCCCTCCGGTGTGGAGAGTATGATTGGCGCGAAAGCCACCGTGCTCACTCCCTTACAGCCTGGCGGGCGTGTGAGCTACGGAGGCGAAGACTGGGCTGCCACTCTAGAAGCGCCCTTCACAGCGCTAGATCCAGGTACCGAGGTGCAGATTACCGCCGTCGAGGGATTACACTTACTTGTCAGGCCAACTATCAATGCAGTTTCAACGACTGCTCTTAGCGAGTAAATTATACAGCTTCTCAAAGGAGGCCTTCCATGGATCCCACTTTTCTTATAGTAGCAGTGATAGTGATCGTTCTTATCATTCTCCTCCTGTTTGCGCTCTCCGGGGTTCGTATCGTGCAGCAGTACGAGCGCGGCGTGATCTTTATCCTGGGTCGTTCGCGAGGAGCCAAGGGACCGGGCATTTTCTGGGTCCCCCCGATTATCACGCGTATGGTGAAGGTCGATCTGCGTATCGTCACGCTGACGGTGCCGCCGCAAGAGGTCATCACGCGTGACAACGTGACCATCAAAGTGGCGGCAGTGCTCTACTTCTACGTAGTCGATCCCTCGGCGGCGGTCATCAATGTGATGAACTTCATCCAGGCCACGACGCAGATAGGCCAGACCACGCTGCGTAATGTGCTGGGGCAGTCGGAGCTTGATGAACTGCTGGCGCAGCGCACCAAGATCAACCGCGAGCTACAAGCGATCATCGATGAGCATACCGAGCGCTGGGGTGTGAAGGTCACGGCGGTGGAGATCAAGGATATCGAGTTGCCGATCTCCATGCAGCGCGCTATGGCCAAGCAGGCTGAGGCCGAGCGTGAGAAGCGCGCCAAGGTCATTCACGCCGAGGGTGAGTTGCAGGCGTCGGCGCAGTTGGCCCAGGCCGCGGCCGTGATTAACGCGAGTCCGAGCACCTTGCAATTGCGCTACTTACAGACCCTGACGGAGATCGCCGTCGAGAAGAACTCGACGATCATCTTCCCGCTGCCCATCGATATCATCGAGCCGTTAGTGCGTACCATGAACCGTGGACTTGGTATGATGAATGGGACTCCGGAGCAGTACGATGGTCCGCGCCCAACGCCAGCGCCGCCGCTGCCTCCGCTCTAACTGGCGGTCACGTGCGCCGGTAAAGATCGCTAGCGTACCTATACTTAAAGCCAGGTCATAGCGTGATGAGACACGCTATGACCTGGCTGTTCTTTACATGCCGCACCTTCTTTCTGCTCGACGCTGGTCTTCTTCTGCGCATATGTGGTGGACGGGCTCAGCCGCAGACTCAGCAAGAACAGGAGGAGGGCTAGCAGCAGGATGCGCGGATCGATCGTGCCAGTTTGCACTGATCTGGAGGCATCCTGTAGAACTTTCGACATAGATGAAGGTATCCTCTCGTTTCGCTCGTCTATCCCATCTCCGACTAGTAGTAGAGAGGGCTTCTTCGGCTATGGGATAGTGCAGAGGGCTTCTGAAGCGATTACGGTATTTCGGTATCACCTTTGGATACGCGCTGTGCGACCATTTCCTGTACAGTTCTCCAGGTGGCTCCATCGTCGCTGGATTCCAGGTTCCGCCAATGGAAGCGTGTTGGGGTCACGTGTGAGAAGATCCAGCGCGTTCGGCCGCCGGGCGTGAAACTGCCTTCAAGGATGATCTCATCCTTCTCCTGTCGCCCGGTGAAGGGCAGTACACGGTGGCGCACCGGTCCAATCCACGTGGAACGCCAGGCCTGGATGGTTGGATCGAAGAAACGCAGGGTCGCGCCATATTCGTAGGGGTCTGCCTGACCACGCAGTGAACGACGTGGGGCCGTCCACACATCGAGAATAGCCCGTCCTTCCAGAACCCAGCCAAAGTGCCACTCTCCCTTGAGTTCTTTCCTGGTGCCATCTACTGCGATATTGGTAACATCGACATCCCAGGCCCCAACAAACTGCCCGAAGAGCATGAGGTTCTCGGCCATATCTGGATGAGGACCCGCTGCCTGGAGGGCATCGATCATTGAAGGGGCGTCCATGTGTGACTCAGACATAGAAACTTCTCACTTTCTTTGATGCATTAGACGGGGAAGCCGTCACCGAACAAGGCCGCCAGTGTTTGCGCATCCGTATCAGCGGACACATCCCCGATAGACAAAGGGTACAGCAGGAATATTGCCACCTGTCTGTCATATTTAAGAGCACTTTTCTGGAGGTGTTGACGAGGGGTAAAGTTTGCTTGTAGGATACATGACGAGCGCTTACAATCCGATCCCCTCTCTGTCAGCTCTCTGTCATATTTTCTGGAAGGGAAACCGTGAAGTAGATGCCACACTTCGACCGCATTTTAGGTATTCTGCTCTTTTTGCGTAGTACACACCTGGTCTCAGCAGCAGAGTTAGCGCGCCATTTTGAAGTCTCTACGCGCACAATTTACCGTGATCTGGAGACGCTCAGCGCGCTCGGCGTACCGCTGTATGCTGAACGTGGACGGCAAGGGGGAGTTCGGCTGTTGCCAGGCTATTTTCTGCCACCCCTGATGTTCACTCAGCAGGAGGCGATTGCTCTGTTGCTTGGGTTCACGCTTCAAAGGAGCTTGCGCGCGATCCCTTTCCCAACGGAGATAGAAATGGCAGAGAAAAAACTGCTGGCCGCTCTTCCAGACACCTTGCGCCCAGTGTTGACAAAAGCGGAGAAGCTCGTCGGATTTGAGAAGACCCCTCACGATATTTTTCATCCCGAGCTTGCACAGCAGCGTGCTGCTCTGCTCGATAACGAGCAGGCAGACCTCCAGCAAAGCCAGACGATCAGTACCTTTTTTCAGGCGGTTCTTGACGGCAACCTGGTACACATGCAGTATGCCTCTCCCTATCGCCCGCGCACCAGTGAGGTGCTGGCGGAACCGCTGGGACTCCTATGGGATCGTGACCGTTGGTATCTTGCCGGGAGGTTGGTAGAGCAGGAGCATCCAGTGGGTCTCTGGCGAGCGGACAGAGTCGTCCAGATCAAACCGCGTCAGTCAATGGTCGCGATCCAGCATGAGTTTGATGTACGGAAACTCCTGGGGCGAACCTGGCTTCAGTCGGCGATGGAGCATTGGAAGGACCTGGCACCGGTGAAAATTCGCCTCTCATCCGCACAGGCAGAACGGCTGCAACAGGATTGGTATTACCGGCATGCCCATTTTGAACCGGAGACGCCGGACCAGGTGGTGATGACCTTCGGTGAGCAGAACTCCACGCTTGTCCTGGAACTGCTCCGCTGGTTAGGGCCAGGAGCCGAGTTGCTTGAACCACATGCCTGGCGGGAAACAATGAAAGAGGATTTGAGGCAGATGTTAGCGCCTTATACCGCCCAATGACCTCAATGTCTAGAGCGCGGGCGGTGACGAGCGAGGTCTTGCCCGCGCTACTGGGACCGATGACAGCAAAATGCTCTACGGCTGTCGTATTTCACCCTGCTTGCTTTGTAAATACTCGGCGCAGGTGCGGTAGGTCTCCTCTGAAATGAGTCCCCTGGACATGTAGTGATTGAGCATCACATCCAGTTTCAAGATACTGATCAGGTTGTAGCCACGCTGGTGTAAACGCTCGGCCGCCCCGTGCTCGCGATCGACCAGCACAATCACATCTTTGACCTTCAGGCCGCTCTCTTCGAGCAAGGCCGCGGTTTCCGTGATATTGCTGCCTCGTGTGATCAGATCGTCGATGATGAGGGCCGTGTCGCCAGGGTTAAAGCGCCCCTCGATGCCGCGTTTTCCGGTGCCTTCCGGCCGGATACGGGCATAAATGAGGGGAATGTTGGTCTCTAACGAGTAGGCGTTTGCCAGTAGCAGGCCACCTACCGGCACCCCCGCGACCACCGTAAAGGGGTGAACTCGCGGGCGGCGGAGTGATTGAGCCAGGTTGATCTCCTGCTGCATGAGTTTGCTGGCAACGCGCAGGGCCATCGGGTTACTGATCAGTAGCTTGGGATTTACAAAAACGGGGGAACTCACTGCGGATTCACTTACGGTGAAGTTCCCAAATTGCACTGCTCCAAGATCGAACAATGTCTGCGCCAGCCAGAGATTATCGAGGGACTGCTCTTTCGCCACGTCTGCATCCTTTCTTTACAAGAAGGTCTCGTCCCAGTATATCATAGTCTGCTCAGACCGCCAACTGCTGAAATTGTTACATTGCTACTTCGCTACCGTACCCGTATCCCGCTTCGCGTAGGGGCGATGGCTTGCCCATTCGTTGATACGAAATCATGGGTCGGCCTTGGAGCAGGGCACCCGCAGGCGAGCGACAAAGGAATGGCAAGCTGGGTCGGCCTTGGAGCAAGGCACCCGCCAACAAGGCCTGCGCCTGGTCCCTACTATTCCGGGAAGCGGCCGCAGAAGCGCTCAAACGCTGCCGTCACCTGGCGGCGCGTCTCCTCAAGAGTGCCACTGTTATCAATGACTTCATCAACCAGGGGCAGTCTGGCCGCGACAGAGGCCTGCGCGCGCAGGCGTGCCTGGCCTTCCTCTTCGCTCAGGTGATTGCGGGCCAGCAGGCGGGCCAATTCTTGCTGCTCTGAGCAGATCACGATCCACTTACTCTGACAGAGCGTGCCTGAGCCACCTTCTAGCAACTTGACCGCGTCGATGACCACGATGCCGGAGGCGCTGACCTGCCCCAGTTCATGCCGCAATGCCTCCCCGACGGCCGGATGCACGATAGCCTCCAGGCGGCGCATGGCTTCGGGATCTTGAAAAACAACCGTTCCCAGGGCCTTACGATCAACGCTGCCATCGAGCGCGATCACTGCCGGACCAAAGGCCGCGGCCACTTTCACCGCTATCGGCTGCCCATGCTCATAGAGTCCGTGTACCAGGGCGTCCGCGTCAATATACCGCTCTACGCCTGAAGCCAGGAGCATCTGTCCCACAGCAGTTTTACCGCACGCGATATTGCCGGTCAGTCCAAGTATACGTGGCATCTCCGTCTCTCCTCCTGCGTTAGTATCTGGAGTATAGCACAAAGCGTGAGCAGCCAGGCAACGGCGCCACCTCCAAAAGTACCTGCTATTTTCATGAGGGGCTTGTGTGTCGTACAATGGCTATAGTATCTGGCATACACAAGAAATGATCCATAAGGGAGATAGGAGCGCGCATGGGCAGACACCTGGGGCTTGTCATAGGCATCAATCACTATCAGGATACTGCCTTTCGGCCACTGCAATTTCCCGAAATCGACGCGCGAGCGCTGACCCAGTGGCTGGTCAATACCAAGGGAGGTCACTGGTCATCCTCCGATGTGCAGGTGCTGCTGGGAGTGCAGGCCACACGCGCGCAGGTAGAGAGACAGATCATGCAGGTCTGCCTCGATGTCGCGGGGCCGGACGACATCGTTTTCATCTATTTTGCCGGCCATGCCTTTCTGGATGATGCCCAGGGCCAGGGCTATCTTGCCCTGACGGATACGCACCACCAGGCGCCGGCCACCGGGCTGCACCTGCCGACCTTAGCCAGTCAGGCCATGGGCCGCAGCCAGGCAGCGCATATCCTTTTCATGTTTGACTATTTCCAGACAGGACCGTCCTGGAGCATGCTCAGGGCCTCGCCCTACGACTCCAGGCCGCTGCTGGGGCTATCTTTGCTCAATGTGCTCCACCAGGTAGGGAATCGCTCCATGCTCTGCTCTTGCCGTGGCAACGAGTTCGCGCCGGAGACCGGAGAGCAAAACCTGGGTATCTTGATGTACCACATGATTCTGGGGCTATGTGGCCCCCTCAACGATCCCACAGCGGGTCCGATCACCCTCCAACGGCTCCAGGCATTCCTGGCTACTACCCTCGACCAGCAGCATTGCCCCCAAGCCTTCGGGCAGGAGCGTAGTCCTCTTGTACTGACTGCCACCACATCCTCCTCGCTGCGGGCGGTAGCGAGCGCTGCTGGCTTCTCTGGCGCGCCACCGGCCAGTCCCGTCACGCGCCCTATCACCCATGAGCTGGCGGCACAGGGAATGTATGGAGCCGCCAGTGTGGCCCAACTCTCGCCACAACAGCCTGCATCCACAAACGGAGCCGCCACCCTGGACCAGCAGCGGCAGCAGCAATCCATGATGCTCTTACAGCAAGCCCGGTACCTGGTGCAGATGCAGCAGCCTATGGAGGCCCTCTCGTTGATCGAGCAGGCCCTGCAGGCGGCGCCAACCAACACCGCCGCGCTCATCCTGAAAGGACAACTGCTGGGTACAACCGGGCGCTTCCCAGAAGCCATGCAGGCGGTCGAACAGCTTTTGCAGATTGAGCCGAACAACGCCCTGGCCTGGAGCATGCGCGCGGCTCTGCTGGCGAATATGGGGCAGTTTGAGGAGGCCCTGCAAGCTGTCGATCGCTCGCTCGCACTCGACCCGCAGAATGCCGAGACTCAGACCATCAAGTCTACCATTATGGTAAAGCTGGCGGTGACCCAGACGCCTGGCGCCAGTGGCAGCCAGCCTCTATCAACTTCTTCGCGTGAAAAACGCGGTGGTCCGCTCTCCTTCTTCACCGGCGTCGGTCTGCAACTTCTGGGCCTGCTGCTCGGCATCGCTGGTGCGGCCCTACTCGTGCTGAGACCTGACCTGCCGTTTGTGGCCTCCCTGGCACTGGAGAGCCTGGGTCTGACCATCCTGTGCGCGAACTCGGCGCGCGGTACATACCGCTACGGGCTGAGCCGGATCGTCATCCCCCTGTTGACCAGCCTGCTCATCGCGGCAGCGCTTTTCGTCGCCTACAGGTCCGGCCAGGCCAGGATCTTCCAGATCATCGCCGGCAAGCCCGCGCGCTTGATACCCCTGCTCTTTTTTGGTCTCTGGCTGGTGGCCGTTGCGATCTTGCCACTGCTGCTGGCGATTGGCGCATGGTTCAGTGGCCTGATCCGTGGTGTGCGCAGGCGTGGCTGAACTCATAGGCGTACATGTACTCCGACTTGAAGCGCGATGCCATCTAATGGTTGAGTCATGATCTGCCCTCTATCTATGCCGAGAAGATGAGATCAGCTCAATCCAGTTTACTCCATTGCTTGATCATGGTCACCGAGGTATCTTCCTGGTCTGATATTGCTGCATCACGAAAGCCAAAACGCTCATACAAATGACGTGCAGGATTGTTGCGATCTACAGAGAGACTGAGAGCAGTGCCCCTGGCTCTGAGCTAACTCTATGAGTGCTTGAAGGAGTGTATGTCCGATTCCTTGACCACGGACATCGTCACATACTCCAATGGTCAGTTCTGGTATCGTTGATGCGACAAACCCGTAGCCAGGGGCGTCATCGGGATGGAGACGATACCAGGCAGCACCGAGAGGCTGTTCCATATGGTCTACCACAATGACTCCCGCGTCTCCAAGGCGTCCCCATTCTTCAACGTATTTTCGATTCACCGGAAGCGCGAGGGCTTTCCCCTTTCCTAAAGCACGCATGTTTTCGGCAACTGCTGCCGCTTCGTACATCATATCCCACAGAAAAGAAACGTCTTGTGTTTGAATAATACTGACCGTAATGGATGTGGCTTTTTCCATACTCTCATGCACCTTTATACGATCTGCTTTTGATAGACTTTTCCGAAGCATAACCCAGGCTCCGCATCGCTACCGTGTCCCCCTAGTCTGCCGGGTCCGCCAGTTGCTCCCACTCGGCCAGCAGCGCGTCTACCTGGGCTTTGATCTGCTCATAGTCGCTAGAGAACTGGGTAAGTTGCGCCGCATCCCCCTTGAGCGCGGCCTGGTTCAGAGCCTCCTCTATGGCCTTCACACGTGTCTCGCCCTGCTCAATGTCGCGCTCTACATCTTCGACGGTGCGCACTTTCTGGCGTGCGCCCTTCTTGTTGGCGGGCCTGGCATGGCCAGACTGGCCGGACCTGGCAGGTTTCGCGACGAGAGGGATAACGGCCTGGGCCTCATCCAGGTACAGCGCGCCATCAAGCACAATGGGGCGCTTGCGGGTGCGATAGTCGGTATAGTTGCCAACATACGGCACCAGCACGCCATCCTCGATCACCCAGACCTTTGTTGCCAGGCGGTCAATAAAGTAGCGGTCATGCGAGACGAAGAGCAGGGTCCCCTCAAAATCGCCCAGGATCTCTTCCAGGAACTGGCGCGATTGCAGGTCGAGGTGGTTGGTTGGCTCATCGAGAATCAGGAAGTTCGAGCCTTGCAGGGTCAACTTCGCCAGCGCCACCCGGCTGCGTTCGCCGCCGCTGAGCGCGCTGATCGGCTTGAAGACATCATCGCCTGTGAAGAGAAAACGCCCCAGGAAGGTGCGCGCCCCCTCCTCGGTCAAGACGCCCACCCGCCGAATTTCATCAAGGATAGTATGCTGGAAATTCAGGCCTTCGTGTGTCTGTGAATAGTAGCCGATGCGCACGTTATGACCCGGATAGAGCTGCCCACTGAGCGGCGCCAGCTCCCCAATAATCGTGCGCAGCAGAGTGGTTTTCCCCGCTCCATTGGGTCCAAGCAGGCCAACGCGGTCCCCCCGCAGCAGTTGCAAGTCGGCCACACGCGCTAGCGCCTTCGGTTCATTGCTCGGCTGTGCCTCTTCATCACCTGGTGGCGCGACCGGGGCAGGGAAGCCCACGACAAGCTTCTGGGTCGAGAGCACGACCTGGCCGCTGTCCACGCCGGACTTGAACTCGAAGTGCATCTCCTGGAAATCTTTCGGGCGCTGCAAACGCTCCATACGGTTGAGCCGCTTCTCGCGACCTTTGGCCTCGCGGCTGCGCTGGCCTGCTTTGTAGCGGCGGATAAAATCTTCGGTGCGATTGATGTACGCCTGCTGCTCTTCATACTCGCGCAGGCGCCGCTCCATGCGCTCTTCGCGCAATTCGAGGTACTTTGTATAATTGCCAGGATATTCTTCGATGTGCCCGAAGGCCATCTCGACCGTACGTGACACGACTTTATCGAGGAAGTAGCGATCATGGGCCACGATGACCATCGCGCCTTTCCAGCTCGACAGATAGGTCTCCAACCACTCCAGGGCGGCCAGGTCCAGATGGTTTGTCGGCTCGTCCATCAACAGCACATCTGGCTCTTGCAGCAGCAGCTTCCCCAGCGCGGCCCGTGTCTGCTGGCCGCCGCTCAGTTGCATCACCGGAGAGGCCTGCTGCTCGCGCGTAAAGCCCAGGCCGTCAAGCACCTGCTGCAACCGGTATTCGTATGTATAGCCATTCGCGTGCTCAAAGCGCGCCTGTAGGTCGGAGTAGCGCTGTAACAGCTCTTCGTGTCGCGTGGCATCACCACGCGCGGCCGAGGTTTCCAGTTCAACGGCCAGCGCGCTCAATTCCTGTTCCCAGCTTCGTATCTCGTCAAAGACGGTAAGCAGTTCTTCACGCAATGTGTTCTGTGGCTGAAAATTCGTAATCTGTGTCAGGTAGCCAACGCGGGCATTGCGCGCGAGCGACACTGTTCCCGTGTCTGACTCCTCGCGACCGGCCATGATATTGAGCAGGGTCGATTTGCCGGCACCATTCGGGCCGATCAACCCCATACTGTCGTGTTCATTGATCTGAAAACTCACATCGGAAAAAATCAGTTCCGCCCCAAATGACTTGCTCACCTGGATAATGTTCATGATTGGCATAAGAAACTAACCTGCTAGAGAGATAGGGTGTGTTCGCTTTACAGCATATTGCGAAACTTATTATACCTGTACAGCGCATGCAAGACAAGCCATGGTTTGCCAGGTCATGGCAAAGGTCGTGGAAATGTGACGCATAAACATATGGGAGGGGCAAAAGAGGTAGGGGCGCCGTTTACAAGCCCGTCTGTTCGCCGGTGAGATCGTGATGCCATTGGGTAACAGGCGGGCTTGTAAACGGCGCCCCTACGTCTCATGCCTCGCTCCTACGCGGATCGGGTATCGGGCCGACAATGGTACTATGTGCCCTGGTACAGGTGCGCTTGACACGAGCACATCAGG
>JALYTT010000691.1 GCA_030854145.1 Chloroflexota bacterium | reverse complement strand
CCCCTACCCCCCTTGCGTGCTACATAATCCGTAGGAAGCGTTCCATAAAAGGCCTATCCCTTCGAATTCGCCGAACACGGGGCCTCCATTTAGGTGCTCCCTACGTAGACGAAGGCGCGCTGTTGGCGAATTCGTTAAACGATATTTTTACGGGTGCCTGCGCCAATACCGCTCACAGGCAGTTATACCGTTGCGGATACCAGCCTCTATCGCAGGGCTATTCATGGGTGTCTGTGTGGTTACCTCAAAGGTTGAATCGGTCCAACCGTAGAACGCCAGCCCGGTTGCTCCATGCTCGCAGAAACTCCTACTTTGAGATGCTAGACTCTGCGGCGTTACGGTCGTATAGTTCCCATCGCTGGCATGCGTGCCCCAGGCATGGCCTATGCCGATGAATGGAGTCTTAGTCATGTCCCAGCCCTGTTGCTGAAGGCTGCTAAACATGGCCGGGAGCAATTTTGACATCGTCCAGTCATAGAATAGAGCAGAGGGCGCTAGCTTGCTAACGGTTGTGTATGCATAGATATACAGCCCTACCATATCACAGCCCTGCGTCGAAAAGTCTGCCGCCACGCCAGGGCGCCAGGCGCCGGCATCGTCCAGCGTTATGCCGGCGCCAAAGCCACAGATGGCCGGAAGATGGGGAGTATATTGTTCGATCAGCTTATGCACGTTTTGCAGAATGGTTTTCAGAGTGCCGTAGAGTGAGACATCGATCTGGTCATCAAGGACCCAGTATCCTATCACTAACGCCCCATTCTGGGCAACTTGCTGCAGGTGCGCTTTGATTGCCGCGTAGCTCGCCTCTTCGGTATCGTTGGCGTAAGAAGCGGAACAGGCAAGATGTTGGGTCATACACAGAGAGTAGCGCTGGTAGCGGTACAACTGGGAAGCTATAAATCCGTCCACCACACGCATATGCAACGACGTGAATGTTTGCTCTAGGGAGCTTCCCGGCGAGGGAGCATAATTATAGAGGAAAGCCACCTGCACACCATCCGCCGCAGCCCGTGCGGCCTTCTCAGGAGTGTTGATACCAAAACCACCGGAGAAGTGGTCAGTCAAAAGAGAGGTAGGAGTGGTAAGAGGGGAGGGAGTGACTTTTGGCGCAAGCGCCGAGGGAGTGACGCTGGCCAGCGGGGTTTGCTGGCTATTAAAGCATCCCGTAATCAGAAGAGCTAACACTACAGCTAGAAGCATGCGCAAAAGGTATTTCTTTTTCATGAAGCGATCTCTCCAACATATATTTATTGCGACTACACCTGACAGGTGAAACACTCCCGTCCGCCCTGTAGCCCGACGCGCAGTCTGCCAGACAGAGCGTCGTGCGGCACCTCGCGCGTGCTTGGAGCAGGGCGCAGGCCAGCGGCGCCTTCGCAGGGGTAGATTTTTTTCAGAGCGCTTTCCACGGCGTCCATCTGGCCGAGAACGCGATGCATGAGGGGTAGGGGCGCCGTTTACAAGCCCGCCTGTTCTTCGGCGGCATCATCTCATCGGCGAACAGGCGGGCTTGTAAACGGCGCCCCTACCCCTCATGCATCTCGTTCTCGGCCAGATGGACGCCGTGGAAGCGCTCTGCAAAAAACCTTCCCCTGCGAAAAGCCATCGCCCCTACGCGGATCGGGTTATGCAAAAGTAACTCAGTAGTATTGTGCATTGCTAGCTATTCTTGCCTTGTGCAGATTTGTCTCCGCTAAAGCATGCACCACCTGCCCTATCACCGTCGTCGCGGGCGAACTGAGGCCGGCCGCCAGCGCGCGTTCAGCGATATCAGCCAGCGTGCCGATCACGACACGTTGCCTCGCTGTTGTGCCTTCCTGGATCACGGCGGCCGGCAGATCGGGTGAGGCCCCGGCCTCTCTCAGTTGGCGCGTGAAAGTACTCAGGGATTTCACGCCCATGAGGACAACGAGCGTCCCTCCCAGTTGGGCCAGAGCCTGCCAGTTCACGCCCTCTATCTCACGGTCGCCAGCCTGGTGCCCGGTCACGATGGTGACCGAGGAGGCGTAATCACGATGCGTCACGGGAATACCAGCCGAGGCTGGCACAGCGATGGCTGAGCTTATGCCTGGCACGACCTCAAACGGCACGCCTGCTAGCGCCAGAGCCAGGGCCTCTTCGCCGCCACGCCCAAAGACAAAGGGATCGCCTCCCTTCAGCCGCACCACCACACACCCGCTTCTGGCGTAGGCAATCATCAGCGCATTGATGGCGTCCTGCGTCATCGAATGCTGCTGTGGCCCCTTGCCAACGAATACCCGCCTGGCGGTGGCCTGTGCCTCGCTGAGCAGGTCCGTACTAATCAGGCGGTCGTACAGCACCACATCAGCCATTCGCAGATAACGCAGCCCCTTGAGCGTGATCAACTCAGGGTCTCCGGGGCCGGCGCCAATCAGATAGACCTTCCCTTGTGGATCGACGCCAGCGCTCTTCACTGGAGCAATGGGTGTAACCAATGACTCTATCATCTATATTCTCCGGCCTCTTGCAGTTCTCTTGCCAGTGTTTCCTGTTCAATATCAACATGGTAGCTGTGCAGCAGGTCAGCGGTAGTAGCCAGCGCTGCCGGCTCGTCCTTCTCTGCGAGCAATCCGAGGACCCTGGAATCGAAAAAGTCGCCAAAGAAAGCGTCGCGCTGCGCATAGGATAGCCCACTCCTGCGCATATGCCCGCGCGCGATCTTCGCAAGCCGCAAGTACGCTCCATAGGTTGGCGGGAAGAGGCCCTCCAGGTAGTGGCGGATGCGCTTCGCGAGGCTGGGACTCGCGCCTTCCGTCGAGACGGCGATAGTGAGTTGGCCACGGCGCAAGATCGAGGGGACGATGAACGAGCAACGCGCCGGCACATCTACGATGTTCACCAACTGTCCCCGCTGCTGGGTTTCGGTCCAGATCGCTTCGATACTCTGGGGATCACCGGTGGCAGC
>JALYTT010000690.1 GCA_030854145.1 Chloroflexota bacterium | reverse complement strand
GTCCTGTAACCATCAGGACGGCGAGGCAAGCCACGCGCTACGGATGGTCTCTCCTACATCGGCATCGCGGGCGGGTCGAGAAGCACTCCTGGATTGAGCAGCCAGTGCGGGTCGAGGGTGCTTTTGACGGCTCCAAGCGCGGTGGCAAAGATAGCTGGCCGTTCCTGGTCGTACCACTGGCGGTGATTGCGGCCAACGGCGTGGTGATGCGTGATGGTGCCGCCGGCCTGCATCACGGCCGCCGAAGCGGCTTTTTTGATCGTCCAGAACTGCTCCGCCAGCGCTGACTTGTGGCCCAGGCCGCCGAAGGTGAAGTAGGCCGCCGGCCCATCGGGATAGATGTGGGTAAAGCGGCAACTCACCGAGCCTGGCCGCCCGGTGGCCTCTTGTATCGCCAGCGCAGTCGCTTCCTTAGCGGCGGTATAGAGCGCGGGGAAGCGTTCCCAGGTGATAGCGGTCTCAAAGGTATCAGAAATGATGCCGCGTGCCGTCAACTCTTCGCGGTACCAGGGCATACGCAGAAAGCGCTCGCGCCACTGGCCGGCCGCTCCGCTGCGGTGGGCGTCCTGCTGCTGAGCGGTGTCAGCGTTGAACTCGCCGCCGAAGTCCGCGCACAGTTCAAGCGCGCGCTTGAGCCACGCGTCCAGAGGGTGATCGGCCGACTCAAACGTCAGGACCAGCACGGCATGCGTCCCGTCGCCTGCCCCATTGATTGACGCTTCCAGCGGGTCGAGCAGGCGGCAGTTGGCCGGATACAGGCCGGCCTGCGAGATGGCGCGCACAGCCTCAACGGCGCGGAAAAAGTCTGCGAACTGTACGGGCAAGGCGGCGCGGAAAGTGGGTCGCTTGCCTACGCGCACCCAGGCCTGGGTCACAATGCCCAGAATGCCCTCGGAACCGAGCCACATGCGGTCCGGGTTGGGTCCCGCCCCTGATGCCGGCAGACGGCGAGACTCCATAATCCCGATGGGAGTCACCGCTTGCAGGCTCTCCACGAGATCATCGATGTGGGTATACAAGGTGGCGAAGTGGCCACCGGCGCGCGTGGCGATCCAGCCGCCCAGGGTGGAGTATTCAAACGATTGGGGGAAGAAGCGCAGGGTCAGCCCGGAAGGTTTCAGTTGCCGTTCCAATTCAGCGCCCGATGCGCCGGCCTGGATCAGAGCCGTCTGGGAGACCGGATCAACCTCCAGCACCTGGTTCATGTGCCGCATATCTATGGTCACAACCGCCGGGTAGCCAGCGGGCGGCTCAATCCCGCCGACCACGCTGGTGCCGCCCCCGAATGGGATCACGGCCGCCCCCGCGTCATTGCACCAATCGAGCAGGTTGACGATATCCTGGGCGTTCCGCGGGTAGGCGATCACATCGGGTGGATGGGAAAAATCGCGCGCGAATATGCGCACCGAGTCGAGGAAGGAATAGCCATAGCTATGGAACAGGCGCTCATACTGCTCAGTAGTGCATATAGGAAGCAGGCTGGCAGGCGCGCTGAGCCGGGGAGGGCGCAGGTGGATCTCGTTCTCGGTGGGTGGAGGCGTGTACTCAAACTGGCTCACCCCAAACTGCCTGGCCCAACGGCCTTCTAACCAGCGCACCTCGCCGGATGAGAGGACATCACCTTCGGGTCCCCAACCCCAGAATTTACGTCTTGTGGTAGGCATAATGTGCGCCTCCTACTAACGCTACTCGTAAGCCGCTTGTATTCTTTGTTCTGCCCCCATTATACTATAGTTCTTTACCACTGTTGACAGCGAGGTTAACAGCTACATTAATGAGGAAAGTCTACTGTACGCAAATGAGGTCCGATGTAGCCAATAATCAGTTTTCTTTCCTCGGGTAATGGATAAAAATACAAACGCCACGCGCGAGGAGTGAGTCGAATATGCCAACGAAACGTACGAGCTATACCATCATGGCATTGAAACGTACGCTCGTTACCAAACATTTCCAGGGTTGCTTCGCTCTCATTAGTTACTTTGCTCACCACCTTATTATGATCAAATGGCCCTTCATGCCATCCCTTGCAGAAATCCTCAAGCTCGTATAACTTTTTCATGATGGGTATTAGTAATGCATCTCCATGGAACAGAGATTGCATCTGCTCTCCCATCAAAACGTGATCGCTATGTGTCTCTATCACTACCTGTATCCCGCACGCGGCCGCCAGTGCGAATAGTTCCCCCATGCGTGCTTGTCCACGAGGATGCAAGTGAGCTTCAGGATTCTCTATCAAGAGTAAGGAGCCGGGGGCAGAAGACAGTACAGCAACAAGGATTGGTAACACATATGTAATACCGAAGCCAACATTCGTCGCGCGATACTTATTGCTCTCCTGATTGCCGATGACAAAGGAGTATTGTAAGCTGACTGTATCAGTATCTGAATTTGGCGTAAGTGTAATGCGAGTACCCGGACTTACCTCCCCAAGCCAGGCCTCTACTTGATCTTTCAAGGCCAGTGATACCGCCTCTGGATGGCCTAAAACGGCACTCGCGATATCTTCGTTGCGAAAATCATCCAGAAACTGTGCTGTATATTCCCCAGCAGAGCCGAGTTGCCTCCCCTGGCGTACTAGAAAATCTGATGTTTCAAAGAAACGGCGTGGTCCCAGGCGTTCTGCCTGAAGATAATGAAAATCACTGCCAAAGAGACTAGATGTATAGATGTTATTGGGACTATAGATAGCATCTGAAACCCCTGATTTTCCTGGTATAAGGCTTAAAACATCAGACTCTTTGCTATAATGAAAACGCCATTTCTCTTTAGTAGTTCCATCGCCCAGGGCAAGCTCAAAACCAATCTTATCCTCTTTTGCGCCTTCAAACAGGGCATCCTTCGCGGTGCCGATATGGATCAAATCACCGTTAAGAGCTAAACCTGTTGTTTGGAGCAGATTCTGTTGATACGATTGACGCAAGAGAAGCAGGACTTGTAGCA
>JALYTT010000689.1 GCA_030854145.1 Chloroflexota bacterium | reverse complement strand
ACCCGTCAACGCCGCCTGCTCCAGGGGCTTGGAGTAGGGCAGGGGGACCTCAAGGCTGGCGACGCGCTTGATGGGAGCATCCAGGTAGTCGAAGGCCTCTTCCTGCACCAGGGCGGCAATCTCCGCGCCGATGCCAAACGAACGCCAATCCTCCTCGAAGACAATGGCGCGGTTCGTCTTCTTGACGGATTTGACGATGGTCTCGTGATCCAGCGGTCGCAGCGAGCGCAGGTCCACCACCTCCACGCTCAGCTTCTGCTCCTGCTCCAGGCGGCGCGCCACATCCAGGGCTACCGCCGCCATACGCGAGTAGCTAATCACCGTCAGGTCGCTCCCCTCTTTGCTAACCTTCGCCTGGCCGATGGGGATCGTATAGTCGCCGTCGGGTACCTCGCCCCTGGTGTTGTAGAGCGCCAGGTTCTCCAGGAAGATCACCGGATTGTTGTCGCGCACAGCCGAGCGCAGCAGGCCTTTGGCATCGGCAGGACTGGAGGGCGCGACGACCTTCAGGCCGGGGACATAGGCAAACCAGACCTCCAGGTTCTGCGAGTGGGTCGCGGAGAGCTGCTGGCCCCCGCCGCCGGGCGTGCGAATCACCAGGGGAATGGGACATTGGCCACCGAACATGTAGTAGATCTTGGCGGCATGGTTGACGATCTCATCCATGGCAAGGGCCGTGAAATTGATGGTCATAATCTCCACGATGGGTCGCAGCCCAAGCATGGCCGCGCCGACCGCCATGCCCACAAAGCCGTTCTCAGCGATGGGCGTGTCTACGACGCGTTTGGGGCCGAACTCCTTCAAGAGGCCTGCCGTGATCTTATACGAGCCCTCGAAGAGACCGATCTCTTCTCCCAGCAGGAAGACCTGCTCATCGCGGCGCAGTTCCTCGCGCAGGGTGTCATGCAAGGCCTGGCGAAATGTGATCTCAGCCATAGTTAGCGCCTCCCCTCCTGCTCTCGCGACTCAGCGGGCGTATCGGGCGCATAGATATGCTCGAAGAGTTCGTTAACTGGCGGGTCTTCGCTCTCTTCGGCGAAGGCCACCGCCGCGTCAACAGCGCGCTGGGCGCGCTCTTCGATCTCGTGACGCTGCTCTTCGTTCATGATATCGGCTTTGGCCAGGCGTTCAGCGAAGGTTGGCAAAGGGTCATGCGCGCGCGCCTGCTTGATCTCTTCCTGTGACCGGTAGCGATCAGGGTCAACCACCGAGTGGCCGCGGGCGCGAAAACTGACGGCCTCGATGAGACTGGGCTCGTGCTGCTCGCGGGCCACCTGCGCCGCCTCGCGCACCGCCTCGCGCACGGCGATCACATCGTTGCCGTCCACGCGCGCGCTGCGCATATCATAGGCGCAGGCCTTGCGGTACAGTTCGCTGACCGCCGAGCCTTTGTCCACACGCGTACCCATGCCGTACTGATTGTTGACGATAAAATAGATCACGGGCAGGTGGTAGATGCGGGCAAGGTTGAGCGATTCGTGGAAGGGGCCACCGTTGGTGGTGCCGTCGCCCATCTGGCAGGCCACGACCTCGTGGGAGCCGCGATAGGAGACGGCGAAGGCCGCGCCGGTGGCCAACGGTATCTGGCCGCCGACGATGGCATAGCCGCCCATAAAACGCCGTTTGAGGTCAAACATGTGCATCGAGCCACCCCGCCCATGCGAGCAGCCGCTTTCCTTGCCGAACAACTCGGCCATGACGGCAGCGGGGGAGATCCCCCGGCAGATGGCGTAGCCATGCTCCCTGTAATTGGTATACACATAGTCATCGGCGGCGAGACCGGCACAGAACCCGACGACGGTGGCCTCTTCGCCAAGATTGAGGTGACAGTAGCCGCCAATACGCGCCCGGCTATACATCTCGCCGGCCTTCTCCTCAAAGCGGCGCACCAATACCATCTGGTAGTAGTAATCCAGCAAGGTAGCCTGGTCTGTATCCGCGGGCAAAGCGGCCTGCTTCGTCGTAGAAGCGGCTTTGCGCCCGTGCGACTGATGTTGCTGCTGAGTATCCATACAACTTCCTTGACTTTCTTATTCAGGAGCCGGGAGCCTGGGGATCGGAGGCCGCTACCAGGTTCCGGGCGTGACAGCGTGGGCAATGCTCTGGCTGTGTTTCGCTATGCGTGATTTCGCCGCACACATGACAGATCCAGCGCGTGGCCGCCTCCCGCACCAGGTCGGCGCGGCTCACAATGCCGACCAACCGCCCCTGGTCGAGTACCGGCAGGCGCCTGATACTCTCATTCACCAGGATCTGGCGCACATCCTCCAGGTCGGAATCAGCGCTCACACTGATGATACCACGCGTCATGATATGCTTTACCTGTTCGCCCTCCCGGCTAATCACATCATACTCCGTCACAATGCCAGTCACCAGCCCCTCATCATTGACGACCGGCAGGCCACTGATCCGATGTTTCGTCAGCAGCGACGCGGCCTGCTGCCTGGTCTGGTCCTCTTTGACCGTAATCACGTCAGTGCTCATGACATCTTTGACTTTCATAACGCCTCCCCAGGCTCTGGTGTATCCATCCCCTAGTCACCAATTTCTATGGCTATAGGATAGTCCACCTGCATCTATATACAAGTAGCTACTATTCATCATACGACATAGGGGAGCATCGTGATACAGTTTTCTTGCTTGATCAGGGCAATTCACAAAGTACACTCCCCGTGTCTGTAGAACGTGGCTTGCCTCGCATTCTGAATGATGTCGCGATATAATTTATTGATAGCCCCCATAAATTCTTGTTTAGACTAATGACTACCTACCAGAACTCAGGAAGAAGTTCCGTGAAATGAGCCAAGAATGATGAAAAAGCAAGTGAACGCCTTACATGGGAACCAATGGAGGCAGTTTCGGCACCTGACGAACGACCGAAAACCGCTTTGCCTTGGGAACCTTTGCCCCTTTCTTCCGGCCTGGGGATTTTCCGCGAGG
>JALYTT010000246.1 GCA_030854145.1 Chloroflexota bacterium | reverse complement strand
GCATAACTCATCGAGGTAGAAGGCAAAACCGCGATCTCCCTTCTTGCGCGCCAGGGAGGTCATGAGTTGCATGAGAAGGCAGGCCGTCAGCGGCTTCAAGCGCCGGGCGTCCTGTGCAGGCACCGATAAAAAGAGCGCCTGCGGATCATCGATCAGGCGCTCAAAGGTGATATTCTTCGCTGCATCAGGGTCCGTCGAGGTCAATGCGCGGATCGTCGGATTGCGCATCATCAAAAAGCGCGTGGCCATGCCGCTCATCAGACCTCCGGCAAGCTTCGGATCTGCACTCACGTTGTTGAGAAACGAGGCTCCAAGATCACGCGCCAGTATCGAGGGTGACGTACTCAAGATCACGCGCACCTGGTCAAACGTCGCTGCGCCCAGGATATCGGCCAAACGGCTAAAGGGCGCGCCAGGCTCTGCCTCCTGTAAGTGCAAGATCACCGCAGTCATCAGCAGACGCGCGGTATCGTTCCAGTAGGGTTCGCGCGCGACGGTCGTATTCTGGACCCATGCGGCCGCCAGGTTCTCCGCATCTTCAACGGTCTTCACATGCGCCAGGGGATTATACTGCACCGAGATCCCCGGCCGCAGCGGCGCAAACACGGAGACCGACATATGGTGTCCCAACGCTCCAGCACACGTCTCGTGCAACTCCCCTTTCACATCATTGACGAGCAGGCCACGCGTGCCCCGTTCCTCTAGCAAACCAGGGATAATCACGCCGCTTGTCTTGCCCTGTCCAGTCGGCGCCATGAGCATCACATGCTCACACTGTCGTGCCTCGGAGACGGCCACCGTTTGCACGCCACGCCGGCCAAGCACAAGACGGGTGTGAGAACGACCGGGCGCGAAGCCAGCCCGCCAGATCTCGTGCCAGGAGGCAAAATGCGCGCTTCCATGAACAATAGATGGGCGTCCTTTTATCGCGACAGCACCACCCCCAACAAGGAAGAAGGCAACGGCTGCAAGACCACAGCCAATCATCATCTGGACAGCATGCGGATGCAACTGTGTCACCAGCGGCTGGAGCCGTGGGAACGCACGCACCAGGAAGTCCCTTCCACCACGATCATATGCCAGAAATCCAACGAAGCCGGCCAGCATCGCTGCCACGAAGAGCAATGCACAGACCTTACGAAAAAGCCATACCAGCACGTTCATAGCACCTCCTGTATGTCGTAGACATGAATCCTTTTCTGATACATCTCATCTAACTGACTGCACGCCGCCTGTACCGCTCGGCACACGGGTGCAGGTGCGAAGTACCAGGTAGATGCATACACCAGGCTTCGATCCTTCAGGATCTCCGCCAACTTCAACACATTCTTCTGTGTGAGTTCTACTTCCACCGCGATCGGGACCCCGCCCTGCGCGGATAGATGTGCATCTGGCAGCTTCACCCGCTTGATCTTTTGATCGAGGTCCGACCGCAACCAGCGCTCCGATTGCCAGGTATAGCCAGATCGTTCAAGTGCCAGGCGCACCTGGGTACAGCAGTAGATATGCCGCAGACTGGCCGGCGCTGGCACAAAGCGACGAAATGGTAAGCCCGCTGCATGCAAGCCCGCAGTCGTCAACCAGAGATAGGCCGGCTCGTCAGCCAGAATCTTCTTCCACTCGACGAGGCCCGCCAGCTCCCAGCGGTCAACCGTATGTCTCGTTGCAGAGTCTGAGAGGACCCCAGGGACAAGTGTCTCTGCTTTGGCATGAGCGCCAAGCCATCGCTGCACCTGATCGAACCGCAACGCATACTGCTCACCTGTCAGGCACAACGCCAACAGATCGCGCTCCGTCAAACGTGGTCCCGTATCCCTCCTGATCCTCCGTTTGTTTCCCTTCTCGACAGCCATGAAAACCTCCTTTCGATTGCCCTCCTGCTCTACGAAGCAACCAACTAAAGGTTAGAGCTTGCTAAGAGCACAAAAAGCGGCTATCCCGTTATCAGGATAGCTGCATGAAGAGACAATATGATACTATCTATCGCGTGAAGATATACTCTATACTAGAGAATACTATAATACATCCTAGCTGAAGAAAGGATGAGATTATGGAATCGTTACAGAAGACGCTTCTGGCATTATTATTAGAACAATGGTGATGGCAGATCGTTAGCGGCCAGACAGGAGCAGAGTATTCTCACCAGGCTTGCGTCTGGTAAGATCGCGCAATAGCCGTTGGAACGCCTGCTGGTATGCGTCGTGCTCCTCCCAACGGGTGAAGTCCCCGATATTGCGGTGACGCATCTCTTTGGCCCAGGCCCTCTTCGTCTGAAGCACACTATCATCCAGGCGGATGGGGAACAACACTTGGCGCTCCGTTCCCTGTTCGCGGGCCTGCTTTTCAATGTCCAGAGCCGTCTCCACTTCGGATTCGACCCAGGTGCTTTCAACAGCATGTGTGGAAAGGATGAGCAAAACCTTGTCATGATGACGGATGGAACGATCGATATAGTCGCGAATCTTCTCACCGATAGGCAGGTGGTGTGGCGCAAACCAGCACCGAATCCCTTTGCCTTGAAGATTGGTGTAGAGCCGTTCGACAAATTCCTGATCTTTGGTCGAGTATGATATGAACGCGCTGTAAAACTCGATGGGCCGATTCACCAGCGCACTCATGTATTCGATGAAGATCTCCTCAACACCCGCTCCGCGTAAGAAGCCCTCAGGTATGCGTCCCTGTGATCGGAAAATGGTCTCAATCCCGATGATCGAACGAGACATATGGTGTACAGTCTCCAATCCATGTACATCGCTAAGATCCACCTCTCCAAAGATGGTGTCTCCTAGAGTGGCTCCGCTGAGACTAGCTCCGCTGAGATCAGCTTCCACTAGGGTGACTCTACTCAGATCGGCTTCCATGAGATGGGCGAAGCTCAGATTGGCTTCCCTAAGATCAGCGAAGCTCAGATTGGCTTCCCTAAGATCAGCGAAGCTCAGATTGGCTCCGGTGAGGTTGGCTTCGGTGAGGTTGGCTTCGGTGAGGTCGGCTTCGGTGAGACTAGCTCCGCTGAGACTAGCTCCGCTGAGACTGGCTTTGCTGAGACTGGCTTTGCTGCATTTGGCTTCGGTGAGGTTGGCTCCTCTGAGGTCAGCTTCGAAGAGATTGGCTCCTCTGAGGTCGGCTCCGCCAAGCTCAGCTCCTCCGAGGTCAACTCCAATAAGGAGAGCCTCGCTGAGGTCAGGCCTCACACCTGGATGCTCTTGTCTCCACTGGTTCCAATGCTCCACGCCTTGTTTGAGCAGATCGAAATGCTCTTGGTTTGCCATCCCTGTTCCTCTCGCTTCATACTTAGATATCCCGTAACAATCGTTGCAACGCTCGTTGATAGGCCGTCTCATCCTGCCATTGTCGGAAATCACCGATATGGCGCATGCGCCGAATCGTTGCCGCCCAGGCATGTGGCGTGTGCATGACGGTCTCATCGAGTCGTATCGGAAACAGAACAAGCCGTCTGTGAACTCGCTCGATCTCGAAGGCCGTCTCCACCTCTTCTTCGACCCAGGCGCTCTCGATGGCATGCACTGAGAGGATCAGCAGTACCTTGTCCCGCTGCTGGATGGCCTCCTCGATGGCATGGCGCATCTTGCTGCCAATGGTCATATCTTCCGGCGCGTACCAACACGGCACACCGTGATAGTGCAGATCATCGTAGAGCCGCTGGGCGAACGGCTCATCCTGATGCGCGTAGGCAATGAAGCAGGAGGGCCGGGAGCGCGCGTGCAGATGGTCAATGGCCTCACTGATTCCCTCGACGACCTCCGCCCAGGCCTCATCCTGGTCCGACCATTGCGCGACCGGCGTTCTGCTACGGGGAAGCACTTGCAGATGGGCGAAGGGAAGACGCTGCCAGTCCACCGGATGAACCAGGATCGGGATCACCAAGCTCTCGCCTGCCGCTTGACGACGCAGCGCCTCCTGCATCTCCTGGCCGAAGCAATAGTCAGAGGCTACAAAGTCAGGGCTGAGCAGCACGAGGAACAGTGAGGCCTGCCGCACCTGGGTCTCAATGGCCTGCTTCCAGTCGGTACCCGGCACGATCTGACGATCAGACCAGTCGCGAATGAGGCCCTGCTGGCGCAAGATAGCAAGGTGCCGTTCGAGTTGGTCCCGAAGCGGGGCATCGGCCTGGGCGTACGCGTACATCAAGGTGATCGGTTGCTGGACACGAGTTCGGGATTCCATACTGTCTCTCCTCCTGTCTCATGTGCTTTCACTTACAAGAAACGTCCCAACTCACATGAATAAGCAGATCACGTTTCTAGGGTTACGATTGCGCTCTGAGATCGCGCAGCAACCGCTTGAATGCCTGTTGGTATTCCTGCGGGTCCGTCCAGCGGGTAAAGTCGCCAATATGGCGCGTGCGACGCAGTTTCGTGGCCCATGCCTGGGAAGTTTGCATCACTCGTTCATCCAGGCGCACTGGAAAGAGCACTTCTCGTTGTTGTTTCTCCTCTTTCTCAAAGGCCGCTTCAACCTCATCTCCGACCCAGGTGCTGACAAGCGCATGCTCAGAAAGCAGCAGTAGCAATTTGTCTTGCAGGTGGATGGCTTCGTCGATGCGGGGACGGATCTTGTCGCCGATCTTCATATCCTCTGGAGCAAACCAGCAACGCACGCCGTGATCCTGGAGATCGGCATGGAGACGACGGGCAAGTATGTCGTCTCTACTGGAATAGCTGATGAAACAGGATTGATACTGAATCGGTGACATTATCTGTGCACGATAGAAGTCGATCCATTCGTCGGGAACACCCGTCCCTCGAAGGAAGTGCAAGGCACTGCCATCTTGAGGAAGCTTCACCGTATGCAATTCGATACGAGACGGGCCCTTGTGCTTGATGTCAACGAGTCCCTTGGCTGCACGAAGATCGCTATCTACAAAGATTGTTTCCAGAAGATAAGCGTTACTGAGGTCGGCTCCGCTGAGAGTGGCTCTGCTGAGGTCGGCTCCGCTGAGAGTGGCTCCGCTGAGAGTGGCTCCCTTGAGGGTGGCTCCCTTGAGGGTGGCTCTGCTGAGGGTGGCTCCGCTGAGGTCTGCTCTGCTGAGGTCGGCTCCGCTGAGAGTGGCTCCGCTGAGGTCTGCATCGCTGAGGTCTGCATCGCTAAGGTCTGCATTGCTGAGGGTGGCTCCCTTGAGGATGGCTCCCTTGAGGATGGCTTCGATGAGCTTGGCATCGTTGAGGCGGGCATCGTTAAGCTTGGCATAACTGAGAGTGGCGGCGAAGAAGTTAGCACAACTGAGGGTGGCTTCCCTGAGGTCGGTTGCGTAGAATTTGGCTCTGCTGAGGTTGGCTTCAAAGAAGTTAGCTTCAAAGAGGTTGGCATCGCTGAGATTGGCATCGCTGAGATTGGCTCCGTTGAGGGTGGCTCCGTTGAGGGTGGCTCTGCTGAGATTGGCTCCGTTGAGGGTGGCTCCGCTGAAGTCGGCGTAAGTGAGAGTGGCGTAAGTGAGAGTGGCGTAAGTGAGAGTGGCGTAAGTGAGAGTGGCGCCGAAGAGGTTAGCTCCGCTGAGGGTGGCTCCGCTGAGGGTGGCTCCGCTGAAGTCAGCGTAGCTGAGGGTGGCTCCGCTGAAGTCAGCGTAGCTGAGGGTGGCTCCGCTGAGGGTAGCTCCTTTGAGGGTAGCTCCGCTGAGGATAGCTCCTTTGAGGTCGGCTCCGCCAAGCTCAACCCCGATGAGGTCAGCTCTGATGAAGTTGGCCTCGCTGAGGTCAGGCTTCACACCTGGATACTCTTGTCTCCACTGATTCCAATTCTCCACGCCTTGCTTGAGCAGATCGAGATGCTCCTGGTTTGCCATTGTCATTCTCTCCCCTACGCATATAAATCGCGCAACAGCCGTTGCAAGGCTCGTTGATATGTCACGTCATCCTGCCACTGCTGACAGTCACCGAAATGCCCATTCGCCGAATCGTTGCCGCCCAAGCTTGAGTCGCGTGTATCACGGTCTCATGGATCTGGATCGGGAAAACGATGCGCCTATGGCCTGCCCGTAGTATACGGGATGTCCTAGCACTTGGGAAGAGAAGGGGTGCATTTTCGTTGCCTGCGTCACGTCTTCCCTGAGAAGTCAGTGGACACGCCTCCAGGGCATCTAAAACTGACAGCAAGGTGGAAAAACGAAAACAATAGAGAAGATACAGACAGGCAGCGAAATGGACAAATACGATAAGAGATGTCAAGTTACCCCTCTGGGAGAAGACGGGCGTCATACCAAGTGAAGGAATGAGGTATGCATCCAGGTAATTTTGTTGGTTCCTGAAGAGATGGTCTCTCTTGGAGAGCGTGGTCAATACATGCTATGATTTTTAAAGGACTCGTTTTTGCGTCCAGAGTTCCCTGTAATGGATCGAAGAAACCGGGTAGGGAATGCGCAGAAGCGTGTGACAAAGGACAGGGTTTCTGCTCTTTGCCACCCCTTAAGGTGTCAAATCAGGTGTCAACCTTCCGGGTTATACAATTGGATCTGCATACACGGCAGTTTCCGTCTCACTTGAACACCCGTCCCTGCATGTTTTATGGGCTTGAGAAGCCATTCTACGCGGGCGGGATCGCATTGGAAAGAAAGGCTTGACCATGTTCTACCATCTCGGCAGGATAGCCACCCGCTATCGCTGGTTGATTGTGGGCTTGTGGATGGTGGCGATCGTGGTGGCGCTGCCATTTGCGCCCCAGGCCAGCCAGGTGCTGCGTTCGGGCGGCTTTTCCAGCCCCGACGTTGAGTCGCAGCGTGCCATTGATCTGCTGGTAAGCAAGTTGCACATCAACTTGACCGTCGTGCAGGTCATCTTTACCAGCCAGCGCTACAGCGCGGATACGCCGCAGTTCGCTACGCAGACTGGGCAGGCCCTGGCGCGGGTGCGCAACTGGTCCGAGGTGGCTGGCGTCGTCACCTTCCTGGATAACCCACGCCAGATCTCCCTGGATCATCACGCCGCCTATGTCAACATCATGCTCAAGAGCGACCCCGACAGCGCGCCCAAGCTCCTGCCCGCCTTAGAGCAGCGCCTGCAAGCGGTTCCCGATCTGCAAGCGCATGTCGGCGGCGGGCCAGTGTTCTACGAAGATATCCAGTCAGTCAGCGAGAGCGACCTGCGTCGCGCGGAACTGCTGGCGTTTCCTTTTGCTATCGTCGCTCTGCTGCTGGTCTTTCGCTCGGTTGTGGCCGCCATTCTGCCCGCGCTGGTGGGCGGAGGCGCCGTGGTTATCTGCTTAGCGTTGCTCTTTGGACTGGGGCAGATCACGCCACTCTCCATCTTTGTGCTGAACATTACGACGCTGTTTGGCCTTGGTCTGGGCGTGGATTATTCGCTCTTCATCGTGAGCCGCTTCCGCGAAGAGCTGTTGCATGGGCGCACGGTGGATGAGGCGGTAGCTATCTCCGTGGCCACCGCCGGGCGCGCCGTAACCTTCTCCGGCCTCACCGTCTCGATAGGACTTTTCGGGCTGACTTTTTTCCGCATCAATATGCTGCACTCGGTTGGTCTGGGTGGTATGCTGGTCGTCCTACTGGCCGTTCTGGCCGCCATTACCCTCTTGCCCGCCGCCCTGGCGATCCTGGGCACCAGGGTCAACGCCTTCCCGGTGAGAATCCCGCGCCTGTGGGGACGCGGGCGCGCAGCTTTGGCCGCAGAGAATCTTGAGAATGGACGGCCCATATCTGAGCCGCATCACGGGTTCTGGTACCGTCTCTCGCACTTCGTGATGCGCCATCCCGTGCGCGTGCTGCTGCCTGTGCTGGCGTTGTTGATCTCCCTGGGCCTGCCCTTTCTGGGCGTACGTTTCTCGGCGCCCGACGCCTCGATTCTGCCAGCGAATGTGCCGTCGCGAGCGGCCTACGATCTGCTGGCGCAGCGCTTCAATGCGCGCGAGACGACCCCTATCCTGCTGGCGGTGCAGACGCGAGGCGCCGTGTTAACTCCCGCGAATATCCGTACATTGTACTGGTATGTGCGCCGCCTCCAGGCCGACCCGCGCGTTGACCGCGTGGATAGTATCGTCAGTGCCGACCCGCGCCTGACGCTGGCACAGTACCAGATGCTCTATACCCAGCCTGGGCGCGTCTCCGATCCATACCTGGGCGCGTTCCTGACCTCCACGGTCTCAGGCAACACGATTCTGATCCAGGTCATCAGTAAATATGGCATGCTCGATCAGCGCTCGCAGGAACTCGTTTTGACCATTCGCAATACTGATGCTGGCTCTGGCATGAGCGTCCTGGTCGATGGCGGCACTGCTGGCAATATCGATTATGTGAACTCGCTATATACTGACTTTCCCAGGGCTGTGCTGATCGTAGCTGCGATCACGTACGTAGTGCTGCTGTTGTTGTTCCGCTCGCTGCTGCTGCCGTTGAAGGCCATCCTGATGAACACGCTCTCTATCCTGGCGAGCTACGGCGCGCTGGTAGTCATCTTCCAGGACGGCTTTTTGCACCAGCTACTCGGATTTGCCCCCCTTGGCTTCGTGGAGGCCTCAAGCCCGATTCTCCTGTTCTGCTCGCTCTTTGGGCTCTCGATGGACTACGAAGTCTTCCTGCTCTCGCGCGTGCAGGAGGCCTTCTGGCAGACCGGGGACAATACCCAGGCGGTGGCTCTTGGCTTGCAGCGCAGTGGTGGCATTATCACCAGCGCGGCGGTGATCGTGGTTGTGGTGAGCGCCTGCTTCGCGACCGCCGACATGATCCTTGTCAAGGCGCTCGGTCTGGGTATGGCCCTGGCGGTAGTGCTCGACGCGTCATTCGTGCGCGGCCTGCTGGTGCCCGCCACGATGCGCCTCCTGGGCAACCTCAACTGGTGGCTCCCCTTCGCCGGCGTGCAGCGTCACCCCCCCGCCCTGGCCGAGTACATCAGCTCGCCCCGCGTCATGGACCCGCCGGAGACTGTCGCTGATGGCAGCCCAGAGGAAACAAGCGTCGATGCCAGCCTGGGAGGAAAAGCATGACCACATTTCGTGTAGGGGCGCTGCTGGCCCATGCTCGCGCTCCCTGGTTCGTCTTGCTGCTACCGCTTATGCTTATTCTTGCCTCCTGCGGCTTTCCAGGCATAGCCTCCACGACGGCCCAATTGCCTGTGGTGAACCCGACGGTACAGGCCACGCCGCTTCCACCTGTGCGCTTTCCGCAGGATGAGGCCCCGCACCGTGACCTGACCGAGTGGTGGTACTACACCGGCCACCTGGATGGAGTCGCACCGGGGGGTCAGCCGCGTCATTATGGCTTTGAGCTGGTTGTCTTCCAGGTCTTGCGCAGCAACCTCCCGCCTGTGTATGCCTCGCACTTTGCCATCAGCGATATCACACGCGGCGAGTTCCACTTCGATCAGCGGCGCCTGGTGGAGCTTTCCGCTACCATCCCCAATGGCACCTCGACCGCTGGCTTCGCGCTTCACGTTGGTGACTGGACCATAAGTGGCTTGAACGGGCAGGATAACCTCGAAGCCGGGATGCCACATTACACATTGCAAATTCACCTGCGCGCGCTCAAAGCTCCCGTGCTGCACAACGGCAATGGCCTGATCACCTATGGCCTCGGCGGCTTCTCCTACTATTACTCGCGCACCCGCATGGCCACCTCTGGCCTCCTTGTTGACCACGATCAGGCGCTGAAAGTGACGGGCCAGGCCTGGATGGATCACCAGTGGGGAAACTTTCTCACCCTCGGCAATGCCGGCTGGGACTGGTTCAGCATTCAACTCAATAACAACACGGAGATGATGCTCTATCTTATCCGTGATGCGACAGGCCGGATCATCTCAACCTATATCGGCGCTATCGGGCCAGATGCCAGCGATCGCCTCCTACCCGCGCGAGCGTTGCGCGTGACAGTTCTGGATCACTGGACAAGCCCCGCGAGTGGCATTCGCTACCCCTCCGGCTGGCGCCTCGATATCAACGATCCCACGTTGACGGCCTCGCTCACCCTCGTTCCGCAGTTGCAAGATCAAGAACTGCTCACATATCAATCGACCGGGAACAGCTACTGGGAAGGCGCGGTAAGCATCCAGGGTCAGAGCCACGGGCAGGCTGTACAGGGCCAGGGATATGTTGAGCTAACCGGGTACTCTAGATAAGTGCCGGGTGTTCCGT
>JALYTT010000245.1 GCA_030854145.1 Chloroflexota bacterium | reverse complement strand
GGCTATGGTTTGCCTCGCTCGCCTTGGAACACGAGCGAGGCAAACCATAGCCCCTACGCGAACCAACATCATAGGCAAGGAGCAGGTTTTGCCCCTCCCTTGCTACATATGGTATACTTGTAGCTGCTTGTCACAGCCCTCGCGTAATGAGGACGCACGTACATCTTGCCAGGAAGACATCTACCAGCGATGTCTCTAACACCGGTTATCTGTAGATATAGGTAGCTGCAAAAAATGCGGTTACCCCTACACACTTGTATCCTGCAAAGGTGCAAAGGAGGATTTATGGCTTGGATGGCACGACCAGGACAGCACCCCTTCAAGAGCCTCATCGCCATAGCAATGACGCTCGCGATCATCCTGGGCTTTGGATGGGTTTCAGCGCTGCACACCCTTGCAGCCACACCCCCCCCACAGGCCAGCGGCTGTCAACTGCAAAACGGCATTAAGCACGTTATCTACATCCAATTTGACAACACCCATCTCACGCGTGACAATCCCAATGTACCCTCGGACCTTGAGCAAATGCCGCACCTGCTAAACTTTATTAAGAATAACGGCACCATGCTCTCGAACAACCACACGCCGTTGATCGCGCATACGGCGACCGACATCCTGACCTCGTTCACCGGCATGTACCCCGACCGCCACGGTGTACCGATCAGCAACAGCTACCGATACTATAACCCCAATGGCACCACCAACCCTGGCGTCTCGTTCGCGTACTGGACCGCTCCTATTTTCGACCCCAGCCACCCAAAGACGCAAACCGATACCAGCTACAACATGATCACATCCGGCGGCAAGAACACGCCCGCGCCCTGGGTGCCCTATACGCGCGCCGGCTGCAACTTCGGCGGCGTCGCAACAGCGAACATGGTGCTTGAGAATAACGCCATCGACATTCCCACCGTGTTCGGCCCCAATTCGCCAGAACAGGCCGAAGCTCTGGCCAATCCAACGCAAGCAACCACTGACTTTGTAGGGATCGGCGTTCACTGCGCGCAGGGAAATGCACTCTGTGCTGGCAGCAATAACTCCAGGCCAGACATCCTACCGGATGAGCCAGGCGGCTATAGTGGCTATACGGGCCTCTTCGGGCACAAATATGTCGCCCCGCAGATCGCCCCTAATGGCCTCACGGACCTGACTGGCAAGCCGATCACTGGCTTCCCTGGCTTCGATGGCATGACGCCCGATGTTTCGCTGGCCTATGTGGCGGCGATGCAGGAGCATAACGTGCCCATCACCTATGCCTACATCTCCGATGCCCACGATTCGCACCCCAGTGGCCCGGCCTACGGTCCTGGGCAAATGGGCTATGTAGCGGCGCTGAAATTGTATGATGATGCCTTCGCCAGATTCTTCACGCGCCTGAACAACGACGGCATCAATAGCAACAACACGCAGTTCGTGTTCACCGCCGACGAGGGCGATCACTTTGCTGGTGGACCTCCCAGCCCAGCGAACTGCGACGGTGTGACTATAGCCTGCACCTATGATCCCCTAAAGATCGGCGAAGTCAATGTGAACATGGCTGGCCTGCTGGCGACAGAGCAGGGCATCACGACACCGTTCACAGTACATAGCGACTCGGCCCCCAACGTGTATATTCAGGGCCAGCCAGCGCGTACCGATCCCACGGCACGTACCTTCGAACGTGCCTCGGGCAAGCTCACAGCAGTCAACCCATACACAAACACTAGCGAGAACATCACGAACTATATGGCCGACCCGGTGGAGATGAACCTGCTCCACATGCTTACCGTCGACCCGGCGCGCACGCCGACCTTTACGCTCTTCGCGAAGCCCGACTACTTCCTGTTCGCGGGCGCGCCCAACTGTAGCGCGCCCTGTGTGACAGTTAATCCTGGCTTTGCCTGGAACCACGGCGATGTCTCGCCCGACATCAATACAACCTGGCTTGGCCTGGTTGGACCGGGCGTGCGACATCTAGGGGTCAATGGCAGCGTCTGGGCGGACCACACCGATATTCGTCCGACAATGATGGAACTGCTCGGCCTCAAGGACGATTACAGACACGATGGCCGCGTGCTCTTTGAGGTGATCAAGGACTCCGCACTACCCCAGGTCGTGCGCCAGAATCGCGCGCTCCTGACCACGCTCGGCCAGATCCTCAAGCAGATCGACGCCCCGGTAGGCGCGCTTGGCCTGACGACCTTGCAGGCCTCCACGCTGGCCCTGGAGAGCGGGAATTCAGGCGACGATAGTACCTATACGCAGATTGAGAACGCGCTCCAGGTGATCAATGCTCAGCGCGATACCATCGCCAATGGCATCCTGGCAATCCTGGAGACCGCCGAGTTCGGCGGCTTCAATACCAGCAGCCACATGGCCGTGAGCAACACGCAGGCTAACCACCTCGTCACCCAGGGCCACGATCTGCTGACTCACGGGCGCTCACTGCTACATAAGCATTGATGGAGTAGGTATCCGCAAGGATGCCTTTTTCAGCAAGTATAGAGGCATAATCTGGCAAGATGTAAAACACGGGAGGGCATTCGCATTGAATGCCCTCCCGTGTTTGGGTCGCGAGATTACGACGTGTAAGACATATGCGAAGCAACGAAAATCATTTTCGTTGCTTTTTGTTATATTTCCTCTCTAGTTTACGAAGATCTGTATGAGAGATCAAAATGCTGGAAGGAGAGAACTATGGCCGAGGAACACGCAACCTTCGGGCGCGGGCGCGAGGAGGCAGTGTACCGACAGCATGCTCCTCAGATCTTCGCCTATTTGTTGCGGCACGTGCCTTCTCCCCAGGATGCGGAAGACCTGCTCCTAGAGGTTTTTCTGCCTGTGCTGGAGAAACTGCCCACTCTGGACGAACGGCGGCTGGCAGCCTATCTGCAAACAGTGGCACGCAATAAGATAGCAGACTATTATCGCCAGCGCGACAAATATCAATTCATCCCTTTAGACGAAATAGCGGAAACAATCTACGAGCGCGACGAACTGGCCCCGGAGCAGCTTGCCCTGGCCCATGAACAAGGAGCCAGTTTACAGCAGTCAGTCAGTACTCTGCCAGAAATTCAACAAACGATTCTTCGCCTGCGCTTCAGCCATGGTCTGCGTTGTGGGGAAATCGCTACGCGGCTCGCCAGAAGCGAAAGCTCGGTGCGGATGATGCTGAGCCGCTCTCTCAAAGCGTTGCGTGACCTCCGCTCCGTATATGAGGAAAGGTGATGAGCAATGCACGAACCCGAAGATAACTTCTCGCCCGAATTACTCGAGCAGCAAATCGAACAACCAGATACCCGCTCGCCACACGGTGAAGCCCGGTTAATCCATGATCTCCAGACCATGTACGACCAGGAGAAGAGCGACGCCATCGAGCGCGTCTGGGCACGCGTGGCTCTGCATCGTCATACCGCGAGCCAACAACTGGCATCGCCCTCGCTCTCAAAACGGCAACGAGAGCCTATTATAAGGAGTTTCCCTATGAAACAGGCAGCTATAGCATCCAGACCCCAAAAACGCTTCACACGCACTCTTAGCCTTATCGCGGCCATCCTGGTCTGCGCCATACTGGTTGGCAGCATGGCGCTGGTGCTACGCCTGGCCCAGCGCCCGGCAACCAGCACTGGTGGTCAGCGAGGTATTAGCACGACCGCCAGACCGAGCGATACACATTCACCCTCTGGTAATGAGGAGGGGAAGGTTGTTGCTTCCTGGTCGCAACCACAAATACGAGGAGGAACGGTTGACTTGCGCTCTTTTGCCTGGTCGCCCAATAGCCAGCACATCGTCGCCGATAGCCAGGATATCGTACAGATCAGAGATGCTGCAACCGGTAAGAGCCAGCTCACGATCACCCCTGGCGGACTTTCAGCCGCCTGGTCACCTGATGGCCATTACCTGGCTGTGGATAGCACTATCATCAATGCCACAACGGGAACGGTTGTACGCCGACTTCTCAACGTGACCGCCAGCTCCAGTTCGGCCAGCAACGCACTCTTCTCTCCCATGCTCCCTCGCAGCGGAGGTGATGTCGTCGATACAGTTGCCTGGTCACCCAATAGTAAAATGTTGGCTGGCGCACTTTCCGGGCCGGCATATGGCAATAAAGTCATCATCTGGAACGTCAACACCGGCCAGATTATGTACACATTTCTGGGCCAATCCGCAGACACGGTAGCTTCGCTAGCCTGGTCGCATGATGGCAAATATATTGCCTCCGCCAGCTTCGACGGGGTTGTCAAAGTCTGGAACGCGCGCACCGGGCAGGTAATCTTCCATCACAACAGCAATGCGCGTGTGGCAGGCCTGGCCCTGGCACCCACTGGTCTGACACTGGCATTCCTCACTAACGAGAACACTATCGAGGTCTGGAATATAACCACGCATAAAAAGATCACCAGCTATCACGCTCCTGACATTATGGGTTCATTGGTCTGGTCGCCTGATGGTACAAAGATTGCTAGCGCCAGCGACAACAAAGTGCTCATCTGGAGTGCAACAACGGGAGATACCTTGTACACATTTACCCGGCACCCGCATTATGTGAGCGCTCTAGCGTGGTCGCCAAATGGCAAATACCTCGTCTCTGCTTCTTATATCGATCCTGTACCACGCGGTTCTCCCACACCTGTTATCAGGCCCGGCCCCTACGCTCTGGTATGGATCGCCTGATAACATTATAATGTGTAAAACATACCAGGCAACGAAATGATTTTTATTGCCTGGTATGTTTCCTCTCCAGTTTACGAAGCTCTGTATAAGACCTCAAATTGATCTTCACTGCCTGATCATTTCTCAATAGTCGATATTAGGACAGCTTCTCACCGCTTTTGATGGTAGTCTGTGAGAAAAGAAGCAGAATAGAACAGAGAGACAACACATCAGGTAGACTGGGATGGGCCTGCGAACTGGTGCAGGAATCACCCCTGGAGGAGGACACATGGAGACCTCGTGGAACATCACTCTGTGGCGGCAGTTCGGCGCCGCCATCGATATGCTTGAAAACGCCCTGCTGGCCTGCCCCACCCCACTGTGGACCCAGCGCCTCTGGCGCGCACCCTCGGACCACTCTCTGCCACCGGAGTTCGCGGAGTTCTGGTATATCACCTATCATACGCTCTTCTGGCTCGACTTGTATCTTTCCGGCTCCCGGGAAGAGGATTTTGCTCCCCCGGCTCCCTTTACTTTGGCTGAGCTAGACCCCGTAGGGGTGCTGCCCGAACAGCCCTATACGAAGGAGGAGTTGCACGCCTATCTCGCGGCGACGCGCCAGAAGTGCCACACCACACTGGTCGCGCTAACGGACGAGCGGGCGCGCCAGGCCGTCGAGTACCCCTGGGCGGAGGGGCAGGCCGTCAGCTTCTTGGAGTTACAGATCTACAATATGCGCCACGTCCAGGAACATGCGGCCCAACTGAGCCTCTTCCTCGGACAGCACGCTATCCCGGACGAGGCGCTCGACTGGGTCCCGCGAGCGAAGGGTGACCCTGACAGCCACTAAACTTGCCTGGACCTGTGCGCGAATGGGGGCGGGACAATACTGCCCAGGTATAGATGAACCTTTCAATGTAGATAGGTCAGGGTTGCAGGCGCGCTCTCACTTTCGCGGCCAGCATATCTAACACCGGGCGCTCCTGTACCGTGTTATCCCAGTGTAAAAGAACGCGGCCCGCTGTAACATCATCGCTGAAGCGTGGCAACAGGTGCAGGTGGAAATGAAAGACATCCTGCTGCCCGGCGCGCCCATTCGACTGCGCCAGGTTCAGCCCTTCACAACCTGAAACGTCACGAATAGCACGCGCAATACGCACAGCGGCCTGTAAAATATGTGCCGCCTGCTGGTCATTGAGGTCATACAGCGTCTCAACATGAGTTCGCGGAATCACCAGAACTTTGTATGGGTTTGGCTGTTCCAGACTCAGAAAGGCCAGGACCTCCTCATCCTCCCAAACAAAGCTGGCAGGCAGTCGGCCGGCTACGATCTCGCAAAAAACACAGTCCATTGTTCCTATCTCCTCTCAGATTACTTGTTCTCATCTGCAACAATCTCCTCAGGAGACAAAAATGACAGTATGTGCTCTTGTGTATTTACCATAGCATGTCCTGCTCCCGGAAGGATCACAACATCAAGCTGAGGCACGAACTTACGAAGCCGTACCGCAATTTTCTCCATGGCGCGAAGGGCATCTTTTGTCCCGCCAAGAAGCAATGTGGGCATCGTCAATCGCTGCAATTCCTCGTCTGAGAAGACGGGAAGGATACCCCTCCTGGCACGAAAGTTGTGCAGTATGATGGCGGTCCTTGCTTCAACACCCTCAGCCATTCGTTGGTCGGCATACAGCATACGCACTATGCGTTTGATACCCCTCCTGCCCAGCAGAGAATACAATACCGCCCGAAAGACAAACGACATTCGATCAGGGATGATTCCACCGGGACAGATCAGCACCAGTTTTTCTACCCTGGCTGGTTGCGCTAGCGTATACTTCAGCGCAACCCAGGCTCCTTGAGACATGCCTATCAGAATAGTTCTTTCTATCTGTAAGGCGTTCAACACATCAACAAGCCACTCAGCATAGGCAGGACTGTTCCACTCTGGACGATTCGGTGCGCTATGCCCGGCCTCACCGAGAAGATCCACTGCATAGCTACGATAGGAGCGACTGTATACGACGATATCTCTCACCCACATGGCGGAATTGCTTCCTGCTCCATGCAGTAGCACAAGTGGTGGGGAAGATGGCTGGCCACTTGCGATGATGAAGGTGTTCCCGTGTCGCGTGACAATATTCATTGTTTCAGAGGGAACAGGCCAGCGTTCCAGGATAGCATCATAGAAGGCCATCACCTCCCGCTCGCCTGCCGGTGTTTTGTAGACCGAAGTGGTACTCATAAGGCGTCCTCCTGCTCTATCTTCACAAGCCCTGCGCGCAAAGTGCCGACCCAGTGAAGTTCGTTCTCATAAAATGACATCCAGTTTTGCGAAATCATATTCCAGAGATAGGTTTCACGTGGCGTTCTCTGAGGTGCGTCTTTGCGCTGGTCACGAGCGCGAAACAGCAACAAGTGCGTCTGCAATTTCTCTTCATATTGTGCAAGCCACGCATCCATTTCACCAGCTTCGAGCTGATCGGCCCAGGCAAGCTGAATGAGGAAAGCATTCTTCTGCACAGGCGGTTCCGAAGTCGAAAGGACCCAGCTTTTCAGCTCTGCCAGACCCTTCCCAGTAATGGTGTAGACTTTGCGGGCAGGGTGGGCTTCCTGCGGTTGAATCTCCAGAGAGACCAGACCCTCCTTATGGAGTTCGACCAGTGTTGTATAGATTTGATTGCTGTTGCCTGACCAACCCGATGTTGCTGACTCTGCAAACAGCTTTTTAAGCTCATAGCCAGTGAATGCCCTCCAACTCAAGAAGCCCAGGATGGCATATTTGATCGACATCACTCCTCCGCAAATTCTCTACTCAGCATAGGTTACTATTAATATAGATTAGTATTAACCTATATTATCAGGGTGCGATGCATTTGTCAACGCTGAGGTTTGTCCTAGATCAGGCCATGGGCCGCTTTGTCTCAAATCTGGTCGAGTTGCAAGTTGTCTCGATTGCTTCTACGTAGATCACTACCCATTTTTGACGCATCCAGGCAAAAGAGAAGAGTACTTACTAATCACATCCTTTAGAAAAGGGGGTTCCAAATAATCGCCGCGGTCAGGACGACGAAGCATTGTGGTACACCGCCGCATCGTTTATTCGATTAGTAAGTATTCAATTATTGAGTATAGAAGAAACAGGCGCCTTCGTCAAGCCATACACGACCGAAGTCAGACAATTGGCTGTTTCCAATATGCCCTTGCCCGCTTATACTTGTACCATGAAACAGAACATATCGACGCCCATCGCTCCCGTTAAGTCGGGCCGGGGCCACCTGCTGGTCTATGCCGGTATCTGGTTTACGGTAAGCGTGTGGGGCACTTCGTTTGTGGCGGCGCGCTTTCTGCTGCATCCAACATCGGCGGGCCAGGTTGCGCTCAGCCCTACATTGCTGGCGGCGCTGCGCTTCAGTATCGCGTCGCTGTTCTTTGTGGTCCCGCTGATACGCGCACTCGTCCAGCGGCAGATCACCTATCGCGATCTCCTGCTGATGGCGCTGCTGGGGCAGATCGGCTTCTCGCTGTATTTCTGGCTGCAATATACCGGTGTGCAGAAGACCAATGCCAGCATCTCCTCGATCCTGGTGGTCGGCCTGATCCCTATCGTGACGGCCTTCCTGGCGCGATTTTTCGGTGCAGAGCGACACAGTTGGCTCACCTTTGGCATCCTGCTGCTCGGCTTCTGTGGAGTGGCGATCATCGTGTTCCAGAATCAGGTCACAGTGACGCTGCGCTCCGACTTTCTCCTGGGCGCGCTGTGTCTGATAAGCAATGCCTTTGCGTTCGCCATCTACTCTAATCTCAGCAAGCGCTGGATGAAGGGCATCTCGCCACTGCTCATGACGGGCGGCACTATGACGAGTGGCGCGCTCGGCCTGGTGCTGCTCACGCTGCTCGATCCGGCGCACAACCGTTGGGGTGATGTGCTGCACATGGACGCCGTTCAGTGGCTGGCCCTGCTCTTCCTATCGCTCGTCTGCTCAATCATAGCCTATTTCCTCTACAACTACGCCCTCATACGTATCGATGCCTCGCGCGCGGCCGTCTATATCTACTTCGAGCCGGTATTCACTATCCTGCTCAGCATCACACTACTCGCCGAGCGCCTGAGCTGGCAGACGATTCTTGGCACGGCAGTTATCGCGCTTTCGGTGGCGCTGGTGAATCTTTCAAAAAAGCAAGGGAAGAGCATCCTATTTAAGCGCTTCAATCGCTGGACCCGTTCATTCTTTCAAAAAAGCTCGAAGCTCCTGGAGTTTCTCTTCCGCTAAGCACTTTTCGAAGGACCATATCTCACTTACAACAAAGCCTCGATCTCGCCAGTCCTCGGCAGCGAAGGTAGCGCGCCAGCGCGCGTAACAGTGAGCGCTCCAGCCGCGTTTGCCCATTGCAAAGCCTCGGCGAGGGGCTTACCTGCGGCAAGGCGGGCGGCGAGCGCGCCACAAAACGCATCGCCTGCCGCCGTTGCGTCAACCTGCTGCACGGGGAAGGCCCGCGTCCAGTGGTGCGCAGGCGGCGCATCTTCTGAGTCGCCACGCGTAGACCAGGTGAAGCCGTGTGCGCCAAGCGTAATGATCACATGCCGGGGACCGCGCCGCAGCAACTGGACAGCCGCCAGCTCGGCAGTCGCGGCCGAATCTACGCTGAT
Organism: Chloroflexota bacterium; assembly: GCA_030854145.1. Next base: position 807 of record JALYTT010000245.1, on the reverse strand, counting down.
CTCCGCCAGCATGCTCGCCTCGACCTCGTTGACGATCAAGATATCGCTGAAGGTGAACAGGTCATCCGCCAGCGGCTCTTGTGGGATGGGGGCCGCATTGAGGATGGTGGTCATCCCCGCGTTCCGGGCATAACGCAACCCGGCGATAGTCGTAGCGACACGCGTCTCGCACTGTGTGAGGAACACGCCTGTTCTGCCAGCCTCATTGCCAGCGCTACGGTTGGATGGAGACCCGGCCACGATCCCTCGCATAGCCGCCTCAACAGCCTCTGGAGTCAGGGCCAGGTTGGCGCGCGGGAAGGCCACAATCGTATTCTGGCCGCTGGCAATGTTGATCGTGACACACCCCACGCCTGTGCCAACCGTGGCATCGCGGGAGACATAGGTATGGTCAACGCCCTCAGCCGCGAGCGCCGGAAAGAAGGCATCGCCGAACGCATCGGACCCCACATGCCCAATCAAGCTCACACTCGCCCCCAATCGCGCCGCCGTCACCGCCTGGTTAAGCCCCTTCCCCCCAACGAAGATAGAGAACTCCTCGCCAATCAAAGATTCCCCAGCATGCGGAAAGCGCTCCGCCCGTGCCACCAGGTCCGTCATCAAGCTGCCAAGGACGATAACTCTACCCATAGCTCTGCCTTTGTATCCTATCGAGAGCGGACGCAATCAATTGCGTCCCTACAGTTTTCGTGTACGGGCGCCGCTGGCCTGCACCCAATAGGCGTCAAGGGAAGTCCATCACCGGCAGAAAGCGACCGGTGTGTCCGTAGGGCGTGGCTTGCCTCGCCGTCCTGGTTGGTGCAGGAC
>JALYTT010000688.1 GCA_030854145.1 Chloroflexota bacterium | reverse complement strand
TGGCCCCCGCCCTCCGCGCCCAACGCCGCGCCGAACATGCCCGCCTGGCCGGCCCAATCTAAACACGCTACCAGCCCACAAGGGCATGGAAGGATGGTCGGAAATGAGAAGGATGTAAGTCCGCCCCTACACTCCCTTATTTCTGTATTTCATGTACGGGCCCCGCTGGCCTGCGCCTTCTCCTCCCGCGCCCCTTCCCCTCTCTGCGCGCGCTCTCCATGCGCCTCCTCGCGTGCTTCGGATACCGATTGCACCATACCTGTTGTCAGCAAGAGCGCCAGGGCTTCGATGACCCTGGGATCAAACTGGGTGCCTGAGCAACGACGCAGTTCCGCGAGCGCCCAGTCGCTGGTACGGGCCTGCTGGTACGGACGATTGGTGATGATGGCCTCGTAGGAGTCTACCACGGATACTATGCGCGCACCCAGGGGTATCGTCTCGCCCGCCAGACGGTCGGGATAGCCATCTCCATCCCAGCGCTCGTGGTGCGCGCGGATGATCGGCGCTATGGCCCGCAGGGAAGGAACATGGCTCACCACCTCGCTCCCGACGGTCGGGTGCGTACGCATAAGCACCCACTCCTCCTCGGTCAGGCGCGCAGGCTTTTGCAGCACCGCGTCCGGCACAGCGATTTTCCCCACGTCGTGCAGATGTCCGGCCAGCCCCATCATATAGGCCTCCGATGTATCAAGGCCCAGGGCCAGGGCTAGCTGAGTAGTCAGCGTCGAAACTCGCAGTGTATGCTGCCCTGTATAGTGATCGCGAGCCTCGACCAGTGCTGATAACGCTTCAACAGTACCAGCCAGCGCGGCCTCCTCGCGCGAACCTGGCTGCTCTGTTTCCAGGGCCACAATGGCCTGCTCGTTCACTGCGCGAACCTGGTTACGCCCAAGCTTCTTCGCACCGTACATCGCGCGGTCACTCGCCGCGATCAGTCCTTCGCGCTCTTCCGCGTCAAAGGGCGAGGTAGCAATCCCCACAGAGCAGGTCAGGTGCAGTCCACCACCTATGCTAAAGGCATGCGCCGCGATGGCCGCGCGAATACGCTCGGCGATGCTCAAAGCATCTTCGCGGTTCGTCTCCGGCAAAATGGCCACGAATTCTTCACCACCCCAGCGCCCCAGCGTATCCATGACGCGTAGATTAGCCCGAACCGTGGAGGCGAATTCACGCAACACCGCGTCTCCCACAGAGTGGCCGTAGCCATCATTGAGCGCTTTGAAGTGGTCGATATCCAGGAAGAAGAGAGAGCAGGAAGAGCATGAGCGCTGCGAGCGCTGAAGCTCCTGATCAAGCACCCCGATAAGAGCGCGATGGTTGGGCAGCTCGGTCAGCGGGTCTGTAGTTGCCAGCGCCTCCAGGCTGGTATTCGCCGCGGCCAGCGCCCGATTTTTTGTCTGGAGTTCTTGCTGGGTCACGCTCAACTCGGCGTTATTAGCGTGCAATTCGTCGTGGATGAGATGGAGTTCTTCATAGAGATGGTGGGTCTGCCTGGCAGAGATGATCGTCTCGCGAACGGCGAAAACCTGGCGCAGCAGGACCAGGGTGATGAGCACCGCGCCCCCAAGGTAGATACTGAGTTCCAGCCCATTATTCGTCTTGCCATTGAACTGAATGTAGAGTATCAGCAGCCCAACCGCAGGCACAAGCAGGTAGGGAAGCAGAGAGCGCCAGAGCGAGGGGATGTCAACATGACTTCCTTGGGAGATCACCCCTATCTCACTGGACACCGGTTGCTGGCTTTTGAGCAGACAGAAGGCTTGCACGGCTACCCCAATGAGCATGTAGCCAAAAGACCAGCCAATATCAATGAACTCACCCGTGGCATAGCTGCTCTGCAATGTCTGGTAATCAAGCGTGCTATCAGCGATGACAATGAACCCCAACCCCAGGGAGAGCAGATACGCTCCCAGGCGCATTCTGGGGTCGCTGGAACGGTAGGAGAGCAGGAGCAAACAGAAGATGATCACCAGGTCAGAAAACGGATAGGCCGCCCCCACGATCTTGGCAAAGACCGTGACACCGCTCTGCTGGAGCGTTGGCCCCAGGATAAAATACCAGCTAAAGGTAACGACGGCCGTCATAATCATCAAGCCATCCGTCAGCACCCGCCAGCGCGTCGCCCCCGAAAGTCGCCGCGTCGGCAACAACAAAATCCCCAGCAACAGAAACGGATAGGTACTCAAGTATCCTACGTCCGCCCACGAGGGAAACGGGAATAATTGATGCAAAATCTGCTCATAATACGTGTAAATACCCTGCCCAACGAATTGCCCACCAACCGCCAGTGTCAGCAATAGAACATATAGGGGTACTCCCTTGCTACCGCCCTCCTGCTTACCACCTCTCTCCTGTTCGCTACTCCCCCTACAGGACACGCCACGTCGCCATAATCTCCACATGCCTTCAAGACCAAGCAACACTCCCAGGAAGGCCCCGATCGCCTGCACACCATTGTCCATAGCCACAAACACATCATGACTCCCTGGCTTGAAAAGTACCAATAAAAAGAACAGACTGTTGAACAGCAGGACCAGCCCAATGCTCTTCCAGAGAGGCCGCACAACCAGCATAAATGCGCGCAATGTATTCATATGTATCAGATTCCCTCTAACCGTATGCCCACAAAAGATAGTTCGTGATGTACTACTCTTTGTCGGCACCGCACGCATTTTCTTGAGCCATGATGGCCCCCACACCCGCAGGGACTCACAACGTAGTACTCTACCAAGCGTCATTGCGCAGGTGAGATGGCCCCCTCCCGCGTAGGGATGCGGCAAGCCGAATCCCTACACGGACCTGTGCTGGCGCTCCGACATCTCTCCCTTTTCGTGTACGGGCGCCGCTCGCCTGCGCCCAATAGGCGTCAAGTTAAGGCATCACTTGCAGAAAGCGAGCGGCGAATCCGTAGGGCGTGGCTTGCCTCGCCAGTCAGCCCGCAGGGCGC
>JALYTT010000244.1 GCA_030854145.1 Chloroflexota bacterium | reverse complement strand
GAGCTGCTGTCAGCAGGAAAAGCAGCAACACCATGATAGAAGGGGCAACCCTATCGGCGATAAAAGGATAGATGAGGATAATCCAGAAAGCACCCATGAGTAGTAGGGCGAATAATGCCCTCAGTGGACTCTTAAAGGTGCTTGAAGCGCTTCTGAGATCTTGTGCTTGTGTGATACTTACTGCTATGCTCCAGCAGAGGAGTGCAATACAGCCCCATACAAGCTTCAATTTCCAGGTTCCCGGTTCGTTCCATGAAATGTGAAAAGCCAGGTGGAAGTATGGTGCTACCATTACTAACAAAGCGAGCGAAGCCAGGATAAATATGCCATCTCCTATCATTAAAGCGAGATGCCACAGTGATGGTATGGGTCTCAAGCGCCACACTCTTGGTCTCCCCCCCGTTGGTGACTCTTGAGAGAGGCCTTCAGGGCTTTCAGCCGTTACCCCCATCACCTGTACAGTATGTTCTTCGGCCACTGACCAGCCCTCATATTTTGCATTGCGGCGTGTAGATGGTACATGCATGGTATATTCAATATCAGGCTGCATGATTTAGCCTCCAGGCTCGTCTTCACTATCTGACTCCATTGCAAATATATAAAAAGATATATCAAGAGAGTGGTCAGTGCTTCAGCTCCGCTTCAGCGAATCAGTGGTGAGTACAGGCGCCTGTGGAAGAGCAAGCTGCGGAGCAGGCTCGCAGCTTTCGTCTATCTCTGAAAGGCGTGTGGGTACAGGTGTTTCTGGGTCAGTCGCTGGCTCGTGCTGTCCGAGCAGTATCTGAAGACGTGCATCAAGTACTCTGGTGAGCCGTTCGTAATCGAAGTGGACTTTCACATATTCACGTCCTTGCCTCCCGAAGGCTTCGGCTTCCTCAGGATGGGCCCGCAAATACAGGATGGCTGATACGAACGCCGCCGCATTTTCAGGTTCCACAACCATGCCCGCATTGGCTTGCTGTTCTGCGAGATTACGGGCTATGCCTTCCGCTCCTAATACGAAGGGGCGAGCGCATGCCATAACTTCAAACATCTTTATAGGCAGCGAACCTTCCAGCAATGATAGTTTTCGCAGAGGAATCAGAGAGATGTCAGCAGCAGCCCAAAGTAGCGGCATATGCTCATGGGGCACCGCATCGAGAAATGTCACATTCTTGAGCTGGCGTCTCTGAGCTTCTGCCACCAGTTCAGCTTTTTTCACACCCTCACCAGCCAGGATTATGTGTATATCAGAGTCATCCTGTAGTAGTTCTGCTACATCGAGCAGGGTCATCATTGAATACACGAGTCCATGATTACCCGCATAGAGAAGCGTAAACCGCTCATCCCATCCGAGTTCAGCGCGGGCATGGGCTTGTGGCAAGGGACGAAACCTGGTCGTATCCACACCGTTCGTGATTAATAAGAGCTTCTCTAGCGGAATTCCCCGGCGGAGCAGCGTTTTATGTATTCCTTCCGTCACTGCCCAAACGATGTGCGCACGCTGATATGTTGACCATTCGAGCCATTCAGAGAGCCGAATCAACAGGCGGTTGCGCAATATTCCCAATTGAACCGCAGATTCTGGCCAGAGATCGGCGACCCAAAATATCAAGGGGCAGCGCTTCCACCCCGCCAGCATACGTGCGGCAATGACATTGAAAAGCGGTGGTGATTCGACGATGATTATATCTGGCTGGCCAACAGCCTTGAACGCCAGAAATGGCGCGCTGCAGCCAAAGGATAGTTGAGCGAGTATGCGGCGGACAAAGCCTTCATTCGGACTGATATAGCTCCATACCCGCACCACTCGCACATCATCGAGAACCTCTTCATGGACCAGATAGCCACGGTATTCTGTTGGCACGACTCCGGTTGGGTAATTGGGAACAGTCGTTAGCACTGTCACCTGGTACCCTAGCTTTACCAGGCACTTCGCTGTTTCGCTTACACACACAGCAGCGGCCGCTTTCTCCGGTGGATAATAGCGAGAGATAAGGAGTATATGCGTCATAAATGCTCCATTGCTCGTCAACTACTTACTATCATTTACTATTTATTATTTACTATCATTCAGGGCTGTCAAACTGCGCGCGATGCGTTGTGCCGCATCACCCTCCCCAAAAGGATTGTGAACCGGGGGGTCAGGCATGGGTCTATTCACTGCTTCGACAATGCTTTGCCAACGTGTGCCAACTAAAACATTCCAACCTGCCTCAACTGTTTCTACCCACTCTGTTTCTTCCCGTAGCGTCACACAGGGTACTCCAAGAAGGAAAGCCTCTTTTTGCAGACCACCGGAATCGGTAAGGATACGATAAGCAGTCCTGCCCAGGGCCATCATATCGAGATATCCAAGTGGCTCTATTAGATTGACATGTTTCTCCCAGGTGATAGCATAATCCTCCAGACGGGCACGCGTACGTGGGTGAACAGGGAAAATCACAGGCATCTCTAGCCTGTTCAACCCATCTGCAATACCACGCATCGCTTCCAGATGATCGGCATTGACCGCCCGATGCACCGTGACTAACGCATAGGATTGCGGCGTGAGCTGAAATGTTCGCAAGAGTTTTTCTGTACGTAGAGCCAGGTGAGGCTGGACCTGTAACAGCAGATCGTACATGACATCACCGACTAACTCAACGCCGGATGTGATGCCCTCTCTGTTCAGATTCCTGCATGCTGTCTCGGTTGGACAGTAGAGACGACACGAAAGATGATCGGAAAGGACACGGTTGATCTCCTCTGGCATGGCTTGATCGAAGTTCCGTAGCCCTGCCTCAACATGAGCAACCGGGATGTGCAGCTTCGCGGCAGCGAGGGCCCCTGCCAGCGTTGAGTTCGTATCTCCGTACACAATCACAGCATCGAAGTGCTCTTTCAAAAGAACGTCTTCAATAGCTTCGAGCATGCGACCCGTTTGGGCGCCATGTGAAGCAGAACCACACTCCAGATGGTAATCAGAAGCAGGGATGGCTAGTTCCTCGAAGAACTGCGCCGACATATTGTAGTCATAGTGTTGTCCCGTGTGTATAATGATTTCCTCGTGCTGTTGTCGAAGCGCACGACTAACCACTGCCACCTTGACGAACTGGGGACGTGCCCCTACAATTGATGCAATTCGCACGAGCATCCTCCGGTCTAAAACAGAGAAAACATAGAAAGAATAGTAGGCTCTTCATGGCTCTCCTGATCTGGTTTCTCCCCACAGCCATCGCCAACAGCGATATAGCGCATGCCAAGCGATTCGATGTGGTTGCGGGCAAGTGCTCTGCGTCCATCGAGTACTACCTGACACTGCGTAAAGCGACTGAAATCGAAGCACTGATAGGCCTGATGATTGGCCTGGAGAATAATGACACGTATCTGATCTTCAATCTCTGAGCTGAGAGGCGTATATCCTAACGCACATAACTCGTCGCGACTAAATAGAGGATCATCAATATATACACTGGCACCATGTTCCAGCAGGGCTTGCTGGAGCAGTTTCGCACTGGTGAACGCGACTTCGCGTACATTGCCACGATAAGATACCCCCAGAATGAGGACGGCCTGATTCGCTAATGAACCTGTGATCGCTTCAATGCGCTGCACCGCGTACTCAGCCATAGCATCGTTGATGCGACGAGCATAGCGCGGTAGCATGAGCAAGGGCTGCTGGGGATTTGGAGATGCCTCTATACCGTCTAAAAGGAAGTAGGGATAGACCGGGATACAATGCCCACCAACGCCCAGACCAGGAGCATGGATATGCGAGTAGGGCTGGCTGTTGGCGGCGTTGATGGCGGCGGCTACATCAAGCCCATGAGCATCAGCAAAGCATGCATACTCATTAGCAAGCGCAATATTGACATCGCGATACGCGGTTTCGATGAGCTTGACAAATTCGGCCTCATCCGTCGACTTCATCGTGATGATCTCAGCATCCAGGACAGACCGGTAAAATGCCACTGCAGCCGCCGTACTTTGCTCATCAATACCACCTACCACTTTCGGGTAGATCCGCAGATCGCGGAAGATGGATCCAGACGAGACGCGCTCGGGGCTAAATGCCAGATAAAAGTCTCGCCCTGCCTGTAAATTCGAGGTGCGTTCGAGGATGTGACGTAGCCTCGATGCTGTTGTGCCAACGGGCAACGTCGTTTCGTAGATTACCAGCGTGCCTGGTTGCAGCCCCGCTCCAATGGCGCTCGTAGCAGCATCAATCGCTTCGAAGTTCACCGTATGGTTCGCGTTGATGATCACCGGTACAATGACGACGACTACGCTCGCCTGCTGTACGGCCTCAGCCGTATTGAGCCTGGCGGAAAGGCGGCCACCAGCCACAGCACGAGGAACTTCCGTAGCAAGTTCTGGCTCCTCCTGCACATGCGCTTGCCCGGCGTTGATCTTTTCTACCACATCGGGATTGATGTCACAGCCAATCACCTGTCGTCCATGCTGCACATACTGCACAGCGAGCGGGAGTCCAATCTTACCCATGCCAACCACAGCCACAGTTGCAGGCGACCGCTCAAAGCCAGGTGAACTCTCTTGCATCTTATGCTTCAACTTCCGCCTCCATTTCCAAAGCCACTCCTGCTTCTGGCTTTCTGACCTCTTCTTGATGTGTTGCCCCCGTAAGTCGGAGCACAACTTTTAACACCTCCACCCCATCCTCGCCGGTGACCATCGGAGCTATATCATTGCGTAGGGCCGCAACCACATTTTCGTACTCCAGGCGCAAAGGCTCAGCTTTTTGAACCTTGAGGCGTGTCATGGTCCCTTCGCTCACGCCTGTCAGCGAGCGTAGGGCCTCCCAGGTTGTTGTTGTATAATCGTTCTCATAAAAATACACATCCTGGGTGAGGTAGTTCACAAGATACATCCCCTTTACCCCGGTGATGCTCAGTTCACGTACTTTAGTTGGAGTCAACCAGTTCACATCGAGTACACCGATTGCATTATTCGAAAAGCGGAGCACACCAAGGAGTAAATCCTCATATGTACTGTGTATGCGGCGTTGCGTTTCTGCATAGACATGTGCCACTTCTGCATCTGCTAGATAGCGCATGATATCGATATCATGGGTAGCAAGATCGAGTGTGACACCGACATCGCGGATACGCGGGGGAAACGGGCCGAGACGGCGAGCGTGTAAATGAAATATTTGACCGAGTTCGCCAGCAACAAGACGCTTCTTCACCTCGATGACTGCCGGGTTAAATCGTTCAATGTGCCCAACAGCAAGTTTGACTCCGCGAATATGCGCAAGTTGAATGAGTGCGAGTGCTTCATCAACAGTACTGGCGATCGGTTTTTCAACGAGCACATTGATGCCCCGCTCAAGCAAATAGGACGCGACTTCAAAATGCAGGTCGGTGGGGACAACGACTGCAACGAGATTGGGTTGGGTCTCCTCAACCATCTGCTGGTAATCGGTGTAGCCTGCAACATGAAAGCGACTTATCGCATACTTTAAGCTGGGCTCGTAGGTTTCTGCAACTCCCACAAGCTGAATCTGCTCCTCGTCGAAATCTCGGAGGACCCGCAGATGGTTCATGCCCATCGAACCGGCACCGATGACTGCAATTTTCAGTCGCATAGGGCGCGTACCTCCCTTACAATCGTTGAGAGAGCCTCTTCGCTGAGCGCTGGATGCACGGGGAGCGACAATACCTGCTGTGCAGCAGTCTCGGTTGCAGGCAGATGCGCAGCAGGATCTCCACCTTGCACACATGCCCTTGTGCCTGGCCTTAAGACCAGAAACAGCGAGGAATTGTCTCGATAGAACGGTTGCTGATGAATTGGAAGAGGATAATGAATCGCCGTATCAATGCCCTTCGCACGCAACTGCTGCATCCATTCGTTCCGCTTTGCAAGGACCCTGATGGTGTATTGGTGGTAGACATGGCGGCGTCCGGGATGGACTATCGGAGTTTGTACAACGTCCTTTAAGCGTTCCGTCAAGAATGTGGCGTTGGCAATACGTTGCCGCGTAAAGCGCTCCAGTTTCCCAATTTGGACGATGCCGAGGGCCGCTTGCAACTCCGTCATGCGCAGGTTATACCCCAGAGCTACCTGGTAGTAGCGTGCTTCTTGCCCGTGGTTGCGCAAGAGTCTCACCCGTTCGGCGATAGCGGGGTCATTGGTGGTGACCATCCCGCCTTCGCCAGTTGTCATGTTCTTGGTTGCATAGAACGAGAAACATCCCGTCCCAAAACTCCCCACAGGCCTGCCGTTTACCGCCGCCGCATGGGCCTGAGACGCGTCCTCGATAAGCACCAGAGAGGAAGCCGCCGCGAGTTGTTCCAGGCGATCCATATCGCATGGATGCCCATAGAGATGCACCGCAATAATGGCTTTCGTACGCTGGGTGATAGCTCTCTCTACAGCGATGGGATCTAGCGTATACGTGTCCGGTTCAATATCGACAAACACAGGAGTGGCACCAACGAGCAGAATAACATTGGCAGTCGCAGCAAAACTGAAAGCTGTGGTGATCACCTCGTCACCAGGACCAATATTATGGGCCAGTAGCGCGAGATGGAGTGCCGCGGTTCCCGAAGAGACAGCGACAGCCGCGTGAACATGGCATAGCTCGGCAAAGAGTTGCTCAAACGCCGCGACCCGCTCCCCCTGCGCAAGTTGACCTGATGCCAGAACACGAAGAACTGCTGCCTCCTCTTCGGCCCCCAGAAGAGGAAGTGCAATAGGAATCATGGATGCCCCACTTTACTGCCAGAGGCGCCCTCATAGCTTATAGAGTACATAAAAATACGGGATTCATAGCCTACAAACACAACAACTTGTCGAGAGACGGAATACTTCCCAAAGGGTCAGATGAGAGTTCGTTCAGTCTCCATATCCAGGAGACAGGAACAAGGTAGCAAGTGAAGGCAGGAATAAGCCATAGCCTATTGTAAAAGATACCATAGGCAAACATCTTCAAGTTGAGCAAATTGAATCGATATCCCACAGAAAGTAAAAGCTCACGAAGGGGGGTGCCTCAGGCGCTTTTAAATGCAGCTTATGTTTACATTATCACTGAGCAAACTTTCAAAAGCAACCTTTCAAAATGTAGCATGGATTATTTAGTTTGTCAAGGTTTTTAATCGTTGGCTCCGTCCTTGCGGGGAAACCGCGTAAAAACTGGAGATCAGAAGTGTTTCTAAGCCATTGCCTTCAGGAGATCGAGCGCAAAGGACTCAGCAAAGATGAATACCAGTCTGGTCATGCCTGTACGATGGTATAGGTCACCGTGACGGTCCAGGCGGAGGAACCCTTGTGGAAGGTAAGAGATCCCGTATAGATGCCGATTTGCAGGCCGTTACTCGCCGCCTGAACCTGGATATTCACATTCCCGTTGGCCGCCATCGACCCCGCCGAGGGACTGACGCTCAGCCAGGCACCCCCACCATTGGTGCTGGAGGAGCCTGCCCAGTTCTGTGTACTTCCCCCACAATTGGTGAGCGTTACTACGCGTGGAGAGGGATTAATCCCCAGCAGAGATGTGAACGTCAGATGTGACGACGACCCACGAAGACAATCTGGCTTGGGCGTTGGAGTCGGCGCTGGCGCGTGTGTCGGTGCGGCCGTGGGAGGTGCTGATGTACTCGGTGTGCCGGTGCCGCTGGCCGGAACCGCGGTGGTCCCATTCGCGGCTCTTGTGGATGTGGCATTTGGCGAGTTGCTCGTTCCTCCTGTGCCGCCCGTTCCGTGAGCGGTTGCCTGGGCTGTCGCAGTGGAAGACGCTGGCCCCGTACCAGGGAGGGTGGCGCTGGATTGCCCCTGACCGGGGCCGCGCCCTGGAGAATGAGTCGCGTACCATATTCCCCCTCCTCCTACGATCAAGATAATGAGGAGAGCCAGCACTACTGCTCGCCAGAGAGTACTGGCGTGGTTGGGTGATCGGCGCGGCGGCGTCTGCGGCGGTAGCATTTGTGGCTGTATAATCACGGGTGCTGACGATGAGGGAACCGGAGGAGTTGGAGCGTGTGCATAAGGTGAGACTACCGCTTGTTGCGTCAGGCGCGCAGCCGGGTCCGGCTGGGAAGTAGCCGGGGTGTGCATCTGGGGGGCAGTCCCTGTTTGCTGCCCCTGGTTCGTAGCTGGATCGGACTGTGGAGTAGCTGTCGTGTGCATATGAGGTGAGACCACTGTTTGCTGCTCCTGATTTGCCACCGGCTCGGGCAGAGGCACACTCTGTGGCAGGACATGGAGGCCGATCGGTGGGGTCAGTGGAGTCAGTGGAGTGGTTGTTTGCACGGCTGGAACCTGGCTCTCTGTTGAGATGTCGGTAAACAGCAAAAGGTTCGCGCCCTGCTGGTATGCGTCTCGTAAGGCGTTGGCGAAGTCTGTGACGGTCTGATAGCGCTGAGCCGGGTCTTTGGCAAGCGCCCTGAATACGACCTGCTCTACCAGGGGAGAAAGCCCCGGCACTCTCTGGCACAGCGAGGGGGGCGGGGTCAGCATATGCTGGCTGGCAATGTCAACAAAGGAACCGGTGAAGGGGCGCGCACCACACAACCATTCGTAGGTGATAATGCCCAGCGAGTACTGGTCGCTGGCAAAACGTGCCTGACCCTGGAGTTGCTCCGGCGCTGTATATGGAACCGTCCCGGCCGTCTTCTGGTTTGTCTGCGAATTGCTGCTATGCGCGACTATGACCAGGCCAAAATCACTGAGCAGGATCTGCCCACGCTGCCCAACAAGTATATTCTCGGGCTTGACATCCCGGTGAATCAGCCTGCGCATGTGGGCATGATCCAGGGCCGCGGCTATCTGCTGCACCACCGGCACAATCTGCTCCAGCTCTACACGTGTCTCTTTGGGGATAACGCGCCGGATCGAGCCATTGGGGGCATAGCTCATGACGAGGTAAGGAATGCCCTCTTCACTCCCGTAGTCGAGGACACGCACAATATTAGGGTGATCCAGGCCGGCAATGACCTGTGCCTCGTGCAGAAAATCCTGGAGCGCCTTCTCTGAGAGCTGGACATGCAGCATCTTGATCGCGTTCTGCGTCTTCAGATGGATATGCTCACCCAGATACACATCCGCAAAGCCCCCCTTCCCTAGCCAGCGCGTGAGACGATAATGCCCTACTTGCTGACCCAGGTAGTGCCTGGCAGTCTCAGACATGGTCGTTGCCTCCCATCACGTTTTCCTTTGTATAACATCACCCCCTGATTGTACCATCATTGTATGAAGAACCGTGCATGATGCTTGTGTATCTATGACTAAAATCATGATAGTGGGACATGTTACTCTGTAGACTGCGCTAAAAACCTTCTGGCTATGGGGAAGTTATGCACCAAGTGAAGCCAGGCGACTCTGCGCAGCAGTCAAGCCATTGTGCGCCTCATCGTGCCAGACCTGCCAGGAGTCCTGCAGCTTGAGGGCGGGAACCGCTTTGTCGAGTTCAGCGAGCGCCTGTGTAAAACCATCGCGCGCCTGTTGCCCGCGCTCTATGCGCTCCACCTGAGAATCTGCGTTGTGGCTCAGATGGAGCGCAAGGGTGGCATGGTCGATGGCCGTGAGCGCATCGCCCAGCTTGCGATCAATCTCGTTCTCTTCGGACATCATCGTGCCTCCCCCCTTCACAGCGCCAATACCTACCAGCTCATGCAGGTGTTCCTGCAGAGCGTGTTCGATAATTTCGAATATTTGCTCAGCGGCCTTAAGCGCGTCATCTGGATGAATGCGATCCATCAGTGTTTCCTCGATGGAGGTAGCCAGGATGGCGGCTCGCAGGCGTGTCTTCTCGTTGCGGTTCAAATGAAAGACAGTGATGACTTGCTCCATTTCAGCGATATTCAGCACGGGAAAGCTCTTGGGTACTTTGAGAGAGCGTTGCAGGCGGCGCACTTTCTCGCGGTGAATATGTGCGCGGTCATCGAGATGACCCAGGCCCAGCCCGTGTGTCGCAAGGATCTCCTGCAGGACGCTGGCAAACAAGTTCCACCCTCCCTGTGGGATGTCGTACGTAGCCATAGATTCGCTCCTCCTTTCATCAACAAGCATACCTTCAATGCAGCGCCCCTGAAAAGTCACAACCATGTGGGTGCGCCATCTGGTATACTATAAAGACACACTTTATGGGTACCCGCCCGGTGAGTACCCGCCCGTATGCGCTTCCCATCCCGCGTAGGGATTC
>JALYTT010000687.1 GCA_030854145.1 Chloroflexota bacterium | reverse complement strand
CATGTAAGGCGTTCACTTGCTTTTTCATCATTCTTGGCTCATTTCACGGAACTTCTTCCTGAGTTCTGGTAGGTAGTCATTAGTCTAAACAAGAATTCTATATAAAGAGGCAAGATAGGCATGCAAGAATCATTTTTTAGGAGCATGGAATATGGACGGCCACAGTGGAATCAAAGAAATCAAGTCTATCGATCCCATCTGGAAACGCCTGCGGTTTGACCGCATCTGGAAACTCCTGGCTCTCGCCTTCATGTTGATCTACGTCATCTTCTTTGCGAGAACCCTCTGGCAGATTGAGGGGAGCTTCGCGATCTTCCTGATCTTCTTTCTCTTGATCGGGGTTGTCATCAACGCAATCACTCAATTTGAGGGGGAACGGTACTGGAAGCGCATCGGGCAGCGGCGCCTGGAGGCTCTACGCGACCCTCAACCTTTCGTTTCCGGCAGCCAGGTATGGCCTGCGGCAAATGCTCTGCTACTACCGGCAACGATTCGCCTGCGCTGGAACCGGGTCATGCTGGGGGCCGTTGTTGCGCTTGTCATCATTGGCTTTGGTCTCATGCTGGTCGGGATATTCCTCGCGTCGCCTCATACGAATGCTATACCTGCTGTCCTGCTGATCTCAGGAATTTTCATATTTGTCATTGTGCTTCTTGCTCTGCTGACCTATTTCCTGCTTATGCGCTATCAAACGCAAGAGATCGCGCTTACCGAAGAGGGTATAAGCACACGCTACATGGGCCAGGAGCGCAGATTGCGCTGGGACGGGGCGCGTATCTTCGCGGTGTATGATGCACAGGGCATCAAAAAAAGTGTCTTTGCCCAAACATATGAACTCTCGAATGAACAAACAGTGGTGCGTTGGGGCCAGCAGCGGCTCGCAAATCCGTTCTTTGTCGTGCAGAGCAGTGTGAATAAACGTGAAGGCTTTAACTGGCAGGTTGGACAGATCAATGCCCTTGTAGCCACACGTACGAGCCTGCCGCTGCTTGATCTCAGTGACCGGTCACAAGCACGGCGGCCAGCGCTTCAAACAGGCGGAATATCTACGCCTGTACGCGAGCAACCTGAAGAAGTTCGTCCGCTGGCACCCGTACCTATCACTCAAAATGATCCTCTGCTTCGGCGCATACAGTTGCGTGGAGAACTCGCCGTCTCTTTTGGCGTGCTCATCGCGCTTTCCGTTGTTGCCATCATTGCCGGCCTGATTGCGAAGCTATCGAAGAATACAGGAATTGTTTCAGGAGTGTTTTCAGGAGGCTTTGGCAATTTTTTACTCTTCCTGGGCGTGGTCCTACTCATTTGTATGCTCCTTCTCCTGGGCCTCATGCAACTTACGCAACGCTACTGGCAACGTATTGGTCAGTTGCGTTCTGAAGCGTTGCAGCAGCCTGAGCGCTTCAGATCCCAAGTGCAGCCAACACCAGCCATGGAGTTGCCGCAGCCGGCAAGCATTCGTATCCATACCAGGCGTATCGTGATGCTGCCACTGCTGTTTATCGAATGCTTCGTGCTCTTGTTTTTGTTCTTCGCGCTCCTTTTCGGGCTGGAGGGCAACCATCTCATCATCGCGCTTGTGGTATGTGTTCTAGCGAGTCTTGGGATGAGTATGTTTTTTACATCTTCCACGCAGAAGACTCAGGAACGGCGTATTGAAGTAACGCCCGCTGGTATTAGCAGTCGTCTTGGTGGAGTCGATACTCAGATAGCCTGGCAGGATGCTCGCCTCTTCTCAGTGTATCAAGGAATGCACATGTTCAGAAGAGCCTCGCGAATGCAGACCTATGAACTGGCGAGCACCCAAACGGTGGTACGCTTGCAATGGTCCCATTCTCGCTTCCAGACGTTCGCGACCGAGCCTGAGATGAGCCAGCAAGCGTTCGATGCATGGATGGAACACGTGAACGGCTACATTGCGGCCCAGACTCACTTGCCTCTGATGGAACTTGATGTCGCTGAAAGGCAGCCGTAACACAGTGGCATAGATAGCTCTTTTTCAGAATGCCCTTTTTTACCACATCACTATTTTCTCGTCGCGTAAATCATAGAGCGGTTTGCCTGAGACTGCGTTCTCCCTCTGGAAGAAAGTGTACATCATACCAGATGAAGGAACGATTTAAATAAGGCTCCACATCATCGAACGACGGGGTACATACAACGCCCATCTCCTCCGCGTGTTTGGCGCTATCAGCCCACCATCAGTGTGGGGCGATCTAGACGAAACGATCTGAGCATTGCTGGTGTTCGTCCGCTGATCACTGCGTCAGCTAATAATTGGCCTACGATCATTCCAAAGGCCATTCCTTGCCCACAGAAGCCGCCAACAACCCAGGCATCTGGAATATCTGGCACCCGGTCGATGATGGGGATTGTAATCAGGCGTAAAGGCCATGAGCCCGGCCCAACGATGTGTCACCTTGAGACCATTGAGTGCTGGGAAGAGCCGTGGAAAAACCTGTGCCAATGCCGTTTGTACCTCCGGCGTCGGTTGGTTGACAAGGATGCCCACATCTCCTGCAGGTGCAGCCGCACGGCATCCCCCTAAGAGGATGGACCCATCCAGCCGCGCTGTTGCACCAGAGAGAGATTCGGCCGGACCAATTGTCACCAGCCCGCCGTTTCTTCACGTGGCACCATGGGCAAGCGAGGTGCGTTCCAGCATGAGAGCGGGGATCCCTGCCCGTGCTAACCAGTAGCAGATTGCAGTACCTATAATTCCCCCTCCAATGATAGCAACCTCTACTTTGGGAGGAAGATCAGGAGAGAGCATTGGAGGTGCAACCGTTTCATGCCAGTATGACAATGGCTCATGAACAGGGTGATCTGTTCTAGCAAGATGGTCGAATGACATTCTTACTACTATACCTCCTTCTCCACAGTTTTCGCTTCTAGCTTATGCTACCACGCGTAGGCAAGGAGCGTGAGAAGAACACACCAGATCAATCTCAAGGGTTGCT
>JALYTT010000243.1 GCA_030854145.1 Chloroflexota bacterium | reverse complement strand
ATATAGTGCAGGTATGAATTATAAACATATATCGAAAAATATAGACAGAACGGGCAAAACGTGGTAGAGTGTCGGCATGAACAAAGCTATGTTGCAGGGAGGAGTTGGATTATGCCGGGAATATGGGACGAGGGATTGAAGCGGCTCTTGCGCGCATCTCCACAGGATTTTATCTCCTGGCTCGCGCCGGGGGCCATCTATCAAAAAATGATTCTGACCGAGCTGTATCGCAAACTGGATAGCCACCGCAACGTGATTGCCGATAGCATGTGTCTCTGTCGCTTGCACGACCAGGATGTGATCGTACATATAGAATTTCAGAGCGAGAGCGACCGGCAGATGGCTATGAGGCTCCTGGAGTATAATATATTGGCGGATAGGGAGTATAGCTGCCCCGTGCTCTCCTGTGTGATCTATGTGCGCCGGGACCACGGGATCGCTGTATCCCCACTGACGCGTCGCTTGCCCGATGGCTCGCTGATCTATCAGTTTCACTTTCTAACGGTCGCGCTCTGGGAACACAGCGCCCAGGAACTGCTGGCGGGGAACCTCCCAGGGTTACTGGCGCTCTTGCCCTTGACGCGCGACGGCAAGGACCAGGCGGTGATCGACGAGATGATCGTCCGGCTCCAGGCACACGACAACTACGAGATGTTATCGTTAGGCTACCTGTTTAGCTCGCTAACATGGACGCGGGAGGACGAGCGCAAGTGGATACAAAGGAGGTTCGCGATGCTGCGTGATGAGTTGCAAGAGAGTTGGGCCTATCAAGAGATCTTGCAAGAGGGAATGATCAAGGTGTTGCTAGCTATCGTAGAGGCGCGTTTCCCGGAGCTATTGCCACAGGCGAAGGCATTGGTAGAACGAGCGCATGATCCGCTGATCTTACAGCGTCTGGCTATCGCGCTGTCAGTAGCTCGGAGCACTGAAGAAGCCAGTCAGAGCTTGAGTAATGGCGCCAGTGCTGCATAATACAGGCTTTATGTAAACAGGGCAACGCAAGAGGGAGGTTCGTGATGCTGCGTGATGAGTTGCGAGAGAATTGGGCCTTTCAGGAGATTTGGCAAGAGGGCTACCAGCAGGGATGGCGGGAAGGAATGCGCCTGGCATTGCTGGCTATCGTTGGGACGCGTTTCCCAGAACTACTGTCACAGGTGAAGGCGCTGATGGAGCGTGAGCGAGATGTGCTGACCCTGGAGCGCCTGGTTATCACGCTCTTGCTCACCCAGGACGTTGAGGCGGCCGCTCAGAGCTTGAGCAACGATATCAGAGTTTCGTCTTGACCGCGCTGGGGGCAGGCGTGCGCTCCTGGTAGTTGCGTATGCCTGCCTCTTGCACGGATCGAAGCTTATTCTTCGTAGGATGGCCCCGAGGGGTGCTCTATCCGTGGCGCGAGGCGTAGCTCGCCGCCCAACTGCTGGAGCAGCCCTTGCAGACCGCCGCCCTGCACCGCTTGCACGCGCATCTCTTTGATCTGCTGGCCGGCGAGTATGTATTCTACCGGGACCTGTGGCAGGGAGATAGCCAGACCCGTGGCCGGGATCTGCACATTGAACACCGGCAGCGTGAGATCGTTGCTCTGCGTGCCGTTGATCATGATGAGCGCCTGCACCAGGTGTTCATGGGCATGCACCTCGCTCAGATTGTAAGAGAGGTCCGGCATGGCGTCCAGGAGCTCGCTTTGCATGGCCAGGAATGTGCCTTTATCCAGCTCGTGATCAGTCAGCCCACGCGCCACAAAATCGTCGGCCATGATCGTGGCGATCATCTCTGTGTCTCCCGATTGCAGGGCAGTGATAAATGTTTTAACGGTCTCTACGGCGTTCATATCTGCATCCTATGAGCGGGTTGCGAGCGCTGGCTTGCAACCCACTCTCTATGCTTGCTACTCGATGGTCACGCTCTGCATGACATCTCCCACACGGATGCTCTTGACTACATCCATCCCTGAGGTAGTGTCGCCAAAAATCGTGTAGCTGGGAGGCAGAGTGGCCTGATCCTCCAGGCAGATGAAGAACTGGCTGCCGTTCGTGTTGGGGCCCGCGTTGGCCATCGCTACTGTGCCTGCGCGGTATGGCCGGCGCACCGGCTCGTCAGCGAACTGGTAGCCGGGTCCGCCCGATCCGCTACCTGTGGGGTCGCCGCCCTGGATCACGAAACCCGGCACCACGCGATGGAAGGTCACGCCATCGTAGTAACCATCGCGCGCCAGGGCCACAAAGTTGTTCACCGTCTGCGGAGCCTCGGCGGGGTTCAATTGCAGGTGAATATCGCCTTTGTTGGTCTTGATGGTCGCCTGATATGTCTTGTTGGTCTCAATCTGCATGGGAGGTGGCGCACTGTAGCGCTTTGCTGGCATGAACGTATCCTTTCTTTTACGGAGCCACAGCCACAACGATATGGTTGATGACATCCGGCTTGATGTTCTTCGTCGCTGGGTCGTCGCCAGGGCCTTGAATTTTCAGTACTACATCCATGCCCTTCACAACATGCCCAAAGAGATTATACACCTTTGTTAAGGACTTTGTGTCATCGGCCGTGCAGATGAAGAACTGGCTGCCGCTGTTCACCGCCTCGTTGCCCTGCTTCGCCATGGCGACACAGCCGGGAGTATATGTGCCCTTGACCGTCTCCGCCGGGATCTTGTAGCCGGGACCACCCGTGCCATTGCCCAGAGGATCGCCGGATTGGATGATGAAGTTAGCCACCACGCGGTGGAAGGTCAGCCCGTCGTAAAATTGATGCTGCGCCAGGTAGACAAAGTTATTCACCGTCTGCGGCGCGTCCTGCGGATCAAGCTCCAGCACAATCAAGCCCTTGTTGGTGTTGATGCCGGCACAGTAGACCTTTTTGGTGTTGATGCTCATCGCGGGTACTGTCTTATAGCTGCGCACGATCTTCTTGCTCGCAGCCGCTGTTGGCGCCGGCGCGCTATCGGTGAGCTGGCTGACCATCTTCAGGCAGGGCGAGGCTGCCACAGGCCTGGGCTTCGGCTTTGGTTTGGCCGCTGGCGCGAATGGACCCAGGTGATAGAAGTACAGCCCATACACGCCTAACACGATGATCGCTAAGGTGAGAAACGTGGCCCAGGGATAGCGAGCTATGCCGCGCGCGGGCGGCTTATAGCCTGGCGGCCGCCGCAGGGGCGCGGCTCTCTTCGTGACCGGTTTTGGCAGTTCCGTTGAATGGGCCCTGGCAATTCTAGCCGCACGTTTCGCGGCCGCACGTTTTGTCGTCTTTGGCATGGGGTTCTTAAATAACTCCTTCTTGCAAGAATATATGATCTGGTCGGCCCCCAGCCAATTCTGTGTCTCGTTGCGGCATGCGGTGGGCGGCCTGCGTGAATCCTGTAATTTCTGCGTGCTATCATAACCCCGACAGCCTACCCGGTCAAGTCCCGATCTGTTGACGATATATTCGTCTGGTTGGATGAAATAGGAAGAATAGCCCACCTTTCTATGTGGATAAGTCTGTGGATAACTTCGTGGATAAGTGTGGATAAGTCTGCCTCAACAGTGGATAACTGGGGGAAAAGTTATCGCCCCACTAGAGATTGTGCTTGGAAATACATCGTATCATGATAGACATATCCACATATCCACAAAGACACCCCTCGCTTGCTATTTGCGTTTAGACAGAAGATTCGCTACACTGTTCAGGCACACATTTTTTTGAGCCGCCTGTATGCCGGTCTCCAGAATGGTAACGGCGAGCCAGGGGCTTTCTTGACATGTTTGTGGTAGGACATGGACGAGGCCCTGGTAGGAAATAAGGGTAATTGTGCTACACAAAAAGTCGAACTTATGTGCTATAATCGGCTCTAAACGCGATGTTTTTCAGGTACTTATAGCTAAAACTGCTGGAGTTGGGACGTGGAGAAACTGTTACCGCAAAATATAGAGGCTGAGTGTGGGGTATTGGGCAGCATTATCATTGATCCAGAGGCGATTGTGCAGGTCGCAGACTTCCTGCTCGCCGAGGATTTCTATCGTGATGCCCATCGCAGCATCTATGAAATTATTCTTCAGCTTTACGAACGGCATGAGCCTGCCGACTTCATCACGATCTGCGATGAGTTGGAGCGGCTGAATAAGCTGGAGGATGTAGGCGGTGCCAGCTATATCACCTCGCTGATCAACCAGGTGCCCACCAGCGGCAACGTCGAATACTATGGGCGCATCGTTGAGCGTACCGCCGTCCTGCGCCGCCTGATACACGCGGCCGGCCAGATCGCCGCTACGGCCTACGAAGAGGGCGACGCCGATATCGCCCTCGACAAAGCTGAACAATTGATATTCAATATCAGCCAGCGCCACTCGCGCTCCGACTTCGATCTCTTGCGCGATATCCTCTCGCAGTACATGGATAAGCTGGACCAGTTGCACGAACGGCGCGGCGCCATTGTCGGCGTCCCCACCGGCTTCACTGACCTGGACCGCCTGACCGGTGGGCTGCAACGCTCGGATTTGATTATTCTGGCAGCCAGGCCCGCTGTTGGCAAATGCTTGACGGCCAGAACGTTAATCGATGATCCTATCACAGGTGAGCGCGTAACAATTGAAGAGTGCGTGCAGCGCCGTCTAGCCACTATCTATGGTGTTTCAGAACATGGTCAGATGCGTCCTGCTCAAGTCACCGGCTGGATAGATAGCGGCATACAGCCCTGTTATCGTGTCACAACGCGTACCGGTCGCGCCGTCGAAGTAACCGGGCATCATCCTTTCCTGACTGTTAACGGCTGGAGACCTTTACATGACTTGCATGCTGGTCAGTGTATTGGTGTGCCAACGCAGGTTGCCGCCTTTGGTAATGACGAAAGCTGGTCCCTGGATATGGTGCGCTTGCTGGCCTACTTTATCGCAGAAGGCGGACTCTCACGCAATTCGCCGGCTTTTACAAATACTGACCCTATCATCATTGAGGATTTCAAGCGCATTATCGCGACACATTTCCCTGCATGCGCTATTCGGCAGGAGCGTATCACCTATACTGTTGCTCAGCAGAAGAGTCTGTACACGCAGCGCGGGATTGCTATTTTACCCAGGAACCCGGTCACCGCCTGGTTGAGTGATCTGGGCTTAATGGGCAAACTGGCGAAGGATAAGTTCTTCCCGGCATGCGTCTGGAAGTGGAGCCGTCGTTACCTGGCAGAATTCTTGCGCACGCTGATGAGTTGCGATGGCAGCATTTATACGATGGGTGGCCAGCCACGTATTGAATTCACCGTTGCATCACCACAGCTTGCAACCGATGTCCATCATGCTTTTATTCGTTTTGGCCTGGAAACTAAATTCTACCGGACTTCACATGGGGCCTGGAGAGTGGAGATTACTAACCCTGACAGCGTAAGAAAGTATCAGGAGCAGATCGGTTGGATAGGAGAAAAGACTACGCGTTTTGTAGACCATATGTACCTTGTTCCTTTGCGCGTTAGCAATCGGGGCCATGCTCCGCAAGAAACCTGGCAGATCGTGCGCAATGCCGCACGCAGCCAGGGGCTCACGCTGATCGAGCTGGCGCGTAGAAGCGGCGAGACAACGAAAGGTGGCAAATATGGGGGCTACAATGCAAAGACAAAACAAAGCCTGGCGTGCTATCGTCTAGCCGCTTATGCCGAGGTATTGGATCACCCCACTCTACGGTTGGCGGCCAGTACAGATATCTACTGGGATGAGATTGCCTCCATTGAGTACATAGGGGAGCACCAGGTATATGACCTGACAGTGCCGGATGGGGCGAACTTTGTGGCCCAGGATATCTTCGTTCACAATACCAGTCTTGCTCTAAGCCTGGCCCACAACGCCGCCGTCAAGTACCAGCATTCCGTGGCCGTCTTCAGCCTTGAGATGAGCAAAGAGCAGTTGGTGCAGCGTCTATTAGCTATGGAGGCCATGATCGACCAGCAGCGCCTGCGTACCGGCTGGATTGAGGACGACGAGTGGGAGCGCATCGTCGCGGCGATGGGCACGCTCTCAGCGGCGAATATCTGGATCGACGACACCGCTGGCATCTCCACCACCGAGATGCGCAGCAAGGCCCGCCGCTTGCAGGCCGAACATGGCGTTGATCTGATTATCGTGGATTATCTACAATTGATGCAATCCACACCCAACGGCACCCGGCGCAACGAGAACCGCGTGCAGGAGATTTCGGAGATTAGCCGCAACCTCAAAGGTCTGGCTCGCGAGCTAGATGTGCCGGTGTTGGCACTTGCGCAGTTGTCGCGCGCCGTTGAGAGCAGGCAGTCGAAGGTGCCACAGTTGTCAGACTTGAGGGAAAGCGGTTGTATTACCGGGGACACGCAGGTTTATCTTCCTGATACAGGGACCTATCTCCCAATCGAACAACTGGTCGGGCAAAGAGGCCTGCGCGTACTTGCTCTCAATACTGAGACCTGGCAGTTGGAGCCGCGCCCCGTGAGTAACGCTTTTGCCACGGGACATAAGCCAGTCTACCGGCTGACCACGCGCCTGGGACGTACAGTTCGCGCCACGGCGAATCACCAATTCTTAACCATGCGCGGTTGGCTGAGGCTGGATGCCCTTGCTCAAGGGGAGAGGCTGGCTATGCCGCGCAAGCTGTCGGGTCCTACGCAAGCTAGTATGAGCGGTGCTGAACTGGCGCTGCTCGGTCATCTCATCGGCGACGGCTGTACCTTGCCACATCATGCTGGGTCTCCCGACATTTTGATGAAAACTGCTTGCTTGTTGACTTTTGAGCCTGTATCGAGTAGCCTGAGAGGCGGAGAGAGAAAAACTGAAAAACTCCTCACATCCTCTTCAAAAGCATCTGCTTTCGAATCATCAAAAGCGCGGAAGACCCGACTTGGTTTACATGAATTGCCCCCAGAAATTGGGCAACTCACAAATCTACAAACGTTAGACCTTAGCCACAATCATCTGCGCCACCTGCCCGCTGAAATGCGCAATTTGAGGGCATTAACTGAACTCGATATTAGTGAGAATGAGTTTGTCGCCCTGCCTCAGATGCTCGCCAGCCTGCCGGCGTTGGAGGATCTACAGATATATCCGATGGCACGATTACGTTTTCCACCACGAGAGGTGCTCTCTCAGGGAACAGAAGCTGTATTGATGTATTTGCGTAGCAATAAGTATGCCGATGACGAGGAACAATGAACTATCGAAAGCAACTACTCCTGGCCGTGGAGGCCTTTTTAGAGGGAACGCCTTCATCGCACCTTCGTGCTCAGCGCATCCTTCAACGTTGTGAACAAGCGCTGTGGAGCGAAGCAAGAGAAGCGACGTTTGATCGAATGATCTGGGGGTTCTACGCTCAAGCATTGACGGACTCTGTCTTTTATGAGAGCGAAAGCTATCTACAGGAGACGCGTGCGACCTTGCTTGGAGAGGCAACACAACCCATTGCAAGGACGGTGACCAGCGATGACTTTCGACCATACTTTACAGCCGATGAAGCGGAGTGGTATGCCCATCTGCTGAGCATGGTGGAATTTCTCACGGCCGTTCCCTTTACGACCATTCATGAAGCCACCTTTCCCGCGTGGCAGCAAAAAGACGCCTGGGCGACCCTGCGCAAGAGCATACCCGAAGCAATGCAGGCAGAGGAGCTAGATGCAGCATATGAACGAAGGCAGGTTGCCATTGAAGCGCTGGTCACACGTACGCCTTTCCCCAAAAACCTGGGTGATGTGAAGATCTACCAACTGGTGCTGCGCGAGGTCACGAGCGTGATCACCGGTCTTCATGTTGGGAGGAGTGCAGTGGTCTATGGATATCCTAGTCCTAGACCGCCGTATAATGGGGTCAGTTTTACCGGAGCGCCTATAGATATGTCAGCCAGTATCGCCTGGGCCATGCGAGCGCTCAAAGCCATCGCCGGTATGGACGCGATCTTCATTACCTGGCGTCTGGGGAAGGCGGCGAGCTTTGGCGCGGATATGCTGCTTGTCTCTTTGCAGTAAGGCATCAGCTATCGCGTTGCACCTGAAAGATCTGGCGGTCTGGAAGCCGGACTGTCGTCAGCCGCCCGCTGTGAAAAGCGCCAGTATCAATCCCGATCTTGTTGGGTTGCACCAGGGGTTCGGACATGTTCCAATGGCCAAACACCACCGGCTTGCCCCAGTCGTAGGTGCTTTCAAGGAAACCCTTCGCGCCCCACATCTTGTGCAGGCCCGCTGTCTGCCAGATGGGTTTGCCTGGGAGCACGCCTGCATGCACGTAGTAGGCATGCTCATCCTCGTACTCGATGCGAGTCTCCTCCAACCAATCGCCTATCGTGAATGGCAGCGAGCCGTTACAGCGTTCCCAGAGCTGGCGTGCTCCTTCAATATCAGGAGGATGGGAGAAGCTGGCTCCATTCCAGCGTGCCAGCCAGGCATCTTCGTGATTGCCTCGTAAGAAGATACACGCTGGATGGATTCGCTTCAGTTCCTGCAAGGCCAGAATCGTTGCCACCGAGTCTTCTCCGCGATCCAGGCAATCTCCTAAGAAGACAAGTGTGTCCTCTTCACGAAAGGGGAGGCACGCGAGTAACCGCCGCAGCAGAGTCACTTCTCCGTGCAGGTCGCCAATCGCGTAGGTCATCGCTGGTTCTGGCATCATAGCATGCCCCACTTCTCTGGTTCTCCTTCTGAGACACCTGAGGGGAGTATCCCGTCCCTTTCTATGAACGACGCAGAAGGTACTGTTTAGATGCGCAGTTCCTCTTCTGGTTTCATCACACTGGCTGCTGATTTTCTCAAGATCGCGCCTAGCTCTTGTACATCGCTTGCCGTTTTGTATGAACTCGTGAGCAAGCGCCCGTGGATATCGCTAATAATCGCGATGTTGGTGATGGAATTGATATCCTGGCACGCTAATAAGGCTCGCCTGGCTCTTGCTGTGGCCTCTCCGAACTCCCCCAGTCCCATGTAGATATTGGCTCTCAATATATCGAGCCAGGCAAATTGACGCGTATCGTCCTTGCGGTAGGTCTTTTCCAGCAGGCTCTCTAAGGCATTCAGCTCTTTTAATGCCTGTCCCGGTAAGCCTGCGGTATTAAAAGCGGTGGCTCTCGTGTTGAGATAGCCGGCTTGATGCCAGCTTTTTCGTGTTCCGGTCACGAGCGCCCGCGTATAAAGATCATCTATATTTTGTTTACCTACCGTATTAGCTACATTATCTAACGCGAGAAGCAGCGAAGCGGGGATGCGTTCTCCTCGGCTGTGAGCGAGCGTAGCCTGAGCGCGGGCCATATACATCATCAGACATCCTCGCAATTGGGGATGCATATCGTCCTGCAAGGGAAAAACCTTCAGGGCAGCGCCAAAGTCGTCAATGGCGGCGCGAATCTTGTCCTGCTGTATCTGGAAAATACCTTGCTGCATGCTGCCAAACAGGCCCCACTCCAGGGATGTCCAGCCGCGTGTAAAGAGTGCGGTGGCTATCAAGTCACTATCTTGCATGCTCTTTGCCACTCGTACCGCTTCGTTCGCGTGGGCATAGGCGCGCTTGAACTGTCTTTGATCCCTCACGATATGGGTTGCCAGAAGCTGATCGCCTAATAAGATCTCCTGGATATGGGAGCGGAGAGCGCCTTGCGCCTGCTTTTCATGGCTCTCTAAGGCGCGGATATCGGCATAAAGCTGACCGAGTTTGCCTTGCGCATTGCCCGTATCGTGTAACTGCCAGATGGTACGGACATTGTTGTCATATGTCGTGGTGTCTATCGCCACTCTCCGGAGCCGGCTTTGGCCTGCCATAGCGTGTGTGGTTTGAACGCGTGGCTCCTGAAATAGATCCTCCAGGACAGCCAGGCTAAGAAGCATAGGAGGTATCTTGAGGAGCCTGGCGATGGTCTTTCGCTTCGTGATATCTACCGGAACTTTGTTCTGCGTCTCCATTTCACGTATCCACCCTTCTGCAATGGCACTCCCATCAGCATTCACTTCTTTTCCGTACAGCTCTCCAAAGGCTTTGGAACTGAGCTGCGCTTTCTTACGAAAGTAACGCATGACCTGCCCAAAATCTGGCCATCCGGCCCACTCTCCATCTTGCTGGATATCAAAAGGTCCATAGAGTCCACCCTCTTCCCAGAAGTATAGGAGCGTAGGCGGGGGGTTGGTCATTTCTAAGATCATGGATAGCACTCCTTCTCACATAGGCCACACTCTCACTCTTTGATGTAAGTATAGAAGAGATATCAAGGATTGTCTATATGTGCCACTAGCAAAACGTTGGTTACAACCTACGGACGGTTCTA
>JALYTT010000242.1 GCA_030854145.1 Chloroflexota bacterium | reverse complement strand
CACATGGACCCGTGGAAATCGCGCCCCAAAAACCTGCCCTGGCCTGCGCCCGTTACCCGGTATTCCTCAGCCCCGCCGCGATCCCGTTGATCGTCAGCAGCACGGCGTAGGTCAGGTCCGCGCGCTGGCGCTCCTCCTGGCTCGCGCTCTGTCGTTGAGCCTCGTCCAGCACAAGCGGGTCGCCGAGGGCGCGCAGGCGGCGCAGCAGTGCGACCTGGAAGTAGCTCAGGGGATCGACGTAGGGGTTGCGCAGTTGGATCGAGCGGCGCAGCACCGGGGTGGTGTCGAGCAGGGCTTCTTTATCGACGATGAGCAGCACCACGCGCCGGGTGCGCTCGTATTCCTGCTCGATCTCGTCTGAGATACGCTGGCGCAGCGTCGGGTTAGCGACCAGCGAGGTGTAGTGGCGGGCGATGTGCAGATCGGCTTTGGAGAGCGTCATTTGCAGGTTCTCCAGGAAGGTGCGCATAAAGGGCCAGGAGTCATACATCGCGTGCAACTGCTCCAGGTTGCCAGACTCGCGCGCAATGTATTCCTCGAAGGCGCCCCCCACACCGTACCAACTGGGCAGCACGTAGCGACTCTGCATCCACGAGAAGACCCAGGGGATAGCGCGCAGTTCCTCGATGCTGTGTCCCAGCGCGCGCCGCGCTGGCCGGGAGCCGATATTTAGCCAGCCCAGCTCGCGAATGGGGGTGGCCTGCTCGAAGTAGCTGAGAAATTCCGGGTCGTCGTAGATCAGGCGGCGATAGCGTGTATAGGCGCTCGTTGAGAGGCTCTCCATGATCGCCTCCCAGGCGGCGGTGTCCGCTACGAACTCGCGTGCTGGCCTGGATGTATCCTGGGGCAGGCTGGCTTCGACCACGCCCGTCACGATAAGCTCCATGTTGCGCACGGCGATGGCGGGCAGGCCGTACTTGAACGAGAGCATCTCGCCCTGTTCGGTGATGCGTATATGGCCGTTGACCGTGCCGGGAGGCTGGCCCAGGATCGCGTCGTAGAGCGGCCCACCACCACGCCCGATGGCGCCGCCGCGTCCATGAAAGAGGGTAATGACAATCTCGTGACGCCGTCCCACCCCGGCCAGCCTGCTCTGGGCCTGGTATAGCTCCCAACTGGAGGTCAGGATGCCGCCGTCTTTGCTGCTGTCCGAGTAACCGAGCATCACCTGTTGCTGGCGATCACATTGCTTCTCCACCCACGCGCGATAGAGGGGGTGCGCGAAGGCCGACTCCATGACCGTTGCACAGGCGCGCAGGTCGTCGATGGTCTCGAACAACGGCACGATGGGCAGACTAGCGATGCCGGCCTCTTTACAGAAGAACTGCACCTCCAGCAGGTCGCTCAGGCTGCGGGCCATGCTGATGATGTAGCAGGTAACCGCCGCCGGCCCCAGTTCTGCCCGCGCCTGCCGGATGGCGTCGAAGGTAGCCAGGATGTGGCGGGTCTCCGCGCTGAGCTTCAGGGTGTGGCGTGGCAGCACACGCGGGTCGTTTAGCAACTTCTCCAGCAGGCCTACGCGCTTCTCTTCTGCGAGCGTGCTGTATTCCTCCTGGCAGAGGCCGGTCACGCGCAGCAGTTCGGAGAGCGCGGCGGCGTGGCGTTCGCTGTGCTGGCGCACATCGAGGGCCGCGAAGTGAAAGCCGAAGACCTGCACCCTGCGGATCAGCGCGGCAAGTTGACCATGTGCGACATCGTGTTCCCCGTCCGCCAGCAGGCTTGCGCGCACCAGTTCGAAGTCGGCCAGTAACTCTGTGGGATGGCGGTAGGCAATAGCGACGCTGGCCGCTGTGTCGCTGCCCTCACTATCGGTGCCGGCGTCGTTGCGCAGGTGCTTATTGGTTGCCGCCAGCGTCGCGCCCAGGCGCTTCCACATAAACGAGAGCTTGCGCCTGTAGGGTTCCAGGCGTGTGGCAGAGCCAAGCTCCTGATCGTAATCGGGCATGTTGGCGGCGTCTCTCGCGATGGAGTCTTTCAGGGCTGTGGTGATCGTGCAATGGCTGAGGGCCTGGGTGTATTCGCGCGCCAGGGCATCGATGGAGGCGCGATAATGCTTGAGCAGGCTGGCCTGTTGCAGGCGAAGCGCGTGCAGCATCGTTTCAGGCCCTATGGATGGATTGCCGTCCTGGTCCCCGCCAATCCAGGAGCCGAGCTGCAGGAAGGACGGTACACGCAACTGCCCCTGTGGGGAATACAACGCCAAGTACTCTTCTAGCTCGGCGTAGAGTGCGGGCACGGCGTCATACAGCACCTCATCGAGGTAGTAGATGCCCATCTTGATCTCGTCCTGCGGCTGCGGGCGGACGTGGCGCACGGCATCAGTGCGCCACAGGAGCGCGATGGTGCTTTCAACCGCGCGTTGTTGCTGCCGCGCGCTCAATCTTCCTGCCGGCACCTTGACTTCGCGGTCGTGGGCCTCCAGCAGGTCGGCCACCTGGCGCGCCTTGATGATCAGCGTGCGGCGCGTGGCCTCGGTGGGGTGGGCCGTGAACACCAGGTCTATCGAGAGATGGTCCAGGAGTTGTTGAATGGCCCCGGCATCCAGGTTTTGCTGGCGGAACGTCTCGACAAGCGCGTTAAGCGAGCCGTGCTGGGGAGTCGCTGCTTGGCTGGCCTCGTGCTCGCGCCGGCGACGGATGCGGTGATATTGCTCGGCGGTGTTGACGAGATGAAAATAAAAGCTAAAGGCGCGAATCACGGCGATGGCCGTGTTCAGGTCACACTGCTCGACGATCCCGGTGATCTCCGCGTCCAGGGCCGCAATTTCATCTTGCAGGGCTGAGTGAACTGCCAGGTCCGCCGCACTGGCCTGGCTCAACTTTTCGGTGCAGTCGCGCAGGCTTTTGCAACTCTGGCGCAGCCGTTCGACCGTCTCGAAGACGGCAAGCCCGCCGTGCTGCTGGATCGCGCGCCCCAGGGCATCTCCAAGCATATGGATATCCTGACGCAGGGGAGCGTCTTTGTCGCTGCGCTGTTCTTGCTCAGGCATGGGTGGCTGATCCTTGCTGGTCATTTAAAACCCCGACCCGTGTTTGGTGCTGGTATTGCAATTCTACCATAAGTTGATAGAGGAGAGGTAGGGGCTTGCTAGAACTATGTACTTCCTGCTATCCTGAAGATGCAAGTGATATCTATGCAGCAGCAGGAGGCTATGATGCGCGCTATTCGCCCTTTCACCGTGGCTGATTACCCGGCACTTATTGTCGTAATCAATTCCGCCGACCCTGAGCATATGGAACGTGGCACCGAGATGACGGTGGCCGAGATGCAGCTCAAGGATGAGCAGCGCGACCCGAAGTGCCGCTTTCAGCGTTGGGTCGCGGAGATCGATGGAAAGGTGATTGCCGTTGGCCAGTATGATCAGTTCGCTGATATGTATCACCCGCGGCAATTCTGGGTGTACCTGGTTGTCGCTGCGCAGTATCAGGGACGCGGTATCGGTAGCGCATTATATCAGCATGTAGCCAGTACACTTCAGCCCTTACAGCCCCTTGAGGTACGCGCCGAGGTGCGCGAAGATCTTACCCAGAGCGTCCACTTTGCCAAAGCCCAGGGATTTCAAGAGGAATGGGCGCGTTGGGAATCGCACCTCGACATCGTGGCATTCGCTGAGGCTCCGTATCGCGAACTGGAAGCACGTTTGCAAGCGGAGGGCATCGAGATCAAAGCGGCCAATGCTATGGTGGATGATGCAGAGCGCGATCAGAAGCTCTATACCTTAAACGCGCAACTTATGGCCGATGTGCCGTTCCCACCCGCGCTGCAACGGACAGATATTGGCTATGAAGCCTTCGTGGAGGACGAACTGCGCCTGCCGGAGGCCTACTTTGTGGCTGTGAGCGCCGGCGAATATATCGGGCTGTGTTCTCTGCTGCCTCCGGCAAA
Source organism: Chloroflexota bacterium (assembly GCA_030854145.1). The sequence goes on along the minus strand of JALYTT010000242.1, from coordinate 6,360 downwards.
GGGAAACGCTGTGCTCACGATTGCCATGACAGGGGTGAAACGCTCCTACCGGGGGAGGGGCATTGCGCTGGCACTCAAATTACACGCCATTCGCTACGCCAAAGCGCATAGCTATCGTGCTTTGCGAACATGGAACGATTCTGTGAACGAAGGCATCCTCCGGCACAATACGTGCCTGGGCTTCAGCAGGGACCCGGCCTGGATCATCTTTGTGAAGCATTGGGACGCCCTTGCACGCGTAGGGATTCGGCTTGCCGCATCCGTGTGAGGCATCCTCCCTAGCCGCGCAAGCGAGGCCGGCACACGGATGCGGCATTTCGTGTAGGGGCGCCGCTGGCCTGCGCCCGCTCCCTACGCGAGGGGGAACGTTCTCTTGCTCCCTTACGTCTCCTTATAAAGATACTTTTTCTTAAGGAGGACAGGCTATGAAAAGGCGCCAAATTCTCATTGTGCTTATCGTGCTTCTTATTGCAGTCGCAGGGGTTGGGGGAACGCTGGGCGTGCGCGCGCTCCTCCTCAAGCCAAAGGACACAATGCATGCCTCAGCCACACTCTATAGGACCGGAACACGTGTGATCCCCACCGTCAAGGTTTCGACCTCCACGGCCAATTGCGATCCCGCGCACATCCCTGGTGTTGCCTCACGTCCTGCCAGAGGCATGGGTGCGCCTGCTATCAAACCGCATCTGTGCAGCATTCCCACTTTCACGACTCAGGATGTGCGCCAGTACATGCACACCGTTTCCCGCTTTGCAGGCATGCGCATTGAACAGGTTTCTGCTCACTACACCGTCACCCGCATCCTCTTTGTGACCAACCGGGTTGCCAACGACATCCTCAACGCCGATACCGGCGCTACTGATAATAACCTGATTGTCTGCTACGTCGAGGTCTACGGCGATTTTACTGTCGCAGCGCCATTTTCATCCCCTGGCACAAAACCACCGCTTCTGCATCATGGCCAGATGGTCTTCGACGGCGTAACTGGTAATATGCTGGTAATGGGCGTTGTACCGTAAGATGAAATAGGGATGCATAACCAACGACTTTTAAGCCAATTTTCTCATTACCCTTGCCTGTTTCCGCTTCTATATGCTACACTGTGCTTCACAGAGAACAGTGTTTGTTCCTTGGGAAACGGGCCATGTGGCCCTCCTCACTCAATGATGTCCTGACAGGCGCAATGAGCGCCGTTCAATGACTGCTTTCCTGGATGACTTCGGCGAGCGCTGTCTGGTCGCCGAACACAAACTGGCTCCAACGTGGGCGCCCCCTGCTATCGGTTCTTTTTGTTTGTCAGGAGGGCACTCTATGCAACGCTATCCAACTGATGCTGATTATCCGCTCTACAATGCTCGCTGGGAACACGATGCCTGTGGCACCGGCTTCCTGGTGCAGATCTCCGGCGAGCCGAGTCACCACCTTGTGCAGACGGCGCTGAACGCGCTGGCCCATCTTTCTCACAGGGGGGCGCAGGACGCTGATGCTGAAACGAGCGATGGGTCCGGCGTGCTTACCCAGATCCCCAGAGAACTCCTCGCGGCTGAACTGCATGACCGCCACATCGCGCTTCCCGATCTCGCTGACCTGGCGGTGGCGATGCTCTTTCTGCCCGCACCTGAACGTTCTCCGGCCCATTACGAGCGCAGTTGCCAGCTTATCGAACAAATACTTGGCGAAGTGGGTATCCTCTGGCTCGGCTGGCGCAATCCTCCCATCGATGACACGGTACCCGGAACGCAGGCCCGCGCAACTGCCCCCGCCATTAGCCAGGTTCTACTGGCTCGTCCCCAGCAGCTTACCGACGAGCAATTTGATCGCCTGCTGTATCATGCCCGTCGTTTGATCGAGCAACGCCTGCGGCAGGCGGGCATCGAGGATTGCTTTATCGCCTCGCTTTCCCGCACTACCATCGTTTATAAAGGCCTGCTGGCCCCGGACGAACTGGCCCGTTTCTACCTGGACCTTGCCGACCCCCGTTATATGAGCGCCTTCGCCCTGTTTCACCAGCGTTACAGCACCAATACCTTCCCTTCGTGGTCGCTGGCACAGCCCTTCCGTATGCTGGCTCACAACGGCGAGATCAATACGCTCCAGGGTAATCACAACTGGATGCGCGCGCGCGAGAAGACCCTGTGCGCGCCGCAGTGGGGTGACAGCATCGCCGATCTGCTGCCGGTCAGCCAGGAGGATGGCAGCGACTCCATTCAACTGGACAACGCACTGGAACTGCTGACCTACTCCGGGCGTGATCTGCCCCATAGTGTGCAGATGCTGATCCCACCAGCCTGGGAGCAGATCCCAGAGATGGATAACGACCAGCACGCGTGGTGCGAGTACCATGCGGGCCAACTGGAACCCTGGGATGGCCCCGCCGCTGTTGTGTTCAGCGATGGGCGTTTTGTAGGCGCGGCCCTGGACCGCAATGGTCTGCGTCCGGCGCGCTACGTACTGACATCACAGGGTCTGCTCATCCTGGCATCCGAAGCCGGTATTGTACCCTACGAGCCTCATGAAGTCGTCGAGAAGGGACGCCTGGGGCCAGGCGAGATGCTGGCCGTTGATCTCAAACACGCTACTGTGCTGCGCGACCGCGATATCAAGGCGGCGCTGGCACAGCGCCAGCCATACCAGCAGTGGCTGGAGCAGCATCTTGTGCGGCTGGCGGGGCTTCCTCAGACCTCTGCACCTCCTGCCGAGCTTGATGCCGAGGCCCTGTTCCAGCGCCAGCAGCTTTTTGGCTACACTCACGAGGACCTTGAGCTTGTACTGCGGCCCATGCTGAAGGAGAACAAAGAGCCTGTGTGGAGTATGGGCGACGATACTCCGCTCGCTACCCTTTCGCAGCAGACGCGTGCGCTCGCGGACCACTTCCACCAGCGTTTTGCCCAGGTCACCAATCCCCCAATTGACCCGCTGCGCGAGCAAATTGTAACGTCGCTTGACTGCTACCTTGGTCGCCGCCAGAGCCTGCTGATGGAGACGCCCCAGCACGCGCGGTTGCTGCACCTGGAGACTCCGCTACTCACTGAGACCCAACTGGCAACTATCCGCTCTCTCAAGATCGAGGGCTTTCGGACGCGCACGCTCAATGCCACATTTTGCCAGGACGCCGGACCGGCAGAGTTGGAGGCCGCGCTTCATCGACTGGATAACGAAGCTGTAGCCGCTATCGCCGACGGCGTAAGCGTGCTGATCCTGAGCGATCTCGCTGCTAGCGTGGAGATGGCTCCGTTGCCGATGTTGCTGGCCGTAGGCTCCGTCCACCAGGTGCTTATCCGCCGGGGACTGCGCACCTGCGCCTCCCTTATCTGCGAGACCGGCGCGGCGTGGGATATTCACCAGATGGCCCTGCTGCTTGGATATGGCGCGGAGGCCGTGACCCCGGCGCTGGCTCTGACCTCTGTGCGCGCGCTGGCCGGCGAGCGACACCTGGAAACTATGACGACGCAACAGGCTGTTGAGCGCTACCTGGATGTGCTCGAAGGTGGGCTGCGCAAGGTGATGGCGCGCATGGGCATCTCGACGATCCGCAATATCGTCGGCGCGGGGCAGTTCGAGATCCTCGGCCTCGCTCCCCGCCTGGTCGAGCGCTGTTTCGCCGGCTCTCCTGCACACCCTGGGCAGGTCGATCTACCCCGGATCGCGCGCGACATCATCGAACGCTGCCAGGCGCTCCAGCAGGCCGCTACAGGCGAGCAGGTGGCGCCGGCACCCAGCACACGGCGGCGCAAGCTGAACGACGTAGGCTACTATCGTTTCCGGCGCGATGCCGAGTACCACGCCTATAACCCCCTGCTTGTGCGCACCTTGCAGCAGGCCGCGCGCAGCGGCGACGGGGAGGACTATCGCCGTTTCACGGGGATGGTCTACCAGCGTCCACCTACCAACCTGCGTGACTTGCTGAGCTTCGTACCGGCGACGCCTATCCCGCTGGCAGAGGTCGAGTCAATGGAGAGTATTCGCGCGCGCTTCGTCGTCTCTGCCATGTCCATTGGCGCGCTCAGTGCCGAGACGCACCGCGTGATCGCCGCCGCCATGAACAGCATCGGTGGGCGCAACAACACGGGCGAGGGCGGCGAAGATCCGGCCTGGTATCACGAAACCCTTGATGGCTTTCCGGTCAGCAGCAAGATCAAACAGGTGGCCTCGGCCCGCTTTGGCGTGACGACGGAGTACCTGGTGCGCGCCGAAGAGTTGGAGATCAAGATGGCGCAAGGCTCGAAACCGGGCGAGGGCGGTCAACTGCCCCCCAGCAAGGTGACGCCGTTCATCGCGCACCTGCGGCATACCGCGCCTGGTGTAGCCTTGATCTCGCCACCGCCGCATCACGATATCTATAGCATTGAGGACCTGGCACAGTTGATCTACGATCTGCGCCAGGTCAACCCGGCGGCGCGTATCGGCGTCAAGCTTGTTGCCAGCCTTGGCGCCGGCACCATCGCGGCGGGCGTAGCCAAGGCGCACGCGAACTACATTCACATCGCCGGCTACGATGGCGGCACCGGCGCCTCGCCGCTGCAATCGATCAAGCACGCGGGTATCCCCTGGGAGCTAGGCCTGGCCGAGACGCAGCAGACCCTTGTACGCAACAATCTGCGTGCCAGGGTCAGACTGCGCGTGGATGGCGGTCTCAAGACGGGTCGTGATGTGTTGATCGGAGCGTTGCTGGGGGCCGAGGAGTTTGGCTTTGGCACGGCCATCCTGGTTGCGCTTGGCTGCGATATGGCGCGTCAATGCCACCTGAATACCTGCCCCACCGGCATCGCGACACAGCGCGAGGACCTGCGCGCCAAGTTTAGCGGGCAGGCACAGTACGTGATTAACTATCTCACCCTGGTCGCCAACGAAGTGCGCGAGTTGTTGGCGAGCCTGGGTGTGCCGCGCCTGGCCGACCTTATCGGGCGCGCCGATCTGCTGCAAGCGCCTGATAACGCAGATATCACCTTGCAGCCGCTCCTGGTCGCAGTCCCTGGCCACTCGTCTCCGGAGGCCCGCGATCGTGGTCCCGCGAGTTCGCCGGTCGCCGAACAGTTGCTGGCCGAGGCGGAGCAGGCGCTTCAGGGCGAACGGAGCGTGTTCGCGCAGCACGCCATCCACAATTATGATCGCTCGCTGGGCGTCAGTCTCGCCGGAGAGATCGCGCGCCGCTATGGGAACGCTGGCCTGGCGGATGTGAGCATAACCTGCGCGTTCCAGGGCTCGGCGGGCCAGAGCTTTGGCGCCTTCTGCCTGCCCGGTATGCGCCTGTTGCTGAATGGCGAGGCCAATGACTACGTGGGCAAAAGCATGACCGGGGGCCAGATCATCATCACGCCCCCCCCGCATGCCGGTTTCGCAGCCTATAAAAATACCATCCTGGGCAATGCCGCCCTGTACGGCGCCACGGGTGGCCAGCTCTTCGCTGCGGGCTGCACAGGCGAGCGTTTTGCCGTGCGCAACAGCGGCGCGCTCGCCGTTGTGGAGGGTGTGGGCGCGCATGCCTGCGAGTATATGACCGGTGGCATGGTAGTGGTCCTGGGCGAGACCGGCATTAACTTCGGCGCCGGCATGTCCGCCGGCGTAGCCTATGTGCTGGATAGCGCCGGCCGCTTCCCCATTCGCTGCAATACCGACCTGGTGGAACTGGGCCGCATCAGCGATAGCGACGAACTGGAGGCGCTGCGAACCGTCATTCGCTGGCACAGCAAGAAGACGCGGAGCTGGCGCGCCGCCCAGATCCTGGCCGAGTGGAGCCGTATGCAGCGCCTGTTCTGGCGCGTCTCTCCCAGGGATGCCGTGTACACGGCCAGCGACTACGTGGCCGCTTCTATCGTAAGAACGCCATTGATTGCATCCAGTGTGGTTGAGGCCAGCCGGCCCCTGCGTGGGTCAGCGCCGTAAGCCGGTTTCATTTGGCAGGTATCAAGGCGCTTCCCTCTCCCGCGTAGGGATGCGGCTTGCCGCATCCGTGTGGCAGGCCCACGAGATGCACAACGAGGTTGCATAAAAAAGTGAAGGATGCTAAACCAGTGAAATTCAGAATTCAGTGGTTTGTGAGACTGAAACCTGCCTCTTCTCTCTTGTACGAGGCATCCTTACTTGTATAGTGAGATGGTAAATGACCTGAATGTTCGACGCCTGACCTGCCCACGCTCATTTTGCGTCGAACATTCAGGTCATTTACTATGAGAGGAACGTTTTAATTCTCTTGCAGTGAGTCCTGGGAACGATGGGGGTGTCCTTTGCCGAAAAGCCTGGTGGACCATGCTGCGATTTGCAGCGTCACCACTCCCGCAACCGCAAGAACAGAGATGAGCAGATAGGGCACAAGGTGATTATTCCACAGTTGATAAGCAAAGATATGCACAACAGCTAGCA
>JALYTT010000241.1 GCA_030854145.1 Chloroflexota bacterium | reverse complement strand
CCCTAATCCTGCAAAGATTTTTTGTATTGGGCTGAACTACGACGACCATAGGCGCGAGGCCGAACGTGCGGAAACGCGCTATCCAACCATCTTTACTCGCTTTGCAGACAGTCAGACGGGCCACCTACGTCCTCTCCTGCGCCCGGCAGTTTCTCAGCAACTGGATTATGAAGGCGAGCTGGCGGTGATCGTGGGCAAACGTGGTCGCGCCATTAACGCTGCACAGGCATTCGAATATATAGCCGGCTATTCTTGCTACAATGATGCAACGGTCCGTGATTGGCAGCATCATACGCATCAATGGACGCCTGGAAAGAATTTTCCCTCTACTGGTGGCTTTGGTCCCTGGATGGTCACGGCAGATGAAATCGAGGACGGGAGTTCTTTCTCCCTTGTCACGCGGCTCAATGGGCAAGAAATGCAGCGAGCGACAACCGATGCGTTCATCTTTCCAGTTCCTGAACTCATGGCTTATATCTCGACCTTTACCCCTCTTTCGCCAGGGGATGTTATCTGTACAGGCACTCCTGGCGGAGTCGGATTCAAGCGGAAACCCGCAGTCTTCTTACAGGCTGGGGACATCGTTGAAGTCGAGATTTCGCACATTGGGACCTTACGCAATCCTATCGTCGATGAGTCGGCAGAGAGTGCTCCCCATGCCATGGAAAAAGAGAGAGCATGACATCATCCATGAGTGAAGAGCCGCAGGTACACTATCCGGTCGTTATTGTAGGTGCCGGGCCAACAGGACTCGTGCTTGCCAATCTCCTGGGTGGTGAAGGTATTCGTACCCTTCTGATTGAACGTTATCCCTCAACGGGTCGAGAACCACGGGCAGTCTCTCTTGACGACGAATCACTTCGTACGTTGCAAACGCTCGGATTGGCTAGCGAGGTGCTTCAACATGTCGTTCCAGGCTACGGATCCCAGTATTACTCGCCTGGAGGTCGTTGTTTTGTCAAAGTTGAGCCGAGCGATACGCCCTATGGGTATCCGCGGAGAAACGCATTCCGCCAACCAATTTTGGAGAGACAATTACGTGAGGGTCTTGAGCGCTTCTCGCACATTGAGACACGGTTCGGTTCGACACTCGAAACGCTGGCACAGGATGCTTCTGGTGTTGTCATCGGCATCACAGGACCAGAAGACCTGCACACTCGAATTGCATGTGACTATCTTATAGGATGCGATGGGGCCAGCAGTACCGTAAGAAATCTCCTGGGAATCTCGCTTGCAGGTTCGACCTTTCATGAGCGCTGGCTCATCATCGATTTGGAAAACTCGGACACCTCATCTCCTCATACCAAAGTCTTTTGTGATCCTCGACGACCGTGCATCAGCTTGCCAGGCCCGGATCGTACGCATCGTTTTGAGTTTAAGCTGCATTCACACGAACGTGATGAGGCTTTGCTCATCCCCGAAGTCATTCAAAACCTTTTGCATACCCATGGGGCTGATCCAAACAGCACCATTGTACGCAAGGTCGTCTATCGGTTCCATGCACGACTGGCAGACCACTGGTCAAAGGGCAGAGTTTTTCTTGCGGGAGATGCTGCACACCTCTCTCCTCCCTTTGCTGGGCAAGGAATGAACAGTGGCATCCGTGATGCTCACAATCTCGCCTGGAAATTGGCCTGGGTTCTTCGCGGTCAGCTTGGACCACACCTCCTCGATACCTATGAAAGAGAGCGCAGAGCACACACCTCGGCAATGATTCGACTCGCGCTGCAGATGGGCTCGGTAATGGCTCCACGTCATTTTTTGTCAGCATGGGCTGTTCAGAACATGTTTCGTGTCCTTGGACTGTTCCCAGCCGCGCAAGCATATGTGTCACAGATGAAATATAAGCCCAAACCCCGCTTCTTGGCAGGATTCCTCGTCTCCCCTGGGCAGCGCAGAAGCCAGACTATTGTGGGAAGTCTCTTTCCACAACCATTTGTCGAGACGAAAGAAGGGAAAATGGTCCTCCTTGACGACGTACTTGGAAACGGTTTTTCCTTGCTCGCACTGACGGCTCAGCCTGAACTCGCTTTTGCCTTTACGACACAACCGATATGGAGCTACCTTGGTGTCCAACGTGTCGCTCTCCTTCCTGTGGGAACACCATGGCGCGACACCTCGGAGATCACGCTTGTTCGCGAACGAGATCAGGCACTCATGGCACTACGAGCAAAATATGCAGACTCCGTGCTCCTGCTCCGCCCAGATCATTATGTCGCAGCACGTATGCCCGTCGCCGAGATCGCTCAAAGAAGTGACCTCATTGAGGCTCTTCTGCATCTCATTGACAGAAACGGCACATAAATGCTATGATATCATCATAATTCGATAGTCATATATTATATAACAAGAATTACAAGGAAAAATCTATTGAGGCAAAATACTGTACAGAAGACAGAAGGTACTTCTTCTCCAACGCGTAATACCACGGCAGACCGAGCAATTGATATACTGCTCCTTTTTAATGAACGGCAACCTGTTCTCACTGCGATAGAAGTTGCCGAGCATTTAGGTATGTCGCCAAGTACGACGTACCGCTATCTCTCAAGCTTACGTGCCTCTGGCTTGATAGAAGAAGGAGATACCAACGGAGAGTTCCGCTTGGGACCAACGGTGTTTCAACTGGCCCGAATTGCCCGAAAGGGGTTGGGTCTCTCCGAAATTGCGTTACCAGTGATGCGTGAGCTTGTCGCTCAAACGGGTGAATCAGCCCTGCTTACACGTCGCTCCAGTCTGCATGTAGTCTGCATTGAGCGAGTTGAGAGTCCTCACAGTGTCCGGCTCTCCTACGAGCGTGGGCAAGTCTTACCACTACACGCAGGTGCTGCAGCAAAGGTGCTGCTTGCGTACCTCAAACCCTCTGAGATTGATGCTGTACTCACTTCAGAGCCACTCCCACGGTACACGCAGCATACCATCACTGATCCAGAAGTTCTCCGCTCCCAATTGAAAGCTATTCGTATCGCAGGGTACGTGGTAAGTGATGAGGAGGTTGATATAGGGGTGAGAGGAGTTGCCGCTCCGATCATGGGTCAAGAACAACAGGTCCTGGCTGGGATCAGCGTTGCGGGTCCCACCTTCCGGCTGCATGACATGGTGTTACCCAGCGTCATTGAGGCGGTGAGCCATGCGGCCCAGGTGATAAGTCATCGACTCCACGATTTGGAGAGCTAAAGGTTGGTCGGCGGCAGTCGTCATACCTGTTGCACAGAATACGAATGACTTCACATGGGAAAATGCGTGAGTATGGAAGCTCGCCATTTTCCCATGTTTTCGGTATAAAGGACCCCTGGCAAAATTCCCCTACAAGCTATATAATATAAGAACAAATTTTCCACATTTGTCCGGGTCAATCAGAATATTAAAGCAGGGGCGATTGGCCCCTGTCAGCAAAAATTGAACATCTCCCTTCTACTGGGGTTCGTCTGTCCATAGACCCCGGTCTGGTCATAAGGAGTTCCTTGTGTTAGAAGAACTTGAAAAGGTTGATTGGCAGAAGTTGAGTCACGCGTATGGCGAGACCATGGATATACCCGGCATAGTGAGAAATATAGCATCCGACGATAGCTCTATCCGCGCTCAGGCGCTATTTAGCCTCTCCCACGATATCTGGCGCCAGGAGACGATCTACAAGGCTGTGACCCCATTTCTCATAGAGTTGCTTGCAGCCCCCACGACACCCGATAAGGACGCTCTGCTGGTGCTGCTGGCGCGCCTTGCGGCGCCGCAGACAAGCCAGCAACACAACGAGGTACCCTCTGGCACGCTAGAAGCGGCAGATCAACAACCGATCTGTGTGCCAAAGGCGCGCGCAGCCGTTCGCCAGGGACTCGCGACGTACCTGGCGCTGCTGGGGGAGAGCGATCCCAGGGTGAGAATGTGTGCGGCCTATACACTGGCTCACCTGTGGGAGTGTGCCGCGACCACTATCCCCAGGCTGCTTACAGCGTTCGTCCAAGAGCATGACCCACGCGTGCGGGCCAACCTGCTACTGAGTCTGGAGATGCTGAGCAGGCACGAGTGCAGCGCGGAGACGACCGACCTGTTCTTGCATAGTGTAAACTCCAGGGAAGAGCCGCTGGTCAAACTGGCGGCAGCCATGGCGCTGACGCGGCAGGCAGGGGAAAAGACGCCGCGCCGGGCAGTGCGCATCCTGGTCAACGCCATCGCGCGGCCAGAGCTTATTGCGGAGGCATACGACGAACTACCGTGGACCAATGGCAGCCTCATTAGCGACATCAGTATGACCCTGCGTCACCTCAGACCCGGCATGGCCAGGATCGCCATCCCCGCGCTGATCGACGCCCTGGCAAACGTCGGCGTCTATAGCGCGCTGAGCATCACGCAGACCCTGCTCTACCTGTCCTTCAACGACAAGAAGGAACGCGCGCTCAGCGTCCCGCAAGAGCTGACGAGCGAGCAGCGCCTGGTACTTAGCGTCATCAGCAATTGCCTCAGCGCCTGGGACACTAACAGTCCCGTGTATACTGTATGGGAGGCAGCTTGTCTAGCAGACTTCCAGAATAGATTGGCGAGCTAAAAAAACACCCGTATCTTCAGGGACAGGTTAAGGTTCGCGCGAAGACTGGGAGTTATGGCCTATTTTTCACTGCCTCATGCCCGAATAAATTGACACATGTTGGTCTATTTAGTAGACTCACTACAAGTGAACTCGTAAACAGAGTATGAGGTTAGTGTAGATATGGCGCAATTTCACCCGGTTCCGCAGCAGCAGTTCGAGGATATCGGCTACGACTATGTTGAGGTAGTGGAAGAGCTATCATTCACAGAGGACATGCCGGCTACCGCGCCGCTTGCGCCTTCTCTGCCCGGCGCATACATGGGTGCCAGGCAGTATCCAGCAGTTACGACCGAGCAGCTCAGTGAGCTTCCACATGCTGCCACCGGTCAACTTGAATATACTGTGAGGGAGTTGTCCGCTCCCCCCGCTCCCCCGTTGAAACCAAAGACCACGCCCTCTACCGATAAGGTTAGGGTACCCACGACATCTACCCAGACCCCATCGTCGCTCACCGCCGCGCTGCAAGCCACCATGTCTCCCAAGGCCACGGGGCGCATCGTGATCATCCCAGGCACGCGCACAGCGGCCAGGAAGCAGCAGACCGATGAGATCATCACACAGCCCCGCAGGATGAGCCCACGGCTCAGGCATGGGGTTGTTTTCGCCGTGCTCCTGGGCCTGGTCATCACCTCACTGCTCACGCTTTCACCGCTTACTGGCGGGCAATATGGCCTGCCTATTTTGCAGAATTTCGGCCACTGGCTCCAGAACCCGTTGGGTTGGACAATCCCAGCTCACATGGCGCCAGCTCAGGCCCAGATGAATAATCAGCAGACGAACGCGAACATGCCGCCGATGAATCTGCCAAAGAGCCAGTATGTGGCCATCGCGCAGCAAGATGCCATCGACGCGGGCATCTCCCCGGTCTATTTTGTGCGCCAGATCTACCTGGAGAGCGGCTTTAATCCGAACGCCGCCTCGCCTGCCGGAGCGATAGGCATCGCGCAATTCCTGCCAAGCACCGCCGCCGGACTCGGTATCGATCCACGCAACCCTGTTCAGGCACTGCGCGGGGCGGCACGCCTGATGGCGAGCTACGCTAAAAACTATGGTGGTGACTATGCCAAGGCCCTGGCGGCCTACAACGGTGGGTCCGGCACGGTCCAGAATGCCGTCCGGAACTGCGGCGCGAACTGGCTCAATTGCCTTCCCGGCGAGACACGCAACTATATCCACGTTATTATGGGCATCTAGCAATAGCCCACTCCCCGATCTCGCGTAGGGACCGGGCGCAGGCCAGCGCCTCCGTTGAGACAAAATTGGGGGAGATCCAACGGAGGGGCGAGATAGATGGCGGTGTTGAGCAGGGCGCAGGCAAGCGGCGCCCCTACACGAAACAAGATGACACCTTTCTTTCCTTTCGTGTAGGGGCGCCGCTTGCCTGCGCCCTGCTCAACGCGGAATTGAAACTTACTGGAACAGCCACGCGTGTATTTCCTGGTTATCATACGCGGGGTTACATAGGTAGCCTCTACTGCTCAAAACGGTATATTTAGCGCAGCGGCTCTACCCGGAAAGGAAGGTCGTAAGCATGGGCAAGTTTATAAGAAATATCCTCATCGGCATTGGCATCGGCCTGCTTATCGCGCCAATGCGAGGCGAAGAGATGCGCCGTTACCTGGCACAAAACTTCCAGGAACTTTTCGGATCTCTCTCCGCAAACGAACAATCGGCCCCATACAGCCGGCGCGTCTCAGGTAAAGTCTCACCGATGGAGCGCAATTTACAGGGCATCGCCGAAGACGCCATCCACCCCGGCGTGAAGGACTCGCTGCTCACAGCCACGTTCACACCGGCCTACCCTGAGTACGTCAATCCGGAGACGAATCCTGACATATAGCATTCTTCTGTAGGACGAGACACCGCGCCCCTACGCCTGGCATTCTGGAAAGCACTCTACAAAAAATCTTCCCTTGCGAAAGCCACCGCCCTACGAAGATCCAGCCATCCGCCCAAACTTGACTTTCCCCACGTCTCCAACGTACAATTTGATATGTCCATATGGAGATATCCCTGGCACTAGCAACCTGTCCAGCAGTAAGGAGCAATACGCATATGAGCACGACCGTCCTACAGAGCGAAGAGGCTCTGCTGAGCCGTATTCACAGGCAGCAGCTAATCGAGTCAGTTGAGCATATGAGCCCGATCTACCTGGAGGGTATCAAGCGCATCCTGACCGTCTCGGCCGATACCGAACTTATCAGCGCGCCGGCCTATTACCATGCCGCCGTCCACGCGCCTACTCTGAACGCCTTCGGGTCGGCGGTCTCCATCATTCAGGACGAGCTGGGACATGCGCACATTGCCTATCGCTTGCTGCGTGACCTGGGTGTGGACTCGGAGAAGCTGATCTTTGAGCGCGAGCCCCGTAATTTCAAGTACCCTTACGCCTTCGATGTGCCCCTGGATAGCTGGGTAGAACTCGTGGTTGCCAACGCCTTTTATGATCGCGCCGGCTATACCCTGCTCGGCGATATCTACAAAAGCACCACCTTCGGCCCCTGGAAGCGGGCGCTGGTCAAGGTGGATAAGGAAGAGACCTTCCACCTGCGCCACGGCGAGCAGTGGATGCGCAAGATCAACCAGGATAGCAGCGGGCACGAGGCGCTACAGCAGGCCGTTGACTGGATGTTTATGCTGACCGTCGAGTGGTTTGGCCTGCCGGACGACCTCAAGAAGCATGGTGAGCAGCTTGAGTACGGCTTCAAGGGTCACAGCAACGACGAGCTGCGCCAGATCTGGATGTCCACCGCCGTACCCCTTTGCGACGAACTGCATATCAAGATACCCGCACACTTCGACGAGGGCCAGCAGAAGTACGTCATCGATGGCCCTTTCCCGATGCACTTCGACGCACAGGCTAAACACTGGCTGCTTGAAGATGGTCCCTGCACCTGGGATGATGTCATGAAGCGCTGGAAGGCCAGGGGACCCGGCAACGACGAGTTCGTAGGCATGGTACAACGCGGCAAACGCGAGATGCTGCGCCTGCTGGAGCAAGACGCATGACCACCAGTTATCCATCATTGCAGACCCATGCCGCCAGCGATACAAGCTGCCCGGCCCTGTGGGACGCCCTGCGCGACGTGATGGACCCCGAACTTCCAATCAGTGTGGTAGACATGGGTCTGATCATCGCGCTCACGCAAGACGCTGGCAGGGTGCATATCAAGCTCACCTTCACAGCCATGGGCTGTCCCGCCATGGATTTCATTATGGACGACATTCGCACGCGCCTCCTGCAAGAGCCTGGAGTGGACGCTGTGCAGATCGAGATCGTCTGGGACCCCGTGTGGACGAAGAACCGCCTGAGCGAAGATGGCGTCGATATTATGCGCACCTGGGGGATATCGGCATGACATATCATGTACGCGCGGGGCTGGCTCCGCACAACGAATTCGGTCCGCGACGCGAGGCGCTCAACGAGAGCCGCGTCTGGCAGGTGTACGCGCGCCGCAAATACGAGGAGCCGCTACACGAGATCGGCAACGTAATGGCCGACGACATGGAACTGGCAAAGGTATATGCCCGTAGCATCTACGATGAGTTCTCCTGGGTCGAGATGGTGCTGGTGCCGCGCGAGAGCATCGTGACGGTGATCGAGTCGTAGTTATAAAGGTGGGCCAAAGTTATGACAAGTACAAGCACGCGCGTAGACCACGAGGCGCTCTTCGCGGTCCTGGCATCGCTGGCTGACAATAAACAGGCCATCGGGCGGCGCTACGCGTACTGGAGCAACGGCGCGCCCGCGTTAGAGGCTGCCGTGGCCGCCGCCGCCATGACCCAGGACGAACTGGGGCATGCGCGCACGCTCTATCCTCTGCTCGACAACTTCGCGCAGGCCGAGGCCGATCCGCAGCAGGTTGAGCCGGAGACGCGCACCCTGCGCTATCACCTGGCGTTCCTCGACCACGACTTCCAGGGCTGGTCCGATTTCGTGGCCACAAACTTCCTGCTCGACGGCGCCCTGACGACCTTCTTTGAGGCGGCACTGAACTCAACCTACGAGCCGCTGCGCCAGCGCGCGCGCAAAATCGTGCAGGAAGAACATATCCATAGTATGCATGCCGAGGGCTGGGTGCGGCGGCTGGCGAACGTGGGCGGCGCGGTACGCAGGACGCTCGCCCAGTCGCTTAGCAGTCTCTGGGACGAGACACTGTGCTGGTTCGGCCCCGACGACGATCCCGCTATGCAGCGCCTGCAGCAGGAAGGCATCATCGACGCCACACCCAACGAGCTGCGCAATCGCTACCTGCACAAGATCATGCCGGTCCTCAACGGCGTGGACCTGGATATGCCCGTGTCCTTCAATGCTGAAACGAAAGTCTGGGAGCCTGCCCAGGAGCTACCATGGACTCGCTGGGATCGCGCCAGCCGCCGCCTTCCCGCGTAGGGATTCGGCTTGCCGCATCTGTGGAGGGCCTCGCTTGCGCGGCCAGACAGGAGGCCCCACAGGCCCCCCAAGGGATGCCTCATACGGATGCGGCAAGCCGAATCCCTACGCGGACAGGGCCGTTATATGAAGCTTGACGAAGCACTACAAGGATGACCTCGATGGGATATAATACAAACGAATCCGATATATGGAAGGACGGCCTTCGTGGGCGCCCTTCCCCAGGCGCCCACGCGGGTCACCTGGAAGTGCTATGCCCATATTGTGGTTCAACCGAGACCGAACTTTTCGCTTTGTTCGGTCAGCAGTTGCTCACCGTACAATATTATTGCAACGCCTGTCATACACCTTTTGAACGCGTCAAAGATGATGATGTTCTGGAAGCGGCCGGACAGTCCTGGCCATCGCAAGCACGAAAGGAAGATCAACCGTGACCACAACTACAGAGCGGACCTTAGTCAATTACAGCGTCAGCAACGGCATCGCCGTGATTGAGCTGAGCAATGCGCCCGCCAACACCTACAGCTACGAAATGATGAGCCAGCTTGACACAGCTATTTTGCAGGCGCGCTTCGACGAGAACGTGCATGTGCTGGTGCTGCGCGGGGCGGGCGAGAAGTTCTTCTGCGCCGGGGCGGAGATCAGCATGCTTAATTCTGTCACGCCGACCTTCAAGTACTATTTCTGCCTGCATGCCAACGAGACCCTGATGCGCCTGGAGCAGACGCCCAAGCTGGTGATTGCCGCCCTCAACGGGCACACCGTTGGCGGCGGTCTGGAGATCGCCCTGGCCTGCGATATCCGCATCGCGCGGCGCGGCGCCGGCAAGGTAGGGCTGCCGGAGATCAACCTCGGCGTGCTCCCCGGCACCGGCGGCACCCAGCGCATGGCGCGCGCGCTGCCCAAGAACAAGGCCATCGAGCTGATGACCGAGGGCAAGCTGATGAGCTTTGAGGAGGCGCAGGAACTCAACCTCATCAACTACGTCTACGAGTCGGACAACTTCTGGGATCAGGTCATAGCCTACGCCCAGCAGTTCTGCCCACCCAACCGCGCCTCCAAGACCGTCGGCCGCATCAAGCGCGCCGTGCAGTCCGGAGCCGAAGTCGCCTTCTCCGAGTCCCTGGCCATCGAGCGCGAGCTGCAACAGCTCTGCTTCCAGAGCGAGGACGCCAAAGAGGGTCTCGCGGCATATGCCGAGAAGCGCCAGGGCAACTTCGCGGGACGCTAGTCGAGGATAAACATCCGTAGGGCGTGGCTTGCCTCGCCGTCCCTGTCACCACC
>JALYTT010000011.1 GCA_030854145.1 Chloroflexota bacterium | reverse complement strand
GTCACCACCAGGACGGCGAGGCAAGCCACGCGCTACGGGAGGACCGACACGAAACTTAGCGATTGGGGCGCACAAGCGCCTCAACCGCCTGCACGATATGGTGGGCGCTGATACCGGCCTCCTCGATCAGCTCGGCTGGCTTGCCGGAGCCGGGCAGCGACTGGACAGCGAGTTTCACAATCTGGGGTAGGCGGCCATCACGCTCTGAGAAGGCCTCCATGACGGCCTCTCCAAGTCCGCCCTCCGGCCAGTGATCCTCGACGGTGACGAACTTGTTGCCCGCCTCCTGGGCCGCCAGCAGCAGGGTCTCCCCGTCCATCGGCTTGACCGAGTAGGCATCGATGACGCGAATCAGGATGCCCTCGCCCTTCAACTGGTCGTAGGCCTTGAGCGCCTCGTGCAGCGTGATACCGGCGGCGACAACCGTGGCCTGGTCGTTGGCCGATTGGCGCACAACCTTGCTGCCACCAACAGCGAATTCCTCGTCAGGCCCATAGATCACAGGTGTGGCCTCGCGCGTGGTGCGCATATAGACAATACCCTTGTGCTCAGCCATCAACGCCGTTAGCCTGGCCGCCTGGTTGGGATCGCAGGGATAGAGCACCGTACTGCCAAAGACAGCGCGCATCATCGCTAGATCCTCCAGCGCCATCTGCGACGGGCCATCCTCGCCGATGGAGACGCCCGCGTGAGAGCCTACCAGCCGGATATTGGCCTGCGAGATCGCCGCCATGCGAACGAAGTCATAGGCACGCGAGAAGAAGGCCGCGAAGGTTGAGGCGAAGGGGATCTTATGCCGCACGCTCATGCCGACCGCCGCCGCCACAAGCTGCTGCTCCGCGATATACTGCTCGAAGAAGCGCTCAGGATAGGCCTTGCCGAATTCGTCGGCGTAGGTCGAGTTGCTGACCTCGCCATCCAGAGCCACGACATCGGGGTTGGCGGCGCCGAGCGCCAGCAAGGCATCGCCATACGCCTTACGGGTGGCAACCGGCTGATCGTAGGTTGGCAGCTTCAGTTCCTGCTTCGCCGCCTCTGGCGCCGGCTGGCGATTCTCTGGCTTCTGCACCGGGTAGGTCTGGCTGCGCACATAGTTCAGCTCTTGCAGAGCCTTCTGTTCTTGCTCCTGATTGAGCGTTTTGCCATGCCAGCCATTGACGTTCTCCAGGAAAGAGACGCCCTTGCCCTTGATGGTTTTGGCCACAATCAGCGTGGGCGAGCCGGTATTCTTGAAGGCCTGAGCATAGGCGTTGTTGATCTCATCGTAGTCATGTCCGTTGATCACGATGGCATTCCAGCCGAAGGCCCTGGCGCGCGCCGCGTAGGCTTCGGTGTTCCAGCCCAGTTCGGTCTCGCCGCGCTGGCCCAGGCGGTTGCAGTCGAGAATGCCTACCAGGTTGTCCAGTTTGTAGTGGGATGCATGATCGAAGGCCTCCCAGATCGAGCCTTCGGCCATCTCGCTGTCGCCAAGCAGCACCCAGATGCGATAGGGCAACTTATCCAGGTACTTCCCGGCCAGCCCGATGCCGACACCGATAGGCAGGCCCTGACCCAGCGAACCCGTCGCCACATCTACCCAGGGGAGAACCGGCGTCGGGTGCCCCTCCAGGCGGCTGCCAAACTTGCGCAGCGTCAGCAATTCCTCGTCGGTTACTGCGCCCGCCGCCTTGTACAGCGAATAGAGCAGCGGGGAGGCATGCCCCTTCGAGAAGATCAGGTGGTCATTGTTCGGGTTCTGCGGGGTGTCAAAGTCATAGTGCAAATACCCCATGAGCAGGACCGCCATCAGGTCCGCCGCCGACATGGAGGATGTGGGATGTCCCGAGCCGGCCGCTGTCGTACAGCGAATGCTATCCACGCGCAACTGCTGCGCCAGGTTTGTCCACTGCTGTACCTGAGTTTCTGTTTGTGCTGTTGTCATCTTCGTTCCCTCTTTTTATACAAGATATACTCGTGTGCTAACCATTGGATGTCCTTCTATTGTAGGCTATAGGGCCTGAGAGGGCAAGCTGATGTTTTGCTTCCACCCGGCCCATGGCAAACGTTCTTCGCCCTTCGTAGCTGCGCGATTGATCGCGCGGGGGTTGCCATGTCGTCGGGTCAGCCCCCGCGCGATCAATCGCGCAGCTACGAAGGGGGAGTGACATGTCATGATTGCCGATCTTAGTTGTTAAAATTCATCATCGCGCGGGCTGGCTTGAACCAGGCCCTATTTCTTCTACCCAATCATGGAAAGGTGATATGCTGATAGTAGCGTGCATACGTGCTAACAGCACCACATCATAAGGCCAGATCTCTATGAATACGCCCAGCTCGTTCCGGCATCTCAAGATCGCTATCAGCCTTGTACTCAGCGTCCTGGCTCTGGGTACGCTTGGCTATATACTGATCGAAAACCTTTCGTTCGGCGATGCGCTCTATACATCCATCGGGATGATGGCCACGGCAGGCAACGTCGTCCATCCACTCTCAGAGGCAGGGCGCATGTTCACTATCGCTGTGATTGTGTTGGGGGTAGGATCACTGCTCTATACCTTTGGTGCGGGTATGGAGTTCATCATTGAAGGCCACTTAAACCAGGCAATCAGGAGACATATGATGGATAAGAAGATCGCCGCCCTGAGCGACCATTACATTATCTGCGGCTTCGGACGTGTCGGTTCACAGATCACCGAGGATCTGACGGCGGCACACAAACCGCTGGTTGTGATCGACGACAGGGAGGCTACGGCCCAGAGCTGCATCCAGCGCGGCTACCTCACAGTCCTGGGTGATGCCACCAGCGACGACATCCTGCGCGAGGCCGGCATTCAGCATGCGAAGGGCATACTGATCGCCACCGAAGATGACGCGCACAACATCTCCATCACCCTCTCGGCCCGCTATCTCAACAGCAAGCTGTACATCGTCTCGCGTGCGAACCACACTGAGACAGAGGCGAAGCTCACACTGGCAGGAGCCGATAGCGTGCTCTCGCCTTACACTATCGCCGGGCACCGCATGGCGAATCTAGCTTTGCAGGAAGGGAAACCTCTCTAGCGATCACTAGTCGATCACAAACTCATTATCCTGAAGTATATTTGAGAAGTGGCTCAAATACAATATGCAAAACACGCGCTACGGCACGATCACGACCTTCAGTGCATCTCCAGGCTTCGCTACCAGTTGAAAGGCCTGCGCGGCATCTTGCAACGCGAAACGATGGGTAATCAGGCTTTCAGGCAAGATACGCCGGCTGCGCAGGAGGTCCAGCGCCTGGCGGGTCTCGTATGGTCCGGCCGAGTAGCTGGTGCGCAGCGTGATCTCTTGAAAGAAGAGTTGATGAGGGGTGACAGGCAGCACCTCGGTCGGCGGCGGTGGCGCGAACAGTAGCACGGTTCCGCCGGGGCCAGCAAGCTCAATGCCTTCTCGCATGGCGCCGATACTGGATGGCGTGACGATCACGATGTCGGGCCTGCGGCCAGCATTCACCGCACATACCTGATCGAGCAGCGCCCCCTCCTGTGGATCGAGCGCGAGATCGACGCCCGCGTCCAGGGCACGCTGCCGGCGATAGGCAATGGGATCAACGATCATGACCCGCACGGCCCCACGCTGCCGCGCCAGTTGCGCCAGCATGAGGCCATTGCTGCCCGCGCCCAGCACCAGCACGCTATCGCCCGCCTGGAGCTGCGCGCGAGTGATGCCGCGCACGCAACAGGCCAACGGCTCAATGAGCGTCGCGGCCTCGAACGAGAGATCCTCCGGCAGCGCCAGCACATCAAGCTGCACGTTCGGCGCGGGGACGCGTATGTACTGCGCCAGGCCGCCGGGGTCGAGGCGCGTGGCGCGAAAGGTGGGACACTGCGAGAACGAGCCGCGCTGGCAGAAGTGACAGACCATGCAGGGGACATGGTGATGCACAAAGACGCGCTGTCCGAGCGCGAACTGCTCAACGCCCTCTCCCACGGCCTCCACCACCCCCACCGGCTCGTGGCCTGGATAGACGGGCGCGCGCGGGCGCATATACCACTCCATGACATCGCTGGCGCAGATGCCGCAGGCCTGGAGCCGGACCAGCAACTCTCCTGGACCAAGCGCCGGGATGGGACGCTCCACGATACGCACATCACTGTTGCTGTGATACTCGACGGCTAACATCGCTGCTATCTCCTGGCCGGCACAACGCACAGAAAGCCAAACGGCTCGTCACCAAGGGCAAAGAACTGGTGAATCTCGTTGCCGAGGATGTAGACGACATCCCCGGTGTGCAGTTCATGCTCCTCGTCGCCCAGGCGCAGGCGCGCGCCTCCGTGCAGCACATAGACACCATGCTCGTGCGCGTGCTGATCCAGCGACGTGTGGCCGCCCGGCTGCACGGCAAAGTAGCGCAGGTGGAAGTTCGGCGCCCCTTCGTCGTTGCCCACCAGCACCTGGCGCGTGGCCCCCTCGGCCGCGCTATTTTCGGGCCCGTACGCGCGCACCGGCACATCCTGCCAGCGCAACTCGCCGTTCTCTCTGCCGTGATAGCGGTGAATGATACCCATCTTGCCCTCTCTTCTATGTTACATAACTCACACTATACCACCCCATCTGTACCACGCTTCACACAGACATAGGAGGTGCCCGCAACACAAGCACTATTCCAATTACCGGCAAGCTGGAAAAGACCAGGCCAAAAAATCCAAAGAGCATGAGATCGATCAACCCTGATCCTACCCACGCACATCCACCAGGGTTGTAGGGATCATAGAGTACCTTGACCTTTTCGTGGAGAGACAATGAGGTCACCCAGGCCCAGTCTTCTACCTGACAGACAGAGGATTGGGCAAGATCTGGTGTAAATTCCACCACCGAAACTTCGCGAGTTCGTCCCTTTGGTGCAGCATATTCGCGATGGGCTACAACTTCTCCTGATCCCACCAGACCGCGCATGCGTAACCAGAGAATACGAGAGATCTGGTAGAGAAAGAAGGTGGGAATCAGAAGAAAGAGGCCGAGAATACCAAACATCAGCCAGGTTACCCCAGTAGTGATATCTGGCTGATAGCCTTCGGAAGTGATGATCTTTTCTCTGAGCACAACACAAAGCAAAACAATCAGCAGGTTGGTGAGCAGACCCACTGACCACCATTGCTTTTGCGAAAATGGTTTGCTTTTTCGCAATCCGCATTTTTTACAGAAGCGATCGCTCCGTTCAAAAAGTTCCTGGCAACGTGGGCAGGGAAGCTGTTCCATGTCTACCTCTCAAGATGATCTCTACAGAAAAAGACGGAGCGAACCAGGTGGAATCAAAACCAGGTTAGAGAATACGAACTCCCCATGGTAAACATAGCGGACTCGTTCTGGCAATTATAAAGAAGACGTGTAAAGTTGACGTAACTCCTGACAAAGCCTACAATACAGGGACGGCTCTCGCCCGGAGCAACCTTTATAGAGGAGCAACGTTGATGGATCTCGCCACGCCCCTTAAGAGCGCCACGAAAGTGATCGACCGCTGGTTAGCCTACAAAGTCCAGGCTGACCGCCTGCCAGGGCTATCCGTGGGCATAGTATACAAGGACAGGGCGATCTTCAGCCAGGGGTACGGATACGCGGATATCGAGCAGAAGATCCCCGCCACCCCGACGACATGTTACCGCATCGCCTCTTTTTCAAAGATATTTACCGCCATTGCCGTGTTGCAACTCTTTGAGCAAGAGAAGCTGCATCTCGACGATCGTGTGCGGCGCTACCTGCCCTGGTTTACATCGAAACACGATCCACGGACAGGCCAGATTACCATCCGCCAACTGCTCACGCATACCGCCGGCCTGGATCGCGATGGCGATACCCCGCACTGGACCGATTTTCAGTTCCCCTCCCTCGATCAGATACAACAGCATATCACGGCCGGCGCCATGACCTACGCGCCCGCCGAGAGATGGAAATACTCCAACCTGGGATTTACCATTCTGGGGGAAGTGATCAAGGTCGCCTCCGGTATGTCCTACGAAGCGTTTGTGAATAAACATATTGTGAAGCGGCTCAACCTGTCGCATACCGCACCAGCAGTGACAGATGACATCGGCAAACACCTGGCACTGGGCTATAGCCGGGCCATACCAGGCCAGGAACGCGTGGCCTTCCCTCGTATTGAGACGCGTGCGATGGCGTCGGCGACCGGTTTCTCCTCAAACGTCACAGATCTCTGCCAGTTTATGCTGGCGCAATTCGAGGGCCATCCCCGCCTGCTGGCGGACGCGAGCAAACGCGAGATGCGGCGTATCCAGTGGCTACGCGAAGGAAGCGACTCCGACTGGAGTCTGGGGTTCCAGACATGGAAGATCAACGAGAGGCGCATCTATGGGCACGGGGGCAGCTTCCAGGGCTATAAATCTAGGTTCGGCATCGATATAGGGCGCACCATTGGCGTGGTCATCCTGGCGAACGCCATCGATGCACCCTCACAGGACCTGCTAGACGGCGCACTCCAAATTATTGACTATCTCATCACGCGTTTTGAAGAGTTCGCGCCGCCCAGTACCAGGGTCGAAAACATCGAGCGGTACGAAGGAAACTTCAGATGCATCTGGGAAGATGTGGCGGTCGCCGCCGTCAACAACGGCCTCTTGCTGTACGATCCCGCCAGCACAAACCCGGCCCTGGATTTTCATCAATTACGCTATGAAAAAGGTGATCAGTTCAAGATGGTACACGGGGATAGTTTTGGGAATATTGGAGAGCCTGTACGGTTTGAATGCGACGACAAGGGGCTAGCGCGCCGCATGTTTGTTGGACCCGATCCCCTGGAGCGCTTCGAGTAACGGGTATGCCCACATTTGCGTTCCCTCCCGACCACACGCTATACTGCATATATACGTGGGATAAACACAACAGGCATCTTTAGAGAGAAGCAGAAGAAAGAAATCGTGCCCGCACATCGTAAAGCAGTCGTGATACACAGCCCGCATTCAGGTCGGGCCCTGGAGTTAGATCAAGCGTTGGCCTACCTTGAGCAGGTAGGCATAGAGCTAGACCTGGTTGTCCCCATAGCCGAACTGGATAACCATCCGGCTCAGGGGCCGCGCTGGTTGGAGAGAGGCATCGATGTAGCGATTGCCGCCGGTGGGGATGGATTGGTGGGCGGGGTGATCAGTCACATCGTCGGCGCTGGTCCCATCCTGGGCATCCTGCCACTCGGCACCTCAAACGATATCGCGCGCTCACTACGCATCCCTCTCACGCTCCCCCAGGCGGCCGATACCATTGCCTGGGGCAGAGAACAAGAGATCGATGTCGGCATGGCGCGCCCGGCCGAGCAGACCCCACACCTGACGAGCGACCACCAGCGTGGGCCTGTACGTACTCATGTACCTTCCAGGAAGCTGGGCTTCTTCGCGCACGCGCTCACAGTCGGACTCAATGTGCAGTTCGCGCGCCTGGCAACCAGCGTCGCGCTTCGCCAGCGCTACGGGCGCTTGACCTACCCCCTTGCCGCGCTGGAGGCCCTACGCAAGTATGAAGCCCTGGAAGTCCAGCTTCGCTTCGATGGCCTGGCACTACCACAAGCGCCAACGCCAGGAGAGGGACTTACCCCTTCCCCAGGTATGTCCGAGGAGCTTAGCAGGCTTCACTGTCACGCGCTCCAGGTCGCCATCATCGATGCCCCCATATTTGGTGGACAGTGGCAGCTCGCCGTTCCCGGCGGAAGTATCAGCGATGGTTTACTGGACATCATTGTAATCGATAACATCGATTTCAGGGATATCAGCATCGCCCTGGCCCGGCTCTTCACGCCCAGAGAGCAGCAGGTGGAACCTTCGGCAGATAACCCGCATGAGCATCTCCTGCTGCATCATCCCGCCGAACTTTCAGGTATTCCAGGCATCCATCACATGCGGGCGCGCGGCGTGACGATCACGACGGACGCCGATCCACGGGATGTAACTCTGGATGGGGAGGTACGAGGTCAGACGCCAATTCAGGTGTCTGTGGCGAATGAGCGACTGCGGGTGACAGTCCCACAAGAGAGCGAAGTTTTTTGATCAGCCAGAAACCCGTCTCGACCGCCGGGCCGACGCCCAGCGCAAAGAGGATGGTACCGATGCCAACGGGACCGCCCAGCCAGAAACCTACCAGGCAGGCCGAACACTCTATGATGGCGCGCACAATAGCGATGCGCACGCGCGTGAGCATGTTGAGGCGCAGCATCAGGCCATCTCTGGGGCCGGCTCCCAGGCGCGGCGAGATGTAGAGAGCGGTACCAAAGCCCATAAGAAACACTCCCAGAGCATCCACCGGCAGTCGCAGCAACCAGGAGTCGCGGCTCAGGTCCGGCAGCCAGTTCATACGCAGCAGGAAATCGACAAAGATGCCGATGAGCAGCATGTTGAGGAGTGTCCCCACGCCCGGCCAGACCTTCAGCAGCAGGCCAACCATAATCACTATGGCCCCGACAACGATGCTGGCCTGACCAAACGAGAGCGGAGTATGCAGACTCACGCCCTTATGCAAAACATCCCACGGCCCCAACCCCATGCCAGCAAGATAGGTCGTCACAATCCCAAGCGCGCAGACAAAGAGGCCACAGATTAAGATAAAGAGCCGTCCCAGATAGTTCCAGAAAGAATAGCTATGCGGATAGATTTTTTTCATGCGCTGAAAATCCTCAGTATGATAGACACGTACGTTGCAGGGATATCCCTGGCGAAAACAAGACCTTATGATATGGCAACACCAGGTATCAGTGGACTATTCCAGTCTACCTGGCAGAAGGCCAGCACACAACAGCCAAAGCAGACCCTGAAGCCACCCATTGCGTGAGGTTCCCTTCGATAAAGCCGGCGGCAGGGGAGTAGCGCCAATCGTCCCCCTTCAGCGCAATTGGTGCGAGATACATTCGTCCTATGACGTATATATCCATGACGGTGAATATGGTAGGATTGTCCCTAAGAGCAGCACCAGACCAGGGATACAAAGCGGCGTGGAGAAATCGGCACAGCTAGACGCAAGGATGAGAAC
This sequence comes from Chloroflexota bacterium, assembly GCA_030854145.1. The sequence goes on along the minus strand of JALYTT010000011.1, from coordinate 21,653 downwards.
AGATGCACGAAGGTGATACGGCACAACAGGCATCCAGGATGACTCTGGGACGCTATCAACTGCTCCAGGTGATCGTTCAGGGTGGCATGGGCGATGTCTGGCTGGCGGAAGACCCACGCCTGAAGCGACGCGTAGCCATCAAGACATTACCGCCCCACAGCCAGCGCGATAGCGAGTACGCGCTGCGTTTCGAGCGCGAGGCCCGCGCGGCGGCCGCGCTGAACCACCCGCATATTCTGCCGGTACACGACTATGGCCAGCAAGCGCTGCCTAACGGGCAGCTCATCACTTACATCGTCATGCCCTACGTCGCAGGAGGGACCCTGGGGGATCGCATCGCGCACCTGGCGCAGCAGCAGGCGCTCATGCCGGTCAGCGAAGCCTTCATCTACCTGACACAGGCGGCAGAGGCCATCGATTATGCACACCAGCACCATGTCTTACATCGCGATATTAAGCCCAACAACATGCTCTTACGCGATGCGAGCTGGCTGCTCCTGGCCGACTTCGGCATTGCCCGCATCCTTTCTGATCGCGAAGAGTCGCTCACGCAAACGGGCCGGGGTTTCGGCACCCCCAAATACATGGCCCCGGAACAGGCGCAGGGGCGGGCGGAAGACGCGAGCGACAACTATAGCCTGGCGGTGATCGCCTATCAACTGCTCACCGGGCGCCTGCCATTCGTCGCCGATACCGATTATGCAACAATGATCCAGCATATGCTCACACCGCCACCGCCACCGCGCCAGGTCAACCCTACGCTCTCTCTGCGGGTCGAGCAGGTCCTACTGCAAGGCCTGGCCAAAGACCCCGCCCAGCGTCCCCCTTCGGCGCGGGCGCTCGTCACTGACTTGCAACAAGCACTGGCCGGCCCGGCGCTTGATACTACACTCATCAGGCACCCGCTGTCACCCATGGGGATTACGGCGTCTACAGACTACGATGCCCGCTACGGTCAGCAAACGGCGCCAGCGCCTCCGCCTTTCCCAGACAATGGCAAGCTCACCTCTCCAGGCACACATACTGGCATTACCCGCCGTCAGGCTCTCGTCGGCGGCACGGCGCTGGTCGTCGCAGCCGGCGGCCTGGGCGCCTGGGCCATTAGCTCGGCGCTGCATGCTTCTCCGCAACCGCAAACAGCGCACTTGAAGTCGCATCCGAAACTAGCGCTCGATCGCAACGCGCCCATTGCGCTTCTTGGACATAACAGGCCTATCTCCGCGCTCGCCTGGTCACCGCTCAGCAACATACTGGCCTCAGCGGCCCGGGATAACCAGGTCATGCTCTGGAATAGTAGCGGCCAGATGACGCAACCGGCGGCAAAAAGCCTGCTTGATGCTGGCATAGATACATCTCTACGACTGGCCTGGTCTCCTAAAGCTGACATGCTGGCTATAGGAAACGCGGGAATGGATACAAAGACTCTCGACACAAAGATCTATGTCTATACATCTGACCTCTCTGGCTTTGCGTCAGGGTACACCAATCAATTCACTGTTGTGGGCACAATATCTGTCCACGCTCTCTGCTGGGCGCCTGGACCCTACCTGATTGCCGGCTATGAGGGATTCTCCAAAGATTATAAAAAGTCCTATCTCGTCCTGGAACTCTGGGACCCCGCCGAGCCGCAGCAGGGTCTGCCCTTCCTTCAGCAGGAAGGCCTGGCCAACGCACTCTTGCTATCGCCCGATGGCTCAATGCTGGCCATTGGAGGAGCCAATAGTGCCATCATCGGACGACCTACTAAAGCGGGCCAGAAGGCCCACTGGCAACAACTGGCTATACTCAGGGACCAATATAAAAGTTCCGCCGACAGCATCGCCTGGTCTCCCGATGGACGCTATCTCGCAGCCATCTCTCAGTTCAACAATCGGATTACTATCTGGGACTGGCAGCACGATCCTCGCCCATATCAACTCCTTCCCCAGGTAGATACTACCCCGCAGCTTATGTCTATCGCCTGGTCACCTGCCCGCGCTCATCCGTGGCTGGCGGCTAAAGATCTGGATAGCACCGTCTATGTGTGGGAGAATGTCAATCCGCGCGCCGGAGCCTCTGAGAGCGTGGCGCCCATACGCACCCTGGCAGGAATTAAATCCGATCAAAAATACGCCGATGACTACCCACTGGCCTGGTCGGCGGATGGACAATGGCTCGCGGCAGGCTATTACGACACAAACGATACGATCTTCGTCTGGAAAGTGTGAGGCCCTCTATGAACGATTTCAGTCAATGGCCGGATTGGCAAGACAAGATGCTGGGGCGCTACCGGCTGGTACGCCCGCTGGGGCGCGGTGGCATGGGCGAGGTCTGGCTGGCGGAAGATACTCAACTACGTCGCCAGGTGGCCGCCAAGCTGCTGCCCATCGTTCCCGCGACCGACCGCACGTATTTACAGGATTTTGAGCGCGAGGCGCGCACGGCTGCATCCCTGGAGCACCCACACATTCTGCCAGTTCACGATTTTGGCGATCAGCCAGCCGTCGAAGGCAAGATCATCACCTATCTGATTACGCCCTACATCAGCGGCGGCTCCCTGGCGGACCGCATTCGCGCTATCAACGGGCCCTTGCCACCGGATGAGGCCATCCGCTACCTACGACACGCGGCGGAGGCCATCGACTACGCGCACAGCCGCAATGTACTGCACCGGGACATCAAGCCCGCCAACATGCTCCTTGAACAGGGCTGGCTGCTGCTGGCCGACTTTGGCATCGCGAAGCTGCTCACGGCCACAACACGCGGAAAAACCCACGCGGGCGCCGGCACGCCTGACTATATGGCTCCCGAACATATTCAAGGCAGAGCGGAGCCGGCCAGCGACCGCTACAGCCTGGCATGCGTGGCATACCAGCTATCTACCGGACGCCTGCCACTGCGGGGTGAGACTCCCTACGAAACATTGCTCAAGCAGGTGACGGCGCCGCCTCCGCCTCCGCGCGAATTTAACCCGGCACTGCCGCTGGCGGTCGAGTACGCTATCATGCAGGGCCTGGCCAAGAATCCGGCGGAACGCCCGGTCTCCTGCGTCGCGCTGGTCAACGCCATTGAGCGTGGCTGGCACATGGATGTGCTCTCACAACCGGGGATCGACCCGGAGGCCACGCTGCTGGCGCCCTGGAGCAAAAGGCACATCGAGAACCGTCCGACTGTACGGCAAGACAGCAGCGCGGCCCTGTTTCCAGTTGGCTTCGTACCAGTACCAGGTATGCCTGTTGAGCCAGGAACACCCAACGCTCCCACGCAGTACACACCTCCAGTCCCCGCTTACTTATCGGATAAACCACATACACACTATCCACCCGATGCCGCTACCTACGCGGCTGACCAGCCTCAAATTTTGCCAACGCGGCCGGGAACACCCGCTTCTCCAGCAGGATCACGCAAGATCGGCCGCCGTGGACTCCTGGTCGGGGGGGCCGTCGTGGCGATCACTGTCGCTGCCGGAGGTACAGGACTCCTCTATGCGCTGGCACATGCGCGACCAGGCCCGGTAAACACTCCTGCGCTTATCCCAGGTCCGAAAAAGCTGATCAAAGGTATCCCCCTCCTGCGCTTAACGGGACATAGCGCCCCGCTCAATAATGCCGTATGGGACCCGTCGGGTCGCTACCTGGCAACGGCCGGAGATGATACGCGTGTGATGCTCTGGGATATTGGCAGCTATCTGCGACAGCACAAGAGTGCGAGCGGTTTGCAGCCGATCCCCACACCGCTGCGCAGTTGGAAATTCTCCGATACGATTAATGCCGATGGACTGTGCTGGTCCGCCGATGGGCGCACGCTGGCGGCGATAATGGGCATCAACAGAAAAATCTTTCTCGTCGATGCCACCCATAATGCCAGTCAACCTGTCACTTATCAGAAGCCGGACACTTCCGCCAATGACTGGTACGGGACTCTCTCCTGGTCTCCCAAAACGAATAGCTTTGCCGTGTCGCGCTCTTTTGGACAGGGTGTCCTACAGGTGGAGTTATGGCAGACCAACCTCACAACTGCCCCACTGCGCGTCTTGAAACAGGCCGTACCAGCAGGTCCCAACGCCCTGGCAGGCGAAATAATTGCTCTTGGCTGGTCGTCCGATGGCACACAGGTCGCCGGGCTTACTAATTATGGTCAAGCGGTCATCTGGCAGGCCCAGACAGGCACGGTGAAGCAGGTACTCAAGCTGCCGGATCGGCCAAACCCGCCGAAGTTCGTGATCAGGCAGTCCCTGTCATGGTCGCCACACAACCCACACCTGCTGGCCGTGGCCGACCTGGATATCGCGACGGTCTGGGATGTGCAGCACAATAAGCTCTTGCTCGCCCTGAAGATCGAGGACCCTGTTCCGTATATCACCGGCCTTACCTGGGCACCCAACGGGAAATACCTGGCCGCCGGCTACGCGCGCAGCCCGCGCGTCTATGTATGGGATGTCCAGGCACCCGACCCGAACTCGCTCCAGCGCCCACACCCAACACTCCTCTATTTTGGGAGCGGCCAGCTTCACACCAAAGCCATCTTTGATGCCGCCTGGTCCCCCGATGGCCGCTACTTTGCCTCAGCTTCAGCAGATAATACGGTCATTATCTGGCAGGTGGATGCGTAAAGAGAGGGAGGCTACATACGGGGTAGGGGAGCAGGCAGGGTAGGCGCCGTTTACAAGCCCGCGTAGGCTTACATGGGCTTGTAAACGGCGCCCCTACCCTCTTTATGGTCCCTACCCTCTTTATGGTCCCTACCCTCTCTTCTGTCCCCTACGCCCAGCGAATCAGCCCCATATCGTGCTTGCTGGAGAGGGCAGGATGATTTGGCAGGACGCGCACGCCGTAGACCATGCTGCCGCTCTCGGCAGGTTGCAGGCGGCTATCGTAGCGGTACGAGCCGTCTAGTTCCTGTCTGGTGTATTGCATTGGGAGGGAGTGTTGCGCGGCGGGATGCTCCTTGTTAGTCTCGCCGTAGACCAGTTCGACAGAGAGGTCCTCAGGCTTGAGGTCGTGCCCGCGCAGCCAGGCGCGTACATCGATGTCGTCGCCCAGGCTGAGCTGACCATCGCGGCGAGCGTCCACATATAGTTCGAGGCTCGACCAGTTCTGGCGCACGCGCGCTTTCCAGGTCGCCAGCTTGCGGGCCTGCTCGTAGCTATCGCGCTCGTTCTGCATGCCTTGCTGGATTTGCGGGACATAGAAGCGCGTCGTGTACTCCTTGACCATGCGCCGCATGCTGAACTGGGGCGCGCAGGAGCGGATGGCCTCTTTCATGAGTGCGATCCACCGGCGCGGTACGTCGTTTCTTGAGGGTCCACGATCGTAGTAAGCCGGGATGATGTGTTCTTCGAGCAGCCTGTAGAGTGCCAGGCTGTCGGCTTCGGCCTGCACGTCCGCGTTATGGTACTCGCGTTCCTCACCGATAGCCCAGCCGTTCTTGCCGTTGTAGCCCTCGGCCCACCATCCGTCCAGGATGCTGCAATTCGGTTGTCCGTTGAGCGCGGCCTTCTGTCCGCTGGTCCCACTGGCCTCGTGTGGGCGCACGGGATTATTGAGCCAGAGATCGGTCCCAGAGACCAGGTAGCGCGCCATGTCGATATCGTAGTTTTCCAGGAAAATGACCTTGCCCCGCAGGGCATCTGCGCGCGAGACGCGGTACACCTGTTCAATGAGCGCCTTGCCCGGTTCGTCGGCGGGATGGGCCTTGCCGGCGAAGATGATCTGTACCGGACGCTCCGGATTGTGCATCAGGCGTTGCAGGCGCGGCATATCGCGGAAGATCAGGGTCGCGCGCTTATAGGTCGCGAAGCGGCGCGCGAAGCCGATAAGCAGCGCGTCGGGATCGAGCATCTGCTCAAATTCGGCGATCTGGGCCGCGCCCTCTCCCAGCCGCAGGTGCTGCTGTGTGAGGCGGCGACGAGCATAGTCGCACAAAGCCCTCTTGCGCTGCATATGGACCTGCCAGAGTTCTTCGTCAGGAATCTCGTTGATGCGGTTCCAGAACTCACCCTCGTCGACATGTTGCTGCCAGTCCGCGCCCAGGTAGCGTTTGAGGAGTGCATCCAACTCTGGTGCGATCCACGAGGGCGTATGCACCCCGTTGGTGATGGAGTCGATGGGCACCTCGTCGGCGTCGACTCCGGGCCAGAGGAACTGCCACATGTGCCGCGAGATCTCGCCATGCAGAGCGCTGACGCCATTGTGGTGGCCTGCGAGGTGCAGCGCCAGCACGGTCATGCCATAGGTCGGCCCCCAGCCGTGATCCTCGCGTGCTATCTCCAGAAACTGCTCGCGCGAGAGTCCGAGCTGTCCCCAGTAGGAGCCGAAGTACTTGTCGACCAGTTCGTAGCTGAAGGTATCGTTGCCCGCTGGGACAGGCGTATGCGTTGTGAAGAGTGAGTTGGCCGCCACCACCTCCCGTGCCTCGCTAAAGCTCAAGCCGGCGCTGACCAGTTCGCGGCAGCGTTCCAGACCCAGGAAGGCCGCGTGTCCCTCGTTAATGTGCCAGGCAGCCGGCGTTATGCCCAGCGCGCGCAGGGCGCGCACACCGCCGATGCCCAGGACGATCTCCTGCGCGATACGCATCTCGCGGTCTCCGCCGTACAGGCGGGCCAAGAGTTCGCGGTCGGCGGGCGCATTGGGCGCCACATCCGTGTCCATCAGGTAGAGAGGAATGCGCCCCACCTGCACTTTCCAGACCTTCGCGTGAATGCGCCGCCCCGGCAGATCGACGCTGATCAGCACTTCATGGCCATCGGGTCCGCAGGCCGGGGTCGCGGGCGCCTCCGAAAAGAGCAGTTTATCGTAGGATGCCTCCTGCACCCCGTCGCGCGTGATGCTCTGGCGGAAATATCCCTGTGGATAAAGAAAGCCCACCCCCACAAAGGGCAGGCCCAGATCGCTAGTCTCTTTGCAGTGATCGCCGGCCAGGATGCCCAGGCCTCCGGAATAGATGGGCAGGGCTTCGTGCAGACCAAATTCGGCCGAGAAATACGCAATCGTGCAATCGGTCAATTCCGGGTACGTGCGCGAGAACCAGGTCTCACCTGGACCGGGATGCATATAGCGGTCAAATTCGCCGGTGATGCTATCGTACTGCTGTGTATACGTTTCGTCGTGGGCGGCCTCTTCCAGGTGGCGTGGCTGGACCTCGCTCAGGAAACGTACCGGGTTATGTCCCACCTGCTCCCAAAGAGCGGGATCAAGAGTACTATAGAGGGCGCGCGCCTCCGGGTGCCAGCTCCACCATAGGTTGTAAGCAAGCTCATAGAGACGACTAACGCGGGCGGGCATGATAGGGAAGACTGTCATGCGACCAAAGACTTTCACTGGCTATGGGTTCCTTTCTGCTCAGAAGAGGGGATATTCTACTGTGTAGAGTATAGCGCCTGAGCCATAACAGGTCAAACCACACCTTGGCGCGCCGTGATCCGCGTAGGGGCGATGGCTGTTCGCAAGGGTAGGTTTTGTGGAGCATTTTCCACGGTTCATGTGGGATGGAAGAGGTAGGGGCGCCGTTGACAAGCCCGCCTGTTCACCTACGAGATCATGATACCGTAGGTGAACAGGCGGGCTTGTCAACGGCGCCCCTACCTCTCATACATCTCTTTCTCGGCTAGATGGACGTCGTGGAGAGCGCTCTGAAAAAAACCTACCACTACGCGGGTTGGGGTGTGCCCGCCAGATCCCGGCCCCGTCCGTTGTAGAGATTGCCTTTAAAGGCGAATCCCTCTATAATGACGGCATTGATCTAGAGGGATGCAGGTTCAGGAGCGTAGAAGCAGTATGTCGAAGCAGCGGCCAAAGCAAAGTGTACAATCGCGTCGGGTAAGTGGCATCGTGGGGACCATGTTGCTGGCCATAGCGGCTATCTGGCTGGTGTGGCTTGTGCTACAAGGACACGCGGGCACGACGTTCTCATGGCCTGTTCCCGGCCGGCCCAGTAGTAGTTCTGCCCTGCAAATCCCGCCTCTGTTCGCCGAGGGCATCACCCTGGGGCATCCCAGCCAGCCTGCTGCGCTGAATCAACAGCAGGCGTTGCTCATCGCGAACCAGGTAGAGCCGGATGCCGCCGCCAACGCTGGCAGTAGCCACGCGGCCTATGTACTCTTAACCTATACCGGTCCAGGAGGGGCCAACTTCAACAATACGCCCGCGTGGATGATATTTTATCAGGGCATTCCGCTGGAGCCGGCCGACGCGGCAGTTGATCCCACGCCATTTCCCCAATCCCATCACGACCTGTATGTCTTCCTGGATGCGAATACCGGCAAAGAACTGCTGGCGATATGGGTCTAGCCAGCCTGGATGTATGCAGGCCAGGCGCGGATGTGCGTACATCCAGGTCTTATGATCTAGGTATCTTGTATCTTGATCCAGCCATGGCGCAGCGCGTGGACTACGGCGGCGGTGCGGTCGTTCACCGAGAGCTTTTTCAGAATAGACGTGATATGGTTTTTCACGGTCTGGTCGCTGATCTTCAGGGATTTAGCGATCTCCTTGTTGCTGTTACCGCGCGCGATATAGTCCAGGATCTCCACCTCGCGACTTGAGAGCGGGGAGTAGAGGTCCTTGGTCGCGGTCTCCTCCTCCTCCACAGCCAGCTCGCGGAAAGATTTGAGAACGCGGCTGGCGAGCTGCGGCTTTGAAAGCACATCATCGTTGATCAGGTATTCGCCACGACTGACCTTGCGTACGGCATCCGTTAACTCTTCCGAGGTAATGTTGCGCGTATAATAAGCGGCTGCCCCGACCTTAATGGCCTGGAAGAGGCGCTCTTCGTCTTCTGAAGGTGTGAGGATAATGATAGCCATGTGTGGCGCGAGATGGCGCATCTGCCGCGCAATTTCGAGCGAGTCGGCCGAGGACAATCCCGCGTCGATGAGAGCTACATCGGGGGCGGAGGTACGTGCCAGCTCAAATATCTCGGCAGCATCGGTCGACTCACCAAGAATTATGCACTCACCCATGCGTTCAAGTGTGTAGCGAATACCCTTGCGGAACAAAGGTTGCTCATCAACAATGATGACCCGTATCGTTTCCATGTAAATCCTCGCAGCAGAGCAGCTAGAGCGGGGGGTATTGCCGCTAGACTGCCTACACTTCCGTTAGTATACTCTCAAATAAAAGCCCGCCCCAGGGGCGGAGTCAGGCGAGTATGGACGCGAGCGATCACGCCCCTACCATTGATGGCAGTGCTCCATACATATAGGGATGCACGAAGCAACTATTGCATCATTATACACACAAAAATGTCTATGAACAATGCGTACCATATAATAATCGCTTTCTATCTATCAATAACTATATGGAGAAGTTTTCAGAGGAGCGTTCGTCTACCAACCCGTAAAAGCTATGAGTTGTACTGGCACCGCGTGTATACGCTGGTGGTACAACTCATAGTGACACCATAGCTATAGATTACTACTAGATACGTTCCAGACGCTGCAACGTGGAATTGACACCCACGCGCAGGGATTCGATGACACCCTTCCCTGTTACCGCCACAGCTTCAAAGCTGGGAACGCGATAGGGATTGAGGTATTGTTCCAGCACTGAAATAGGCAGGATCTCCTGCAGGTCGCGTTTATTCCACTGCATCACCAGGGGAAAATCGGCGACATTTTTGTTCATGCGACGCAGTTGCTCTTGCAGCTCGTTCCAGCTCTCGATATTCTCTTGTAACTTGCTGGCCTGTGAGTCAGCCACAAAGATCACGCAGTCGGCCCCTTTGAGGACAGAGATGCGGGTCTGCTGGTAAAGGACCTGGCCGGGTACTGTGTACAGTTGAAAACGGATCTGGAAGCCATGCACCTTGCCCAGTTCAAGCGGGAGCAGGTCGAAATACAGCGTACGTTCGGTCTCGGTATCAATAGAGACCATATCGCCTACATCTTGAGGGCTGACCGCTTGATGTATATAGTGCAGGTTTGTGGTTTTGCCGCACAAACCAATGCCGTAGTAGACGATCTTGCAATTGATCTCTCGTTTTGCCATATTAATCAGGGACATGAGTGGTTATTCTCCTACCCGCTCTGCGCGCCACGTCTGCTATAGTTGCCTGATGCGTATATGAGAGGCTATCGAAACCTCTTTCCTTGTTATACAACGATCTAGCGTGTCTTTTTGAGGATCTTACGCATCAAAACGAAAAATCCTACCGGGTTGTAACGCTTCCAAGTATAGCAGAGACACGTCGCTCTGACAAGCATTGTTGTGCCCATGTCTCCCATAATGACCGCCAGACGGCACTATGAAGGCATAGTACCTGCCCATCAGACGCTGGCGTGCCTCCGATTCGCGTAGACCCTCGGCTTCGGCTCCTCTTGTCCGCCGACACTGCCCGCTGATAATGCCCTTACCTGTATTTGCCCGGCCGATGCGACGGTATGATACAATGACAAAAAACAGATGATCGTGATGGTGCTATGGTTGGACAATGCAATTGGGGTGTGCTGGGGCCAGGCTTTATTGCCACTCATGCTGTAATCCCCGCTCTACAGCAGGTGCGCGATGCGCGTGTGCTCGCGGTTGCCAGTCGCGACCGCACACGCGCGACAGCGAGCGCGCGCCTCTTCAACATCAAGCGCGTCTACGATGACTACCAGGCGCTGCTCGATGATCCCGATATCGCGGCGGTCTATATCGCGCTGCCTAATCACCTGCACCGGACCTGGACGGTGCGCGCCGCCCAGGCAGGGAAGCATGTGCTGTGCGAGAAACCGCTAGCCCTGAACGCCGCCGAAGGCGCGGAGATGATCGCGGCCTGCCAGCAAGCCGGTGTCCTGTTGATGGAGGCGGTGATGTATCGCTTCCACCCGCGTATGCTGCACCTGAAACGCATGCTGGCGAATGGCGAACTGGGGGAACTGCGCTTTCTGCATGCCGCCTTCTCGTTTCCGTTTCGAGCGCCGCAGAACTACCGCGCGTACCCGGAATATGGAGGTGGGGCCTTGCTCGATGTAGGCAGCTATTGCGTCAATGCTGCCCGCTGGCTCGCCGCTTCTGAGCCACAGGAAGTGCAGGAATTTTCCTATAGCCGCAATGAAAAAGGCGTAGATATGGCGACCAGCGCGCTGCTGCGTTTCGCGGGGGATGTGCTGGCTCATGTGCAGTGTAGCTTTAGCGCCGCAGAACACCAGGTTATCGAGGTCGTTGGCAGCGAGGCCGCTGTCACCGCGCCGCTGGCCTTCACAGCCTGGCGCGAGGACCACACAACGCTGCTGATCCAGCGTGGGGCGACTAGCGAGCAGCGCGAGTTCGCGCCGGTCGATCCTTACCAGGCGATGGTCGCGCATTTCACCGCCTGTGCAACCGGACGTGCCGAACTGCTCTACCCGCCAGCAGACGGCGAAGCCACGCTGCGGGTATTGGACCAGTTGCGAGCTGCCAGGACATAATCGCGAGAATAATCACAGCCCGAATATTTTGGGCAGACATCTTGTGGCCCATTGACGAATGCCGGGGAAAGGGCTAGACTTACTGCAATTGTCGTGTCTTTATTGACGGCTCGCTGTCTTGACATACACGTAGCGCCTACAGTGGATGGCCTATGTAAAGAGAAGGTTAGGAACGATGGCTCTATCTGCTCATAGTGATGTTGCCACCGACTTTGAGGTTGTGATCGGCCTTGAGGTCCACTCGCAACTGAGTACGAAAAGTAAAATGTTTTGTGGGTGTAGCACCGACTATGCCAACGCCGCTCCGAATACGCATGTGTGTCCCATCTGTATGGGCATGCCGGGGGTGCTGCCGGTGATCAACCAGGAGGCCGTGGCCTATACGATCATGACGGCGCTGGCGCTCAACTGTAGCATCCCGGAGTACTCCAAGTTTGATCGCAAGAATTATCCCTATCCTGACCTGATGAAGGGCTATCAAATCTCGCAATACGATCTCCCTTTGAGCCGCGATGGCTATCTGCTGATCGAGCATAACGGCCAGATGCGCCGCATCGGCGTGACCCGCGTGCATCTTGAAGAAGATACTGCCCGCTTGCTGCATCACGGAGGCTATAGTCTGGTGGACATCAATCGTGCCGGCACAGCCTTGATGGAGATCGTCAGCGAGCCGGATATGCGCAGTCCTGAGGAGGCGCGGCTCTACATGCAGAGGTTGCGCGAGGTCCTGGTCTACCTGGGGGTGTCGTCGGGGCGGATGGAGGAGGGGAGCCTGCGCTGCGATGCCAACATTTCGCTGCGACCCCGTGGCCAGCAAGAGTTGGGTGTCAAGACCGAGATCAAGAACATGAACAGCTTCCGCGCAGTCCAACTGGCGCTGGAATACGAAGCACAGCGCCAAACCGCCCTGTTGCGAGCCGGAGAGCGCATCCGCCAGGAGACGCGCGGCTGGGTTGAGACGAAGGGCATTACCGTCTCGCAACGCAGTAAGGAGCAGGCCGACGACTACCGCTACTTTCCCGAACCCGACCTGCCTCCACTGGTGATTAGCCGCGCCTGGGTTGAGGAGATACGCGCGCGCATGCCGGAACTCCCTGACGCGCGTCGCGCTCGCTACGCCAGTGAGTACGGGCTCTCTCAGCAGGATGTCAATGTCCTGGTCGAAGAGAAGGGTCTGGGTGACTACTTCGAACACGTTCTCGCTGCTTCGCAGGCACAGGATCGCAAGGCGCGCGCCAAGGTAGCCAGCAACTGGCTCCTGAGCGAAGTTGTGCGCCTGCTGAAGGCGAACAGCATAATGATACACGCAAGTCCTCTTTCACCGGCTGCCCTGGCGAACCTGCTGGACCTGCTTGAGAAAGAGCGCATCACAGGCAAGCAAGCCAAAGAGGTGCTGGAAGAAGCCTTTGCGTCCGGCGACATGCCTGAGGCAATTGTGATCAAGAAAGGCATGAAGCCCCCGATCAGCGACCAGCAGGAGCTGGAGCGTATCGTAGAGGAGGTGATAGCGGCCAATCCCAAGGTAGTTATTGACTATCGCGGTGGGAAGTTAAATGCTATTCAAGCGCTTGTAGGCCAGGTCATGAAACGCACGCGTGGCCAGGCTAAGGCCGATATTGTACAAAGGCTTTTAAAATCAAAATTGGACGAGGCCCCCATATAAGTGGGGTCTCAGTCTTACTCATTACCCATAAAGAAGGAGGGCAGGATGCACGACGACGTGAAATCTGCCGCACTAAACCCCTATACTATGGCTGTTCAACAGTTTGAGTCGGCGGCTTCTAAGCTCAACCTCTCCGAAGATATGCGCGAGATCCTGAGCCGGCCGAAGCGCGAACTCACCGTGAACTTCCCGGTGCGCCTTGACAATGGACGTATCAGGACATTTACCGGACACCGGGTACAGCACAACGTCAATCGCGGGCCTGCCAAGGGCGGCATTCGCTATAGCCCCGAAGTGACGCTGGACGAGGTCAGGGCGCTGGCCATGTGGATGACCTGGAAATGCGCTGTTGTTGGTATCCCTTATGGCGGCGCCAAAGGTGGCGTGGTCTGCGACCCCAAGGAAATGAGTTCGGGCGAACTGGAACGCATGACGCGCCGCTACGCGACCGAAATCTCGATCGTCATCGGCCCGCATAGCGATATCCCGGCTCCCGATGTCAACACCAATCCCCAGGTGATGGCCTGGATCATGGATACCTATTCGATGCATATGGGGTACTCGATCCCCGCCGTTGTGACCGGCAAGCCGCTCTCCATCGGTGGTAGCGAGGGGCGCAACGATGCCACCGCTACCGGCGTGCTGTTCGTCACGCGCCAGGCCGCCAGGCGTATGGACATGCCGTTGCAAGGCGCGCGCGTTAGCGTCCAGGGCTATGGCAACGCCGGCTCGATCGCGGCGCGCCTCTTCCATACCGAGGGCTGCAAGGTCGTGGCGGTGAGTGACACGCGGGGCGGTATTTATAATGAGGCCGGGCTTGATCCGGCTGCCGTATTGCGCCATAAGCAGGAGCGCGGGAGCGTTATGGGCTTCCCGAATGCTCAGCAGATGAGCCTGCAGGATGTGTTGGAAGTCCCCTGTGATGTACTTGTCCCAGCCGCTACCGAGGGCGTGATCACAGCCGCGAACGCCGACCGTATTCAGGCTCGCATTGTCTCCGAGGCCGCCAACGGGCCGACGACTCCTGAAGCCGACAAGATCCTCCACGACAAGGGCATCGTCGTCATCCCCGATATCCTGGCCAACGCCGGCGGTGTCACGGTGAGTTACTTCGAGTGGGTGCAGGACATTCAGAGCTTCTTCTGGGGCGTTGATGAGATCACGCAGAGGCTCGAAGTCATTATGAATCGCGCCTTCGCGGCGGTGGCCGAAAAAGCCGACCAGTACCACTGCGATATGCGCCTGGCCGCCAATATGCTGGCCATCTCACGCGTCGCCGAAGCCACCCAGATCCGCGGCATTTATCCATAGCGTCTGGGATGCTCCTCATCCGCGTAATGCTCTATAAATATTCAATCGACGAATTATGTGTAGTGGCGCCCCTTGCGGGCGCCATGTCTCGCAAGGGGCGCTATGTCCCTTTTGGCCCTGTTTTGCGCAAAAACTAGAACGAAAGCGCGTAGTGATAGATTTTCGTAGTCATCCTCGTTCAACCTCAGATCCTGTCTAACAAATGACACCTCTTTTCTGTCCGGTTTTAGGGTTGCGCGTTGTTATAGTAGATAGAGTCCATGAATAGCTACATGGTTGTCTATCTACTATCCTGAGGAGGGCGTTTGTGAATCAGCAGGACGTTGAACGTTTAGACGAACTCACTCTGATTGCGCTGGCGGTCCAGGGGAAGGCCGATGCGTTTCAGCGTCTCTACACCGTATACGCGCCGCCTATCTCTCACTATCTGCGGCAGTTTGTGGGCAATACAGAAAGCGCGCAAGACCTGACGCAGGAAACCTTTCTGGCAGCCTATCGGGCCCTTCCTCGCTGGCAGCTCCCAGCCAGTCGTGCCTCTAGAAGCGAGGCCAGTCTGGAGGAATATCGCTATCTTCAGGAGCACCCGCTTGCTCCCTGGCTCTACCGCATTGCCACCAATTGTGCCCTGAACTATCTCAAAGCGCAGGCCGTCCGCTCTAGCGTCTCTGACCCCCAACCTGGAAGGACACCGCCATGGGCAGAGGTCAGAGCCACCCCGGAGGATCAGTATGTTGTGCGTGAGTTGCTCCGGGAGGCCCTCAGCCACCTCTCTCAAGAGGATGCTGCTTGTCTCCTGTTGCGCTTTGTCGAAGACGAGCACTACCGCGAGATCGCTGTGCGGCTTGGGATTAGCCAGGAAGCCGTACGCAAACGCGTGACTCGCGGTCTCAGTGCTCTGAGAACCATTTACCATCAGTTAGACATGGAGGCTCCGCGATGACATTCTCTGAAAAACCGTTCGATCCAGCCAATGGGTGTGTCCTTCCCCCAGACGAGAGAGAGGGGCTTCTGGACGCGTATGCCACTGGAGAGTTGGACCCGCACGAACAGCAACGGCTTGCCAGGCATGTGGCGCACTGTCCCCAGTGCCAGCACACGCTTGTCGAGCTTCGCGCGTATCATCGCTTGCTCAAAGGGGTTTTCTCTGCCGCTCCTGCTTCAGAGGATGGGCAGGATAGTCTAGCAACAGGACAACTATCATCCCCGACTTCGCTGCCACTACCCGTTCCTCGCCAGCAGACGCCTCCCGTCGTCTCCCCCCCTCGCCGGCGGCCAATGGCGCGTCCTCTTGTGCGTGCCTTGCTGGTAGCGGCGATCCTGCTCATTCTTGTCGCAAATGGGGCCTTTGTGCGCTTTTTCTTGCAGACGAGGCAGGCGAGGCAGACAACGCAGATGACTGCCACACAGAAGCCGCATGCAAGCCCTACTGCTTCGGCAACTCCGGTAGATACTCTGGGAGGAACGTGGCACACGTTGCTGACACTGTCGCCAGCTCCCAAGCTTCCACCGGATGACTCCTACTATCCGCTGGGTATCCCTGCGATCACGTCGTCTCCAGCCGATCCCACGACCCTCTATCTCTGCCGTTTCCACCTGACGAGAGGCTCTCTCCTCCCTACTGTTCCCCATCTGCTCTATCGCAGCGACGACCTGGGTCTGCATTGGCAAGAATTGCCCCTGCCCGTGCCAGCCGCCAATTGTGAGATTCGGCCAGACCCTGTTCAGGCCAAGAGCATTGTGCTGCAAGACGACCGCAATGGGGCCTTTGTGAGCCGGGACCGGGGCCAGCATTGGCAACGTATCCCCCCTCCCCCTGGGGCACAAGGTGCTGAGGCCCGGCGATTGCAGGCCACGCCGGTCGCGGGACGACTGTATGTGAGCGGCTATTGGACCAGCGACCTGCACACCTGGACCCGCTGGTACCCGCTCCCGCTCTCCTATCAGGACCCTGGAGACTCGCCGCCAGTTCACGGCCCGATAGACCTGCGTTTCCTGGCAGACCCGCGTCATCCTGACACCATCTATACCGATATGTCTCCCACGTGTCCGGGAACCCGGTTGCCTACCGGGTTTCCACCAGCTGGACAGGTTCTCTGTCGCAGCGACGATGATGGGCGCACCTGGCGGTTGCTGGCTGCTATCCCTATTGTGCCTGGAATGTTCGACCCAAGCTATTGCCTGGTGCAAGACACACCCGATGTGCTCTATGTCCGGGGCATTCAACCAGATGGTGACTCCAGAGGGGATTTCATACGTTCGACGAATGGCGGTGCTTCCTGGCAGCCCATTGACCTCGTTCGGGATCCAGGCATAGGCCTTTCCTTAGGGTGTAGCGCTTCCAATGATCCGTATCCCTATAGGCCTGATTCAGCGGCCCCCTTCTTTACGTATGATGTTTCAAAGAGCCATTTTAGCATGGTTGATGACCCCCAGATCCATGAATGGAATCTCGCTCTCACAGAGAACGGAACGCTGTACTATGCCTCCGCGACTGCTGAACAGCATGGTCTGGGTGTTCTGCCCGCAGGCATTGCGGTTCTTGCTGGAACCCGCTGGACCCGCATTGCGCCGCTTCCCCCGGCGTATGCTGTGGGCCTCTCTCGCCATCCTTTTCCCGATGTCTATCGGATGGCAGTCCAGGTCCTCACGTCACAGGCGGGACCGCCCGTGATTCTGGCGTACGATGATGAACGCCTGTATCGGTATATGGGCACCTGAATGGCTTGGTGATCGGTTTTCGCAGTCTTCCTGGTCATACCGCGAGCGTGACGGCGAAAGTATAGTAGCCCCCACAAGGGAAGGTTACTACACTTTCGCCGTCACATGAAGCGTATCGAGACAATAAAGTTCCTATGGCGGTTAATAGCTGCGCCGTGTGTCTCGCTTAGGCTTCTTGGGTGGTTTCACCTGGCGACCGGGCTTGGGCTTCTTGCGACCGCGCCCAGAGGGCCAGAGATCATCCTCCTCTTCCTCTTCCTCCTCTTCGAACAGATCTTCTTCATCCGTCGCCTCTGCCTCTTCATCTGTGGAGGCAGCGACTTCAGGAACAGTGGCCTCAGGAACAGCGGCTTCAGGAACAGTGGCCTCAGGAACAGCGGCCTCAGGAACAGCGGTTTCGGGTACCTCGGCGTCGGGAATATCGATCTCGTCTATCAGGATATTGGGCAACTCCTGATCGTCAACCTCGTCCGTCAGTTCGTCTTCATCTACTTCAAGCTCGCTGTCCAGCTCGTCCTCAAATTCCGCTTCCGCTTCATCATCAACTTCGGGCTGTATCCGGGTCCGGGTATCTCTATGTCCATCGGAGTCAGGAACTGTAGTAACACGCCCTCCTCTCCGTGGCGCGGCTATCTCAACTGTCTCTGGTTCAGCCAGCTCTGTTTCCTCGTCAGACTTGGGGCCGCCGATAACCCTGCGTCCAGCAGCGATGTCCAGCCAGAACTGAGAATAGTAATGTGGACGTTCTGCGTCCTTCTCGCTATCTTTCCTCGTCATGCACTCTGCGCCGCAGTCCCCTTGACCCTACTTTGTTAGATCATGGGGAGAAGCGCCGCCTCTCCTTTCTTATTGCCCTGCGTGGGTGACTCTTCGTTACTCGATATGTACTACTGTGCGATGACAGTACTCTCCGTCATGATAAGAAGAAAGTGTATCTCTGTCAAGGGACCCTTTGCACCCCTTCAGCCGGCCTGGCAGGCTGTATGAAAGCCTGTCAAGCTTTCAAGTGCATGAATTTTCTGACCTGGGATGTTTGTTAGGCGAGAGAGATCGCCTTATAATAGAAGATAAGCTTTTTTTCGCCCCATTATATACTACTGAAGCGTCTTTATCGATGTGATAGCATATATCTCATACGTTGTTCTATCGCTATTATGAACCGGAGCACTGGATTATCAACGGTTCAAGCAAGCAGGGTACTCATCGCGACGGTAAGTGCCCCTACACATTGGAGGAAGTCATTGGCGAGGATTCTCGACAGCATTGATAGTCCTGTACAGTTGCGCTCCCTGACAATAGCGCAGATGCAACAGTTGGCCGAGGAGATTCGGCGTGAGATCATTGAAAAGGTTTCGGTGAAAGGGGGACACGTGGCCCCTAACCTGGGCGTGGTTGAGCTAACCATGGCTCTGCACTATGTCTTCAATACACCGGAAGATTTATTGGTGTGGGATATCGGTCACCAGGCCTATGTCCATAAATTGCTGACCGGACGCCATGATCGTTTTCATACTATTCGCCAATTTGGGGGACTTTCCGGCTATCTCAGGCGTGAGGAAAGCCCCTACGATGTCTTTGGCGCCAGCCATGCCAGCACCTCTATCTCGGCGGCGCTTGGCCTGGCGGTCGCCAGGGACCTGCAAGGGCAGGACTTCAAAGTTGTCGCGATTATCGGCGATGGCGCCTTAACCGGCGGGATGGCGTTGGAGGCCATCAATAACGCGGGCAGCCTCAAGAAGAACATGATCATTGTATTGAACGATAACGAGAAATCGATCTCCGATAACGTGGGCGCGATCCCTGCCTCGTTGGGCAAACTGCGTCGTATGCAGACCTCACCCAACTACCAGCGTGTGCGCGAGATGGCCAAAGGCTCGATAGAGAAATTCCCTGTGGTGGGAGATATGGCGCGTGAAGCCGCCGGACGCGCGGAGACCAGCTTCAAGCATTTTGTGCTGCATAGCAAGAGTGGCACCGTCTTCGAGGAGCTTGGTCTCAAGTTCTTTGGCCCCTTCGATGGGCATGATCTGCCGTTGATGGTGGATGTCTTCGAGAATATCAAGCATATCGAAGGCCCGGTGATTGTGCAGGTAATTACCAAGAAGGGCAAAGGTTGGGAGCATGCCGAGAACGATTCAACGAAGTGGCATGGTCCGGGTGCCTTCGACTACACGACGGGCGTCATCAAGAAGAATCCCGGTGATCCCCCCACCTACACCGATGTGTTCGCCACGACCCTGGTGGAGTTGGCGGAGAAAGATGCCAGCATCGTAGGGATCACGGCGGCGATGGCGGAAGGGACGGGCCTGAAGAAGCTGCACCAGCGCTTCCCTGAACGCTACTTTGACGTGGGTATTGCCGAGCAGCACGCCGTCACCTTTGCCGCCGGGTTGGCCGTCGGTGGCCTGCGGCCCGTGGCCGCCATTTACTCTACATTCATGCAGCGCGCTTTTGACCAGGTGGTTCACGATGTCTGTATGCAGAACCTGCACGTGGTCTTCGCGATGGACCGCGCGGGCATCGTGGGAGAGGATGGCCCGACCCAGCATGGCGTCTTCGATATTGCCTTCATGCGTATCCTACCCAACATGAAGATCATGGCCCCCAAAGATGAGAATGAACTGCGTCATATGCTCTACACTGCCCTGTACATGGACGGTCCCGTGAGCCTGCGCTATCCGCGCGGGAAGGCGCTTGGCGTGCCGCTGGATGCCGAATTGCGCATGCTGGAGGTTGGCAAGGCCGAATTGATCAGCCCCGCGACCTTGGAGGAGGCCGAGCGGCGCGATTGCGCGATTCTGGCGTTTGGCACGACGGTGGCGCAGGCCGAGTTGGCGGCCGCGGAACTGGTCGAGGAGGGCATTCGCGTCGCCGTGGTGAATGCGCGCTGGGCCAAGCCGCTGGACGAGGAGATGATCCTGCGCCTGGCGCGCAAGACACGCCGTCTTGTCACTGTCGAGGATCATATGGTCGCGGCAGGCTTCGGCAGCGCCGTCCTTGAACTGCTGGAGCGCCACGGGCTGAACGATGTTGAGGTGCGGCTGATCGGCTTCCCTGATACGCTTATCGAGCATGGCGCCCCCTCGATTCTCAAGGAGTTATACGGCCTCTCGTCCTCGCATATCAAGGATGTTGTGCGCGACCTCACCTCGCGCATTCCGAGGAACGTGGTGTGATCGATGCGTGCTGCGCGTTGTCCCTGGGGTGGATGACAGATGGGCCGATTCTCACAGTGGGTGCCCCATTGGCAAGGAGCCAATGGACCCGGCACCCCTGTGGGCGTTACGCGCCTCGGTTGCTCATAAGATAGATCGCTTCGGTCCGGCTCCTGGCATGGAGCTTCTCGAAGATGTTCTGGATGTGTTTGTGAACGGTAGACTCCGCGATGCGCAACTCCCTGGCGATCTCGCGATTCTTGCGCCCCTTGCGAATGAGATCAAGCACCTCGTTCTCGCGTTCAGTCAGGTGGCGGCTGCTACCATGGCCGTTTAAGCATGAGCCAGGGAACGGGTGCGCGTTGTATTGCATCGCGCCCAGGGGGGAAGGTGAGGAAAACTGCGAGTCATAGCCAGGCTCATAGAGTGCGCTATTGAGCGTCAGCATGCGCAGGTGAGCCAGCACGCGGGTAGCCAGTGGGCCGGGGATGCACATCTCGTCGCGTGCGGCACAGCGAATGGCGGCAACCAGCGCCTCAGGTTCGACATCTTTGGTGAGATAGCCGATGGCTCCTCGCTGGATGGCCCGGAATGCCAGGTGCTCTTGCTGGGAGGCGGTGAGTATCACGACGCGCGAGCCTGGGGAGCAGGCGAGGACGCGCTCGGTCGCCTCGAAGCCATCATAATCCGGCAGGTCCAGGTCCATCAGCACGACATCGGGCTGCGTCTCCGCCGCCTGCGTCTCGGCTTCGTGTCCATCGCGCGCCTCAGCGACAACTTCCATGTCGCTTTCATGCTCAATTATCTCGCGTACAATGCGGCGAATCAGTGAATGATCATCTGCTATAAGAATCCTTATCATCTCTACTACTACTACCCTTTCTACCTTCTACCTCACGAGAATACGTGGTGTGGTGTCAGCTTCTGCCGGTATACATATAAATAAATATGTACACACTTTATACTTTACTATTACCTCCAAGAAGCGGGGGGTGAAGCGCCGGGGCCGGGTGCGAGCGGAAACAGGTGAATCTTGCGCGGTAAGGGTCTGAGTATAGAAGGGAAAAGGGCTGCTGTCGTTGGTAGCGGACTGGAGCTGATCGGGGGTAGACTCCAGAGGGGGGCTTCGCTGAGATCGTAGGCCAGTAACTGGACGCGGCGGTAGCGAATCTTGCGCTGCACCATAGTGTTCTCTCTTCCTCCGCCCCGCTACGTATACATCTCAGGTGCTATCCAGACCTGCTGACGCATTGCATGATAGTCGATGAAGACATCGCTGTCAACTCATCATCTTTACGCGTGCGCCCATCCGCGTAGGGGCGCACGCCAGGGCTTTGGAGTGTACCCGAAATACAGGATTTGCAGTAATAGAGAGGATCGCGATCCTTTGTCCTGAAGTGAGGAAACGCCCAGCTTTATGCCCTCTCTTCGGTACTGC